>CAYVXO010000104.1:0-20465 GCA_964454485.1 uncultured Rubrivivax sp.
GCGTGCTGGGCATCGTGAACCGCGGCGCCCGCCAGCTCACCACCAAGAACCGCGCGGTGCGCACGCCCGCCGACCTGGCCGGCCTCAAGCTGCGCGTGCCGGAGATCCCCGTGTACGTGGCCGCGTGGCGGGCGCTCGGCGCCAGCCCGACCCCGATGGCATTCCCGGAGGTGTTCACCGCGCTGCAACAGGGCACCATCGATGGCCAGGAGAACCCGCTGGGCACCATCAACGGCAACAGCTTCCACGACGTGCAGAAATACCTGGTGATGACCTCGCACGTGCGCGGCAACGGCTGGATGGTCGCCAGCGAGCGCTTCTGGCAATCCCTTGCCGAAGCGGACCGCAAGTTGTTGCAGCAGGCCGTGAACGACTCGGTGGAGTACGCCGACGAGCAGATCGCCAAGCAGGAAGGCGAACTGCGCAAGACGCTGCATGACAAGGGAATGACGGTGATCGAGCCGGACCTCAAGGCGTTCGCGAACGTGGTGCTGAAGGAAGTGCCGCCCAAGTTCGCCGACAAGTGGAAACCGGGCCTGCTGGACGAGATCCTGAAGACTGCCGGCTGATCACTACCCGCATCCGTTGACGGCGAGGCCGGCGGTGCACTTCCGCCCTCGGCCGCCCGTCAGCGTGCTCGCACGGTCAACTCAATCTCGTCACGAGGTCCAAATCATGCATGTCGAGGCATCTTCCAAGCCGCCGTTGGGTGGCAAGGCCGCAACCGGCGGCCCTCCTTTGAAAGCGGTGCGCCTTCTCTGGCGCTGGGGCGCTGAGACGGCGGTCGCCCTCCTGACCGCCGTCATGGTCGCCACCATCATGCTGCAGGTGTTCTGCCGATTCGTGCTGGGCAACCCGCTCTCCTGGAGCGAGGAGCTGGCCCGCTACGCCTTCGTCTGGATCACCTTCCTCGGCGCCGCCGTGGCCTACCGCCATGGCGGGCACATCGTCGTGGAGACGGTGGTCGTGCTGCTCCCGCGCAGGCTGCAGGCGATCCTCGCCTGGCTCGTGGACGCGCTGATGGTCCTCGCCCTGGTGGTGCTGCTCGTGCAGGGCCTGAACATCGTCGAAGTGAACTCCAACGTCGAGGCGACCATGCTGGAGATCCCGATGTCGTGGGTGTACGCCTCGGTCCCGGTGAGCGCGGCGATCATGCTGGCCTACCAGGTCGAACGCACGCTGCTGCGCGCGCAAGGCAGGCTGGCGCTGGCCCGCAAGCCCGGCGAAGGGAGCGTGGCATGACCTACCTGCTGCTCGGGAGCACCCTGCTCCTGTTCGCCATCGGCATGCCGGTCGCGTTCGCGATGGTGGTGAGCGCCGGGGCCGCCTTGCTGTCGCTGGGCAACGTGCCGCTGATGGTGCTGCCGCAGCGCATCGTGACGGGCGCCGACAGCTTCCCGCTGATGGCGATCCCGCTGTTCCTGCTGGCCGGCAACCTGATGATCGGCGGCGGCCTCACCGACAAGCTGAGCCGGTTCGCCACCGCCATGGTGGGCCACTTCCGCGGCGGCCTGGCGCAAGTGAACGTCGTCAACAGCATGGTGATGGGGGGCATGACCGGCTCCGCCATCGCCGACGCGGTGTCCGACTGCAAGATCCTGGTGCCGGTGATGGTGAAGTCCGGCTACAGCGCCCGCTTCGCGGCGGCGCTGAGCGGGGCCACCGCGGTGATCGCGCCCATCATCCCGCCCAGCATCCCGTTCATCATCTACGGCTCCATCGCCGGCGTGTCGATCGGGCAGCTGTTCCTGGGGGGTGCCATTCCCGGCATCCTCATGGGCATCTACCTGATGATCGCGGTGAACGTCATCGCTCGCCGGCGCAATTTTCCGCGCGGCGAACGCCCGACGCTGAGGGGCATCCTCGGGGCGCTGCGCGTCTCGGGGCCGGCGCTGATGCTGCCGCTGATCATCCTCGGCGGAATCCTGGCCGGCGTGTTCACGCCCACCGAAGCCGGTGCAGTGGCCGTGGTGTACGCACTGGTGCTCACGATGGTCTTCTACCGCTCGCTGACCGCCGTCGACATCCCGAAGATCCTGCTGGATACCGGCGTGCAGGCTGGCGTGATCATGCTCGTGATCGCGGCATCCGCGCCCTTCAGCTGGCTGCTGGCGCGCGAACAGGTGGGCCAGACGGTGGTGCAGCTGCTCTCGCACATCGGCGACAACAGGATCGCGTTCCTGCTGATGCTCAACGTGATCCTGCTGGTGCTGGGCATGTTCCTCGACGCGACGGCCATCCTGATCATCGTGGTGCCGGTGCTGGTGCCCGTGTTCGCGGCGCTGGGCCTCGACCCGGTGCACATGGGCGTGGTGGTGGTGATGAACCTGATGATCGGCCTGGTGACCCCGCCGTTCGGCCTGGTGATGTTCGTGGTCTGCGACATCCTGAAGGTGACGGTCACGGAATTCACCCGCGAGGTGTGGCCGTTCCTGCTGGCCCTGGTGGCGATCCTGCTGACGATCACCTACGTGCCCGAACTGGTGCTGTTGCTGCCGAAGCTGGCAATGCGCTGACGCCGGCGTGCAACCGGTCGCGCGGGGGCGCGCGGGCCGGTGCACGTCGCCCCACCATGCGGGCAACCGCCTTTCCCATGGACTCCAACTAGAAATGCAGATTCCCCCTTCCTCCGACGGTGTGGCTGCCGCGCAGGCACGACCGCTTTCCGACGAGCATCCCTCTCCACTCGCCGGCACATTGCCGGCGCGCCTCGGCCACATCCTGTCGCTCGACGACTTCGAGCGCGCGGCGCGGCGGCACCTGCCCAAGCCCGTCTTCGCCTACGTCTCCGGCGCCGTGGAGCGCAACGCTTCCCTCCGCGCCAACGCCGCCAGCTTCGAGCAGTACGAGTTCGTGCCGCGCATGCTGGTCGACATCTCCCGCCGCACCACCGCCACCACGCTCCTGGGCAGGCGCTGGTCTGCGCCCTTCGGCATGGCGCCCATGGGCATCTGCGCCTTGTCCGCCTACTGCGGCGACCTGGTGCTGGCGCAGGCCGCGGCCGCAGAGAACGTGCCGATGGTCATGAGCGGCTCGTCCCTGATCCGGCTCGAAGAGATCGTGCAGGCCAACCCCGACGCCTGGTTCCAGGCCTACCTGCCTGGCGACGAGCCGAACCGCGTCGCTTTGATCGACCGGGTCAAGTCCGCGGGCTACCGCACGCTCGTGATCACGGTGGATGCTTCCATCGCCTCGAACCGCGAGAACAACATCCGCGCCGGCTTCTCCACGCCCCTGCGCCCCAGCCTCTCCCTGGCCTGGCAAGGCATCACGCACCCGCGCTGGACCCTGGGCACCTTCCTGCGCACGATCGTGTACCACGGCATGCCGCACTTCGAGAACAACTACGCGCGGCGGGGTGCGCCGATCCTCTCGGCCGACGTGCAGCGCGACTTCTCGGACCGCGGCCACCTGAACTGGGAGCACATCCGCAGCATCCGTCGCATCTGGCCGGGCCAGCTGGTGCTCAAGGGCATCCTGGACGTGCGCGATGCGCGCCTGGCCGTGGACCTCGGCGCCGATGGCATCATCGTCTCCAACCACGGCGGCCGGCAGCTCGATGGCACGGTGTCGCCCCTGAGGGTGCTGCCCCGGATCGTGGCCGCCTGCCCCGAGGTCCCGGTCATGATCGATAGCGGCTTCCGCCGCGGCACCGACGTGCTGAAGGCCCTGGCGCTGGGCGCGAAGTTCGTCTTCATCGGCCGGCCCTTCAACTACGCCGCTTCCGTGGCGGGCGAGGCCGGCGTGCGCGTGGCCATCGCCCTGCTGCGCGAGGAGGTCTCGCGCAACATGGGCATGCTGGGCATCACCCAGCTCTCCGAGCTCGATGCCAGCTACCTGCTTCCGGCAGGCAGCCAGAATCCCTGATCTTCCAAAGGACACAGAACATGGTCGGTTTGCAGATCCTAGAGCGCAAGCGCCAAGTCTCGGTGCAGCTCGTCCAGGCCTTCAAGGGCCTGCCCGTGGCCAACATCAGCGACTGCATGGCCCGCATGTCCGCCGCGGGGCCCCGCCTGCGACCGATGCACAAGAGCGGCCCTCTCGCCGGACCTGCGCTCACGGTGAAGTGCCGCCCCGGCGACAACCTGATGATTCACAAGGCGCTGACCATGGCCAAGGCGGGCGACGTGATCGTGGTCGATGCCGGTGGCGATCTCACCAACTCGCTATTTGGCGAGATCATGGTGGCCACGGCCGTCAAGATCGGTGTGGCCGGTGTGGTGCTGAACGGCGCCGTGCGGGATTCGGAGGAGATCGGCCAAGGCAGCTTCCCGCTCTATGCGGCAGGTGTCACCCATCGTGGGCCGTACAAGGATGGACCCGGAGAGATCAACGTCTCGGTCTCGATCGACGGCATGGTGATCCAGCCCGGTGACCTGGTCGTCGGCGATGCGGACGGCCTGCTTTGCGTGCCCATCGACGACGCCGAGTCCGTGCTGGCCGCGACGCACCAGAAAATGGAGGCTGAGAAGAAGATGCTGGCGGACATTGCTGCGGGCACGCTCGACACAGCCTGGATCGATGCCACGCTCAAGCGCATCGGCTGCAACACGGAGCCCCGCTGAGATGACCGCCATCCAGAAGCAGGTGGTCCGTTCGGACCTGTGGATCGACCGCGCCTTTGACGAGGGCCTGGCAGGCGCAACTGACGTTTCGCTGGCCGTCTTCCCCGTGGCTGGTGATCCCTCTGTCGCCTGGGACCTGCTGTCCGCGGCGCACGTTTATCACATCTCCGCAGCCAAGGACGAACTGCCGCAGCCCTATTTCGCGCGGGCAGAGCTGCTCGCGCGTTGTCCGAACCTACTGTGTGTATCGGCGGGCGGTGCGGGCTACGACACGGTGGACGTGGCTGCCTGCACGGCAGCTGGCGTGGCCGTCGTCAACCAGGCTGGCGGGAACGCAGCCTCGGTCGCAGAACACACCCTTGGCCTGATGCTGGGTGTCTCGCGTCGGATGATCGAGGGCGATCGCCGTATGCGCCGCGAGATCGGCTATGCCCGCGAGGATGTGATGGGCCATGAGATCCGCGGCTACACCGTGGGCTTGGTTGGCATCGGCCACATCGGCAGGCGCGTTGCCGCACTGGCCCGCGCATTCGGCATGGACGTGATCGCCACCGATCCGTACCTGTCGGCTGAAGAGATCGAACGGCGTGGCGCGAAGCCGGTGACGTTCGAGGAGCTGCTGGCGCAGTCAGACTTCGTCTCGCTGCACTGCCCCCGCGACCAGAGCACCTTGAAGATGATGAACGCCGAGACCTTCGGGCGGATGAAGACGGGCGCGATCTTCATCACTACTGCGCGTGGCGGTATCCACGACGAAGCGGCGCTCGTGCAGGCTTTGACCTCAGGCCACCTAGCCGGTGCGGGCATCGATGTCTGGGACCAGGAGCCCCCACCGCTGGATCACCCCCTGCTCGCGATGGACAACGTGTTCGCCACCTTTCACGTGGCGGGCGTGACCCACGAGGGTCGCCGCAATGTCGCCACCATCAGCGCTGAGCAGATCGTCGGCCTGCTGGCGGGCGAGCGCCCCCCTCGACTGATCAATCCCGAGGTTTGGCCCGAATTCGAGAAGCGCCGCAAGCGCATCCTGGGCTGATCTGAGTCAACGCCCCCACGCACCATCGATCACTACAGGAGACATTCTCATGACCCCCCGCTCTACCTTCCTGCGCCGGCTGTTGCCGGGTCTTGTCCTCAACCTGTCTGCCGTCGCGGCTGTCCTCGCCCCTGGTGTCGCGCATGCTGCCTATCCCGAGCAGCCGATCAAGATGGTGATCGCGTACGCTCCGGGCGGCGGCACCGACATCATCGCCCGGCTCACCGCGCAGTTCATGCAGAAGCACCTGGGCAGCAGCGCGGCATTCGTCGTGCTCAACAAGCCCGGAGCGGGCGGCGCGCTGGGCTTCACCGAATTGATGAATGCCACCCCGGACGGCTACACCGTCGGCTTCATCAACACGCCCAACGTCCTGACGATCCCGATCGAGCGCAAGGTCGCCTTTCATTGGGAGAAGTACGACCTGATCGGCAACGTCATCGACGATCCGGGCAACTTCTCTGTGCATGCCGACACGCCCATCAAGAGCCTGGCTGAGCTGGCGACTTACGCCAAGGCCAACCCCGGAGCCGTGACCTACGGCACCACAGGTATCGGTTCCGACGACCACCTGGCCGCGCTCGCCTTCGAGCGTGCCGCAGGCGTCAAACTGACGCACGTGCCGTTCAAGGGCGCTGCCGAGGTGCACAACGCTGTGGCCAGCAAGCAGATCATGGTGGCCGCCATCAACATCGGCGAGGCACTGCAGTACCAGAAGGGCGGCACACCGCTGCGCCACCTGGGGCAGATGAGCGAGAAGCGCTCGACTCTGGCGCCGAACATCCCGACCTTCAAGGAGCAGGGATTCAACGTCATCATGGCATCGCTGCGTGGCGTGGCGGCGCCCAAAGGCCTGCCACCGGCAATCCGCGAGCAGTTGGTCAATGCGCTTCAGAAGACGGCTGCGGACCCGGAGTTCCAGGCGAAGGCCGCCGGCTACTTCGCGCCGCTGCGCTACCTGGCACCGGCCGCGTACGCACAAGAACTCAAGTCGGACGAAGCGGAGTTCCGGCAGTTGTGGCAATCGGCGCCATGGACGGACAAGTGATCGCTGGATGACGGCGGGCACGACCGCCATGCCGTCTCGGCTGGGCCGGATTCTCTGCCTCGATGACTTCGAGGTGGCGGCGAGCCGGCACCTGCCGGCGCCGGTTTTTGCGTATGTCAGCGGTGGGGTGGAACGCAATCAAACGTTGCGGGCGAATGCTCAGGCTTTCGAGCGGTTCGAGTTCGTCACGCGAGTGTTGGTAGACACGTCCAAGCGGTCCACGCAGACCCATCTGTTCGGCCAGGATTGGTCTGCGCCGTTCGGCATCGCGCCCATGGGCATCAGTGCGTTGTCGGCCTACCGCGGCGACCTGGTGCTGGCGCAGGCGGCGGCGAACGAGAACGTGCCGATGATCATGAGCGGCTCCTCGCTGATCCGTATGGAAGAGATCGCGCAGGCCAACCCGCATGCTTGGTTCCAGGCGTATCTGCCTGGCGCCGAAGACGAGATCGTGGCCTTGATCGAGCGTGTGAAGGCGGCCGGCTACGGCACGCTGGTGCTAACGCTGGACGCCTCCATCGCCTCGAACCGCGAGAACAACATCCGCGCCGGATTCTCGACGCCATTGCGTCCCAGTGCACGATTGGCCTGGCAGGGCCTGACGCATCCGCGCTGGCTGCTCGGCACCTTTCTGCAGACGCTACTGCGGCACGGCATGCCGCACTTCGAGAACAACCACTCCCGCCGTGGGGCGCCCATCCTGTCAGCCAATGTGCTGCGCGACTTCTCCGACCGTGGGCACCTGGGATGGAAGCACATCCGCATGATCCGCGCGATGTGGCCTGGACGGCTGGTGCTGAAGGGCATTCTTGACGAGCGCGATGCGCAACTGGCGCTGGACCATGGCGCCGACGGGCTCATCGTCTCCAACCACGGCGGACGCCAACTCGACGGCACGGTGTCGCCACTGCGCGTGCTGCCCGCGATCGTGAATGCCAGCCCCGACGTGCCGGTGATGATCGACAGCGGCTTTCGGCGCGGCACCGATGTGCTGAAGGCCCTGGCCCTGGGCGCGGCCTTCGTCTTCATTGGCCGGCCGTTCAACTACGCTGCGGCTGTGGCAGGCGAGGCCGGTGTGCGCAAGGGCATCACGCCGCTGCGCGATGAGGTGTCGCGCAACATGGCAATGCTGGGCGTGAGCCAAATCGGCGATACCCGAACGGCCCGCCTCTTGGCCACGCCAGCCGAAAGCCAGACTTGAACCCAGGAACGTCCCCGCATGAGCACACTGACCTCCGACGCCTGTGGCGTCTACCCCATCGCACCGACGCCGTTCTTTGACGACGGCCGCATCGACACCGCATCAATCGACCGCCTGACGGATTTCTATTTGGGCTGCGGTGCCACCGGCATCACAGTGCTTGGCCAGTTGGGCGAAGCGCCCAAGCTGGAGCATGAAGAGAGCCTGGCCGTGGCCACGCAGATGATCCGCCGTGCGGCGGATCTGCCGGTGGTGGTGGGCGTGTCGGCACCGGGTTTTGCGGCCATGCGTGCGCTGACGCGAGAGGTGATGGACCGCGGTGCGGCCGGCGTGATGATCGCGCCGCCGAACACGCTGCGCACCGATGACCAGATCGTTGGCTACTACCAGCAGGCGGTGGAAGCCATCGGCGCCGATGTGCCCTTCGTGCTGCAGGACTACCCGCTGACGTTTTCTGTGCAGATGACACCGGGCGTGATCCGCCGCATCGTGCAGGCGCTGCCCAGCTGCGTTATGCTGAAGCACGAGGACTGGCCGGGACTGGAGAAGATCTCGGCGCTGCGTGAATTCGAGGCTGACGGCTTGATGCGCCACGTCGCCATCCTATGCGGCAACAACGGGCTGTTCCTCGACTACGAGATGGAGCGTGGCGCGGACGGGGCGAACACCGGGTACGCCTTCCCTGACATGTTGTGCGACGTGGTGAGGCTCTCGGCGTCAGGTCGGCGCGAGGAGGCGCACGACCTGTTCGATGCTCACCTGCCACTGCTTCGCTATGAGCAACAACCTGGGCCTGGACTCGCGGTTCGCAAGTACATCCTGCAGCGGCGAGGTCTGCTGACGTCGGCGGCTCTGCGCAAGCCTGGCGCCTTGCTCACACCTGCTGCGCGCGGGGAGGTGGACCACCTGCTCAAGCGCTTGGCGCGGCGAGATTCCAGGGCTGATCTCGGATGAATAACCGGCAGTGCGCCGACGCCGCAGAGTGGCACTCACCACCGTCCCGGGCTCTTGTCCGCAAGCCTAGCTGATGGCGGTGAAGGGCACCTGGCAGCGCGATGGTGGCGTGCGCAACCTCATCGCCAGGCATGTCGAGGATCTGACGGCGCCGCTTGGTGGGTTGGCAACGAGCAGCCGGGATTTTCACTAGGACGTGCGGCCGACAGAGTGGAGGCCGCCTTTTGCCCGGTGTCCTTGCAAGACTCTCACAACTGGTGAGAGTCTTGGTGCTTGATCAGGACGTGCGTCGCGGTAGTCGGTGAATCGCCCCGGGTTCCGCGGAGGCCCGTTGGTTTAAGTCAGACGGTCGCGGCCTGACCAGCGCGTTGTTGATGGTAGTTGGCCTCGAACTCGGCCGGAGGGACGTAGCCCAGCGGCTCCATCAAACGGTGATGGTTGAACCAGGCGACCCATTCCAGCGTCGCCAGTTCCACCGCTTGCTTGGTCTTCCACGGGCCCCGACGGTGGATCACGTCGGCCTTGTAGAGGCCATTGATGGTCTCGGCCAAGGCGTTGTCGTAGCTGTCGCCCTTGGAGCCCACCGAGGGTTCGATGCCGGCCTCCGCCAGCCGCTCGCTGTAGCGGATCGACAGGTATTGCGATCCTCTGTCGGAGTGATGCACCAGGCCATCGGACGGCTTGCGGTCGTACAGCGCCTGCTCCAGCGCATCGAGCACGAACTCGGTGTGCATCGAACTGCTCTGGCGCCAGCCCACGATGCGCCGGCTGAATACGTCCACCACGAACGCCACGTAGACCCAGCCCTGCCAGGTCGAGACGTAAGTGAAGTCCGAGACCCATAGCTGGTTGGGCCGCTCGGCGCGGAACTGCCTGTTGACCCGGTCCAGCGGGCATGGCGCCTTGGGATCAGGAATGGTGGTGCGCACCGCCTTGCCTCGGCGCACGCCCTGCAGGCCGAGCTGGCGCATCAGCCGCTCGACGGTGCAGCGCGCCACGGCGACGCCCTCCCGGTTGAGCTGGCGCCACACCTTCTCGGCCCCGTAGACCTGCATGTTGGCTTGCCAGACGCGCTGCACCTGCGGCAGCAACTGCGCGTCTCGTTGGGCTCGCAAAGAGCGCAAGGCCGGGCTGCGCTGACGCGCGGCGTGACGCCAGTACGCCGATGGGGCGACCTGCAAGACGCGGCAGATCGACTCGACCCCAAGCTGCTGGCGGTGCTGATCGACGAACGCCTTCAGGACTTGATGCGGCGGTCGAGCTCCGCCTGGGCGAAAAACGCGCTGGCCAGCTTGAGAATCTCGTTGGCCTTGCGCAGCTCACGGTTCTCTCGCTCCAGGTCCTTGATGCGCTGAGCTTCGGCGGTCGAGACGCCATCACGCTGGCCGGCATCTACTTCGTGCTGCCGTACCCAGGTGTGCAGCGTCTGCGGCACGCAGCCGATCTTGCCGGCGATGGACTCAATGGCCGCCCACTGCGACGGATGCTCTGCCCGGTGCTCCAGCACCAGGCGCACGGCGCGCTCACGCACCTCGGGCGAAAACTTCGGGGACTTCTTCATGGCTCCATTCTCTTGAGTTGGAGCCTCCTCGAAACCCGGGGCGATTCACGATCCTTCTGCGCTTGGGAGTAAATCGGCTGCCGCGCATAGCCGGTGGGCAGATCGCCGCGCTCCTCGTACTCGCGATACCAGCCCTTCAAGGCGTTCTCGGTCGGGTAGCCGAGCTGGCGAATCGTCAGGCCGACGCGCTTGCCCAGCTTGATGTAGAGCCGTACGGCTCGGACACGATCTTCGTATGAGTACATGAACTACCCCTCCAGGTAGTCCAAGAAATTGTCCGCACCCCCGGTGGCTCAGATTTGCGTCGGCGCCAACACCCCTACGCCGCCATGTACAAGCGCGAGCAGCGCAGCACGGTTGTTTCGTCGATCGTGAAGTTGGCCCAGCAGACGTGTGATTTCGATCGGATGTTCCAGGTCGCATGACTCGACGGGGAATCGGTCGACTTCGCCTCTCGAGGATCCTGGCAGACGTGTATGCCGCCAGGCGCCACCTACAGAAGACTCGCAGCGCAGCAGGCTCGATGTTGATCGCGGGCATCCACTCAAAGCATCAGCAGTGGCGTCCTGTAGTCGACCACCTCTAGCGCCACGTCCTTCAACTTGGCGATCAGCGGGCGCGTGTCGTCGATGCGCCAGTGGAATCGGTAGTCCAAGGCCATGAGCGGTGTCTGGCTGGGGACGATTTTCAGGACGCGCTTGCGCAACAAGGGTCGTAGCCAGCCGCGAGGCAGATAGCCGATCGCCAGCCCGGCGGAAACGAGCCCGGCCATGGTCACCATGCTATTGGACTCGACCAGATCCACGACCACGGCTCGAGACTCCTGCCTCCAAGCATCAAGTATGCGTGTGGAGCCCGCGTGCCTGGACATCGAAACCACCGGGACATCTTGGACCATTTCCTCGGCCATGCGAC
This sequence comes from uncultured Rubrivivax sp., assembly GCA_964454485.1. Lineage (GTDB taxonomy): Bacteria > Pseudomonadota > Gammaproteobacteria > Burkholderiales > Burkholderiaceae_C > Rubrivivax. Next base: position 11,281 of record CAYVXO010000104.1, read on the forward strand.
CCTCTTTCACCATCGCCGGCGCTGCGACCCAGACGTACTCGACTTCTGCCAGAAGTACGGAGTCCAGCGAGGGATGGGTTGATTTTCGCCCGATCATCGCTGCGTCTAGTTTCCCGCTGATGACCTTGGCCTCCAGTTCCATCCCAAGGTCCACGTAGGGCTCCAGCGTCAGCTCAGGACAGCGCTCTCGGAGGCAGGAGACGAGCTTTGGAAGCCAGGATGATGCTGCGATCTCCCCGACACCGAAGCGGCATCGTCCTCGCACAGTGGAGTCGCCTCCCATCCTTGCCGCCAGTTCGTCGGCTTGGTTCAACAGCGACCGGACCTGAGGAAGCAACGCAGCGCCGTGTGCGGTAAGGACCGCGCGCCTGCCCGTGCGGTCGAACAAGGGCCGCCCCACCCTCGCCTCCAACTCACCCAGCCGCTTGGAGAAGGACGACTGCGAGATGTGCAGTTTCTCCGCCGCGATCGCAAAGCTGTCGCAGGTGCCTGCCCAGTAGAAGGCCTCAAGTTGCTTGAAGGACGCTCCGTTCATCGCTTTTGGCGAAATTTTATGGACGATTAAATTCGCTTTTATTGTAGATGCTGGACTCCTAGAGTGAGGCCACTACTTCGATAGGAGACATGATGAAGTTCAGTCTGTACCGGCGGAACTCCTTGCTGAGCGGCATCGCGCTGCTCGCGGCCGCCCTTCCGGCACTCGCCCAACAGGCGACCTTTCCGACCGGCCCGATCACGATCGTCGTGCCGTATGCCCCGGGCGGCAGTTCCGATACGACTGCCCGCCTCCTGGCGGGCGGCTTGACAAAGCGACTGAAGCAAACGGTCCTCGTCGACAACAAGCCTGGCGCTGGGGGAAACATCGGCGCTGCTGGTGTCGCCAAGGCGAAGGCCGACGGCTACACGCTTCTGTTCGCGACAAGTTCGCATGCGGCCACCCTCGACTGACCACGGAGCATCAACATCATGATCGGACTTCAGATTCGCAAGCGCGAACGTTGCGTGTCACCTGGCGTCGTCGACAGCTTCCGCACGCTTCCCGTTGCCAACGTCAGCGACTGCATGTCGCGCATGACAGCCGGCGGAGCCAGCCTCCGACCGTTCCACGCCAAGGGAGTTCTTGCCGGGCCGGCGCTGACCGTCAAGGCCCGACCGGGCGACAACCTCCTCATCCACAAGGCGATCCATCTGGCCGAGCCAGGTGACGTCATCGTGGTCGACGGCGGTGGCGATCTCACCAACGCGTTGATCGGCGAGTTGATGGTCGCCACTGCAATCAAGAAGGGCATTGCCGGCTTCGTGCTGAACGGTGCGATCCGGGACGTCGACGCAATCGGGGCTGGTTCGTTTCCTGTCTACGCGGCCGGCGTGACCCATCGGGGTCCTTACAAGGACGGGCCGGGCGAGATCAACGTTGCGATCGCGCTGAACGGCATGGTCGTGGAGCCCGGCGATCTGATCGTGGGTGATGCTGACGGTGTGCTGTGCGTGCCCTACGACGCCGTCAACGAGGTGCTCGATGCCGCCAAGCGCAAGGGTGCTGCCGAGCAGGTGACGATGCGCGAGATCGAGGAAGGACGGCTCGACATCGCTTGGATCGATGCAACCCTGGGGCGGCTCGGCTGGAAGGGTGACCAGTGAATATCGTTTTCCTGGATCGCGAGACGCTGTCTCCGCAGACCGTTCTGCGTGAACCTTCGTTCACACACCAGTTGCACCTTCACGGGCGGACATCGCCTGCCGAAGTGCACGGGCGCATTGCCGACGCCGACATCATCGTCGTCAACAAGGTCCGTCTAGACCAGGCAGCGATCGCGGCGGCCCCCAGGCTGCGGATGGTGGCGGTGGCCGCTACCGGAACGGACAACGTCGACATCGCGGCGTGCCGCGAGCGCGGCATCGTCGTGAGCAACATCCGCAACTACGCGGTCAACACCGTTCCCGAGCACACCTTCGCGCTCATCTTCGCGCTGCGCAGGAGCATCTGTGCCTACCGCGATGCGGTGCGCACCGGCCGCTGGCAGGCGTCGGGCCAGTTCTGCTTCTTCGATCATCCGATCAAGGACATGGCCGGATCGACTCTGGGCATTATTGGCGACGGCGTGCTTGGTCAAGCGGTGGCTGACCTGGGACGTGCGCTGGGAATGCGCGTGATCTTCGCCGGCTTCAAGGGCCATTCCGGGCAGGGCATGCTGTACACGCCGTTCGAGAAGACGCTGGCGGAGGCGGACATCCTGACACTTCATTGCCCCCTGACGCCCGAGACGCGCAACATGATCGGTGCTCCGGAGTTCGCGCTGATGAAGCGCAGGCCGTTGCTCATCAACACCGCCCGCGGCGGCCTGGTCGATGAAGCCGCAGTAGGACCGGCCCTCGAGGCAGGGCAGATCGGTGGCGCAGGGTTCGATGTGGTTTCGGTCGAGCCCCCACCGGCCGATCACCCCTTCATGAGGCTGGCTGACCGGCCCGACTTCATCCTGACTCCGCACGTGGCATGGGCCAGCGACGAAGCAGTCCAGGGGCTTGCGGATCAGTTGATCTACAACATCGAGGCCTTCGTCCGCGGCGAGCCGAGAAACGTGGTCGGCGCCTGATGTCCTGGTGACGCCGCGCGGCAGCGCAGGGCGTCACGACTCGAGCACGTGCTCGACTGGTGCCGGCAGGTCGGCAGACCCCACCTGCGAGCGTTCCGCCCCCCCACCCCCCGAGGTCCAGGGAAGGCGCGGCCTTCATCCGTGGCCACATGGCACTCGTGCGCCATGGGTGCCCGGCACCGTTGAACATGAAGTCAGCTGTGGATTGCGGAAATCGAGGCGACCCCACTTCCGAGCATCTCGTATTGCATACCAACACCGGAGACACCATGACCCGACTTCCTTTCATCCATATGGCGCTCGCTGCATGCTTGGCCGCTGTGGGCTTTGCTTCGCACGCCCAGGAGTGGCCCTCGAAGAAGGTCATCGCACTGGTGGTGCCCTATGCCGCTGGCGGCAGTACGGATGCCACCGCCCGTCTCATCGCGGACAAACTGGGGAAGGAACTGGGGCAGCAGGTGGTCGTCGACAACAGGCCGGGCGCCGGCAGCAATCTCGGCGCTGCGTTTGTGGCGAAGGCGCCTCCCGATGGCTATACGCTTTTGCTCGGTACGAGCGCGGCCGCTACCAACGTCACGCTCTATAAGAACCCGGGCTTCGATCTGCGCAAGGATCTCGTCCCCGTCGCCCAGGTCGCACAGATTCCTACGGTGCTTGCGGTCAACAACGACGTGCCCGCCAAGACGCTCCAGGAGTTCATCGCCTACGCACAGCAGAAGAGCGTGCCAGTTAGCTACGGTTCGGCGGGCAACGGTACATCGTCGCACCTGTCAGGCGCTCTCTTCAACAGCATGGTCAAGGGGAACATGCTGCACGTGCCCTACAAAGGCGGTGCGCCCGCCAACACCGACCTGATGGGCGGCCAGGTCCAGGCGGTGTTCTCGCCGCTGGTGGAGGTCTTGGCCTACATCGACAGTGGCAAGCTGCGCGCGCTTGGCCTGGCGAGCAAGACTCGCTCGCCGCGATTGCCGAAGGTCCCCGCCTTGGCCGAGGCTCTGCCCGGCTTCGAAGTGTCGCTGTGGAACGGCGTCTTTGCGCCAGTCGGCACGCCGCCGGCCATCGTCGACAAGCTTGCCGTGGGAATCAACAAGGTGGTGCAGGATCCCGGCGTGCGCAAGACGCTCGCCGATCAGGGATCGACGCCGGTGGGCAACACCCCGGCCGAGTTCAAGAAGATCCTGGACGAGGATGCAGGTCTCACGGCAATGCATCGATAGACCCGGAATCATGCTTGAACAGTTGACGGCTCGCATCCCGCACTGAATCCGGTTTCGAGCAGTTCGAGGCCATTCCGGCTGGTCATGGCCGCGTTGAACGATTGCCATTGGCCACACCTGCAGGCCGCCGATAGAGTTTCCTCACTGTGAATCCACAAGGGGAACTTCAATGCAACGCCAGCGCCACGGAAAGATCATTGCGACGCTTGGTCCAGCCAGTTCCGACCGCGACACCATCTGCGCGTTGTTCCACGCGGGCGCGGACGTGTTCCGGCTGAATTTCAGTCACGGTACTCACGCCCAGCACGAGGAACGGCTGGACCTGATCCGAGCTGTCGAGAAGGATGCGGGCCGTCCGATCGCCGTGCTGCTCGACCTGCAGGGACCGAAGCTGCGCATTGGCACATTCGAAGCGGGACCGGTCATGCTCGTCCCCGGCGCGCCCTTCCGCCTCGATCTGGACGAGGCACCCGGCAACGCGTCGCGGGTGCATATGCCGCATCCGGAGATCTTCGCCGTGCTCCGGCCCGGCCATGCCCTGTTGCTCGACGACGGCAAGCTGCGCCTGCGTGTCACTGCCTGCAGCACGGACCATGCCGAAGCAGTGGTCGTCACCGGCGGCGCGTTGTCCGAGCGTAAGGGCGTGAATGTGCCTTCGGCGGTGCTGCCGATCTCGGCCTTGACGCCGAAGGATCGCAAGGACCTCGACTTCGGGCTCAGCCTCGGCGTCGACTGGGTGGCGCTGTCATTCGTGCAGCGACCGGAGGACGTGCAGGAGCTGCGTGACATGGTCGGTGGCCGGGCCGGTGTGCTGTCCAAGCTGGAGAAGCCAGCTGCGATCGAGCGGCTCGAAGCCATCGTTGAGCTCTCCGATGCCGTCATGGTGGCGCGCGGCGACCTCGGCGTTGAAATGCCCGCCGAGCAAGTGCCAACTATCCAAAAGCGCATCGTGCGCGCCTGCCGCAAGGCCGGCAAGCCGGTGGTGGTCGCCACCCAGATGCTCGAGTCGATGATCTCGGCGCCGGTACCCACACGCGCCGAGGCGTCCGACATCGCCACCGCGGTCTATGACGGCGTCGATGCGGTGATGCTGTCGGCCGAATCGGCATCGGGCAAGTACCCGCGCGAGGCCGTCGCGGTGATGAACGCGATCATCTCGGAGGTCGAGGCCGATCCGTACTGCCGAACCGTCGTCGAGGCGTCGGGCTTCGCTCCGCAGGCCACCGTGGGCGATGCGATCTGCGCCTCGCTGCGGCACACCGCGGAGCTGCTGCGCGTCGCCTCGATCGTGACGTTCACGCGGTCCGGTGCAACCAGCTTGCGCGCGGCGCGCGAGCGGCCGCTGGCTCCGATCATCAGCGTCACGCCGGACCTCGATACGGCGCGGCGCCTGGCGCTCGCCTGGGGCGTGCACTCGGTCCACGTCGAAGCCGATGAGAACGACGTTCCCGGCATGGTCCGCGTCGCAACGGCGCTCGCACGCGAGGAAGGACACGCGGCACCCGGCGCATTCATCGCCATCGCCGCGGGCATGCCTTTCGGTCAGGCGGGTTCCACCAACCTGCTGCACATCGCCCAGGTCTGACCGCGGATCGCGCCGCAAACCACAGAGAAGGAACAGGAGAACCACATGGCACGAATCGTCAACGTGCAGGGAGTCTAGATCATCGATTCGCGCGGCTCCGGCCGTGGCGGCCAGTGTGCTTGTCGAGTCCGGCACGCGCGGCCAGGCGGCGGCACCATCCCGCGCCGCCACCGATTCAAGCGAGGCTTTCGAGCTGCGTGACGGGGACGCCGCGCGCTACGGCGGCGCGACGCGTTCACTGTCCTTCGATGCGCCTGAGCTGCCCCTGGCATGAACTCATGCGCTCGCGCTACAGCCCCAGACCTCGACAGAGGAAACCCCATGAAAGTCATCATTGCACCGGATTCGTTCAAGGAAAGTCTCAGCGCGCTGGCCGTGGCGAACGCCATCGAGGAGGGATTCCGGCAGGTGTTCCCCAATGCGCGATTCGTCAAGGTGCCGGTCGCCGACGGTGGAGAAGGCACCGTGCAGGCCCTGATCGATGCGACCGGTGGAACCCTTCGGAACCTCGATGTCGTCGGGCCGGCAGGCAGCACCGTGCGAGCCGCGTACGGCTTGAGCGCCCAGACCGGGCTCGCGGTGATCGAGATGGCGGCGGCGAGCGGGCTCGAGCTGGTGCCGCCGGCGCAGCGCGATCCACGCAGCACCACAAGCTACGGCACCGGGCAGCTGATACGGGACGCACTGAATGCTGGTGCCCGGCGCTTCGTGATCGGGGTCGGCGGCAGCGCCACCAACGATGGCGGCGCCGGCATGTTGCAGGCACTCGGCGTGCGCCTGCTCGATGCCACCGGCGTCGACATCGACCGCGGCGGCGCTGCGCTGGCGCGGCTGGCGCGCATCGACGTAAGCCGGCTCGACGCCCGAATCGGCGCGTGCCAGATCGACGTCGCTTGCGACGTTACCAATCCGCTGGTCGGGCCGCTCGGCGCCTCAGCAGTCTTCGGTCCGCAAAAGGGCGCGACGCCGGAGATGGTGAGACAGCTCGACCAGTGCCTGCAACGTCTGTCTGAAGTCCTGCAGCGCGACCTGGGCGAGGACGTAGCGGGAGTTCCGGGCGCCGGTGCGGCCGGCGGCCTCGGCGCCGCGCTGCTGGCGGTGCTCGGCGGCCGACTGCGTCCCGGTTGCGAAGTCGTGATGGATGCGATCAACCTGGAAGCCGTTCTCGACGGGGCCGATCTCGTCGTCACCGGCGAGGGCCGCACCGACGGCCAGACCGTCTATGGCAAGGCCCCGATCGGTGTTGCGCGGGTGGCAGCGCGCTGCGGCGTGCCAGTGATCGCGCTGTCCGGCTGCCTGACGCCGGATTCCGCGGCGGTTCACGAGCATGGGATCGCCGCCGTCTTCAGCGCCGTGCGCCGGCCGTGCACCGTCGAAGAGGCGCTTCGCGACGCCGCAGTCAACGTGCGCAGCGCCGCCTACAACGTTGCCAGCGCGCTGAGCCTCGGGATGCGCATCGAAGCATCGCGCCGCGCGCGGCCGGGCATCCAGGCTACAGATACACGGCTGCCGGCCAGACCTTGAACAAGGCGTCAAGCAATGCCGCGAACAAGGGCCGCGCGGCATCTTCCGCACGCAGCACCATCGACAGCGGACAGTTGATCCGCGCGCCGTCCCACAGAAAGATGTTCTTGTGCGGCATGACCTCGAGCGCCAGCCGCTCGCGCAAAAGGCACAGGCCGATGCCAGCGTGCACCAGGTCGATCATCGAGAATTCCTGATCGGCCTCGACCACGAAGTGCCGCCCCAGGCCGTGCTCCTTCATCAGCTTGTCCACGATAGCCGCCTGCGAGCTGGCTTTCGGCGTGCCGACCCAGGGCAGCGCCGCGAGCGCCTCCCAGCTGCCGTCCGGAATCCGTTCGCGCCATGCCGCCGGCACTGCGACGACATAACTTTCGAGGCTCAGCTGGATTGCCTTGAGTTCCGGATCGTCGACTGCGCCGAGGAAGAAGCAGGCGTCCAGTTCCTCGGCCTGCAGGCGCTCGAGCACCGATCCAGAAATGCCGTGCTCCAGCTTGACGTCGATGCCCGGAAACTGCCGTTGCATCTCGACCAGCAGGTCGCCGAGGCGAATCGACTGAGGGTCAACGATCGTGCCCAGTCTTAGCGTCCCAGAGATCTGACCCTGCATCAACTTGGCAGCCGACACCAGTTCGGTTGCAGCCTCAAGCGTGCGCTTGGCCAGCGGCATCAGACGCCTTCCGACTGCGCTTAGTGTCATGCCTGAAGGCGTGCGCTCGAACAGCGATGCGCCGAACTCCTCTTCCAGGGCCTTGAGCTGCTTGGACACCGCCGATTGCGTCAAGTGCAGTTGCTCGGCCGCACGCGTCATGTGTCCGGTGCGCGCAACGGCGATGAATGCCCGCAGCTGATAGATTTCCACGTCGGTCCCCGATGAGCAGGCGGTCCAGCTGGGTCTTGTATCACCGGACCGGTGATGCACTTCTGCGGCTCGCGGCCGGTACGTCTCGAGTTGGTGGCGACTCGCCGACCCGACGGTCGGCGGGAACGCTCTGCCGACGATTATCGGTCGATGGGTAAAAGGCCCGTCCGCTCGCACCTGCTGCGCAGGTCAATTGCTCTCGACGGGGCGCGCCTCCAGACGGCCCACCCATGGCTGGGCCAGCCGGCATACCCGCGACTCGCTCGGGCATTGCAACGTCCCAACGACTCCAGCGTGTTGGAGACTGCTTGCCTCATTCGACAGCGCCAGCTGGTGCCATGAACACAATCCGCAGACCTCACGTCCTCCGCGACGGCCGGCCAAATGGCAAGCCGCAGCATGTGCTGGGCCTGCTGCACCGGTTCCGCCGCACCGCGTCCCGCAACGCTGCTCTGTTGCGGGCGCTGGCAGAAACCGGCGTCGATCTGGTCGGCCTGGAACCATCGATGACGCTGGCCTACCGGTCGGAATACCCCAAGGCACTCGGTGCCGATGCTGTGCCCCAGGTTGACCTGCCCCAGGAATGGTTGGTGCGCAGGCTGGATGAATTGCCCGACCTGCAGTCTGAGCCCCGGCGCACGTGGAAGTTGCTGCCCCATTGCACCGAGCGCACCAACGCGCCGGGCGCCACCTCGGACTGGACCAAAGTGGCGCGGCGCTTCGGGCTCGAACTCGAAATCGTCGCGAGCGGCTGTTGCGGCATGGCCGGCCTGTATGGGCACGAAGTGGCGAACCGACAGACCTCTGAGTCCATCTACGCCATCAGTTGGGGACCCATACTTGAGGATCTGAGTCATCTGGGCCGCATCAGCGCGACGGGCTACTCCTGCAGGTGCCAGACCAAGTTGCTAGGCGGCGTCCGGCTCGATCACCCCTTGCAGGTGCTGCTGCGGTTGCTGAAGGCAGGCTACACCGATCTGCCTTCGCGCCCCCAGGTCCCCGCGACGGACTCGATCGCGGTTCATCACGAGGATGCCTAGCGTCAAAACGGCTGCCGGTTCTGAATCGTCAAGTCACAGGCAGAGCCACTGGCTCTACCACCCGCGCGATCGGCTGCTTGTTGTGGCTGCGATCGACCGCTCAGGGTCGTCAGCGGGTCATGCTCTGAGCAGGTAAAGCGCCAGCTGTCTGTACACCAGCGTCCGCTCGCGCTACGCATCAGCTCCCGAAACATCGCCGGGACGCAGCGCCAGGGCCTCAGCGACGATGTCCTCGGGATCGGTCGTGGTCACCCTTTCCAGGCACTGCAGGAGCGGCGGTGCGTGGACGTCCGTCGCCGTGGCCCAGGCCTTGACCTTGTCGGCCAGGCTGACGAGCTGCGAGATGCCGGGCGCGCGGGTGCGCAC
>CAYVXO010000105.1:0-20356 GCA_964454485.1 uncultured Rubrivivax sp.
CGACGCCGCCGCCCCTGCGCCGGCCCCCGCGCCCACCCCGGCCACCCCGCCCACCACCGACAGCGACGGTGACGACGACGGCGACCACGCCCGCGTCGACCGGCACGAGTTGCGCGACCGTTTCACGAGCGCACTCTCCACCCTCATCGGCCAGGTCGGCAGCGGCAACGCGCCGGCCGGGCTGCAGTCGGCCTTCGACAAGCTCGTGAGCGACCTGCAGTCCTTCGGCCGCTCGTCGACCCAGCCGGCTCCCGACCCGGCGGCACCGAAGAACGCGCCCACGCTGCAGCAGCTGCTCACCGCGCTGCAGCAGCAGACCGGCTACGGCCAGTCGAACGGCTGCGGCTCGGTCGGCAACACTATCAACGTGACGGCCTGAGCGCGCGGCGCCTTCAGGGGCGCGCCGCCGCCGCCACCGCCGCCGGCCAGCGCGGGTCGGCGTGCAGGCCGGCGAAGCTGGGGTCCTGCGCCAGCTGAACCGCCAGCGGGTCGCGGCGCTCCAGCGCCTGACCGATCATCCCGAACGCGAGGTCGGCGCGGCCGCATCGCGCCGCGATGACGGCGCGCACGTAGGGCGAGATCGCCTCGGCGCCGAAGCGCGTTTCCGCCTCGGCCAGCCGGGCGTCGCTTTCCTCGGCACGGCCGGCAGCGCCCAACGCGCCGGCCAGCGCGGCCCAGGCACCGGCGTGGTCGGGCGCCAGTTCCAGCACGCGGTGGTAATGCGCCAGCGCGGCCGCGGTGTCGCCGCGCAGCAGCGCCAGCAGCCCCGCCAGGCCGGTGGCGGCCAGGCTCTGCGGCGCCAGGTCGCGCAGGCCTTCCAGCTCGGCCCCGGCGTCGTCCAGCCGCTGCTGCGCCAGGCGCAAGTTGACCAGGTGCATGCGCGTGTTCACGTACTGCGGGTCCAGCCGCCGGGCCAGCAGCAGCTCGGTCTCGGCGAGGGCGAAGTCGCCGTGCATCAGCAGGTGGCAGCCGTAGGCCGAGTGGACGAAGGCCTCCTGCGGCGCCAGCGCCAGCGCGCGCTGGAAGCTGCGCCGGGCGCGGGTCCAGTCACGTTCGAAGCCATGCTCGATGGCCCCCAGCAGCACGTGCGCGGTGGCGTGGCCGGGCTCCAGCGCGAGCGCGCGCCGCAGCGATTCGGCGGCATGGTCGCCGGCCACGGCCGGCGGGTGGTACCAGCCGGTGGCCAGGTTGAGCCAGGCGCGGCCCAGGCCCACCAGCGCCGGCACGTGGTCGGGCGACTCGGCGAGCGCGGCCTCGAAGCGTTCGCGCGCCTGCTCCAGGGTGGCCTGCGACAGCGGCTGGCGCAGGAAGGCCTCGCCGCGTTCGACGAGGTCGCGCGCGCGCCGTGTCGCCGCCGGCAGGTCGGCAGCGGCGGGGCGCGGGAAGAAGCGCGGCACGTAGCTGCCCACCGGCAGCTCGATGCGCCAGGGCAGGTCGCGGCCTTCGCCGCGGAAGTAGGCGTCCAGCCGCTGGCGCAGGCGGCGCGTCTCCACGCGCACGATGGTGTCGCTGCGCGGGTCGAAGCGGTCGGCGCGGCGGCCGAACACCTCCACCGCGAGCACCGATTCCTTCAGCGACGCGGTGTCGCCCGCCAGCAGGCGTTCCAGCAGGTGGCGCAGCAGCGCGCGGTGGCGGCGCGAAGGGCGGAACGCGGCGCTGCGTTCGATGCGCGCCAGCGCCAGCGCCATCGGCTCGGCGGGTGGTGGAGCAAGCGCATCAGGCGGTGCGTCGCGCAGCATGGGCGGCGAAATGGGTGGAGTGGCACTCTATCCGTACGACCCGGGGGTCGCCCCCCAGGTTCGGGCGGGTCTTGCGGAGCCTTGCGCACGCCGCTGGTGCGGGCGGCGATAATCGCCCTCCCCGCCTGTTCCCAGGCCCTCGACCGAGAGAGACATCCGCCATGCCCGGACTGCTGCCCGACATCGACCCCGAAGGCCTGCTCGAATATTCGGTGGTGTACACCGACCACGCGCTGAACCACATGTCGAAGAAGTTTCAGCAGGTCATGCGCGACATCTCGGGCGTGCTGAAGGAGGTCTACCACGCGAAGTCGGCGGTGCTGGTGCCCGGCAGCGGCACCTTCGGCATGGAAGCGGTGGCGCGCCAGTTCGCCACCGACAAGCAGGTCCTGGTCATCCGCAACGGCTACTTCAGCTACCGCTGGAGCCAGATCTTCGACGCCGGGAAGATCCCCTCGGCCTGCACCGTGCTGAAGGCGCGTCCCGTCGCCGCCGGCCGCCAGCAGCCCTGGGCGCCGGCGCCGATCGACGAGGTCGTGGCCACCATCCGCGCCGAGAAGCCGGCGGTGGTGTTCGCGCCGCACGTGGAAACGGCCGCCGGCATGATCCTGCCCGACGCCTACCTGAAGGCGGTGTCCGACGCCGCGCACGAGGTGGGCGGCCTGTTCGTGCTGGACTGCATCGCCAGCGGCGCGATCTGGGTCGACATGCAGGCCACCGGCGTCGACGTGCTGGTGAGCGCGCCGCAGAAGGGCTGGAGCGGCTCGCCCTGCTGCGCGATGGTGATGCTCTCCGAACGCGGCCGCGCCGCCATCGAAGGCACCACCAGCACCAGCTTCGCGGCCGACCTGAAGAAGTGGCTGCAGATCATGGAGACCTACGAAAACGGTGGCCACGCGTACCACACGACCATGCCCACCGACGCGCTGGCGCGCACGCGCGACGTGATGATGGCGACGCGCGAATACGGCTTCGCCAGACTGCGCGACGAGCAGTGGGAGATCGGCCGCCGCGTGCGCGCGATGATGGCCAGCCACGGCATCAAGTCGGTCGCCGCCGAAGGCTTCCAGGCGCCGGGCGTGGTCGTCAGCTTCACCGACGACGACGGCCTGCACAGCGCCAAGGCCTTCATCGCCGAAGGCGTGCAGACCGCCTCCGGCGTGCCGCTCATGTGCGACGAGGGCCCCGACTACAAGACCTTCCGCGTCGGCCTGTTCGGGCTGGAGAAACTGCACCACCCCGAGCGTTCGGTGGCCAATCTGGAAGCGGCGCTGGTGCGCATCCTGGCGGCGAAGTCGAAGAGCGCGGCCTAGAACAGAAAGTACCGCTGCGCCATCGGCAGCACCTTCGCCGGCTCGCAGGTGAGCAGCTGGCCGTCGGCGCGCACGGCGTAGGTGTGGGGGTCGATCTCCATCTTCGGCTGCCAGCCGTTGTGGACCATGTCGGCCTTCTTCACGCTGCGGCAGTCCTGCACCGCGGCCAGGCGCTTCTTGAGGCCCAGTTCGTCGCCCAGGTCGCCGCGCAGCGCGGCCTGGCTCACGAAGGTGAGGCTGGTGCGGCCGACGGCGCCGCCGAAGCTGCCGAACATCGGCCGGTAGTGCACTGGCTGCGGCGTCGGGATGCTGGCGTTGGGGTCGCCCATGGCGGCCAGCGCGATGAAGCCGCCCTTCAACACCAGTGAAGGCTTGACGCCGAAGAAGGCCGGCTTCCAGAACACCAGGTCGGCCCACTTGCCCATCTGGATCGAGCCCACCTCGTGGCTGATGCCGTTGGCGATGGCGGGGTTGATGGTGTACTTGGCGACGTAGCGCTTCACGCGCGTGTTGTCGTTCCTTGCGCTGTCGCCCTGCAGCGCGCCGCGCTGCACCTTCATCTTGTGCGCCGTCTGCCAGGTGCGGATGACGACTTCGCCGACCCGGCCCATGGCCTGGCTGTCGGAAGACATCATGCTGATCGCGCCCAGGTCGTGCAGCACGTCCTCGGCGGCGATGGTCTCCTTGCGGATGCGGCTCTCGGCGAAGGCCAGGTCCTCGGCGATGCCGGCGTCCAGGTGGTGGCACACCATCAGCATGTCCAGGTGCTCGTCGACCGTGTTCACGGTGTAGGGCATCGTGGGGTTGGTGCTGGAGGGCAGGAAGTTCGCCTCGCCCACCACGCGCAGGATGTCGGGTGCGTGGCCGCCGCCCGCGCCTTCGGTGTGGAAGGCGCACAGCGTGCGGCCCTTGGTGGCGGCGATGGTGTCTTCCACGAAGCCCGACTCGTTGAGCGTGTCGGAGTGGATCGACACCTGCGTGTCGGTCACCTCGGCGATGTCCAGGCAGTTGTCGATCGCGCTCGGCGTGGTGCCCCAGTCCTCGTGCAGCTTGAGGCCGATGGCGCCGGCCGCGATCTGCTGCGAGAGCGCTTCCGGCCGGCTGGCGTTGCCCTTGCCCAGGAAGCCCAGGTTCATCGGGAAGGCGTCGGCCGCCAGCAGCATGCGGTGCAGGTTCTCCGGCCCCGGGGTGCAGGTGGTGGCGAAGGTGCCGGTGGCCGGCCCGGTGCCGCCGCCCAGCATGGTGGTGACGCCCGAGGCCAGCGCCTCGTCGATCTGCTGCGGGCAGATGAAGTGGATGTGGCTGTCGATGCCGCCCGGCGTGACGATCATGCCTTCGGCGGCGATGATCTCGGTGCCCGGTCCGATGACGATGTCCACCCCCGGCTGCACGTCGGGGTTGCCGGCCTTGCCGATGGCGGCGATGCGGCTGCCCTTGATGCCGATGTCGGCCTTCACGATGCCCCAGTGGTCGACGATGAGGGCGTTGGTGATCACGCAGTCGGCCGCCTCGTGGTGGCCCGGGCCGTTGACGACCTGGCTCTGGCCCATGCCGTCGCGGATGGTCTTGCCGCCGCCGAACTTGACCTCTTCGCCGTAGCCGCCGGCGCGCAGCGTGTGGTCGGCCTCGACCTCGATGAAGAGCTCGGTGTCGGCCAGCCGCACGCGGTCGCCGACGGTGGGGCCGAACATCTCGGCGTAGGCGCGTCTGCCGATCGTGGCCATCACAGGGCTCCCTGCACCAGGCCGCGGAAGCCCCACACGTGGCGCGTGCCGCCGTAGGGCACCAGGCTCACGGTGCGCTGCTGGCCGGGCTCGAAGCGCACCGCGGTGCCGCTGGGGATGTTGAGGCGCATGCCGCGCGCGGCGGCGCGGTCGAAGCGCAGCGCCGCGTTGGTCTCGGCGAAGTGGTAGTGGCTGCCGACCTGGATCGGGCGGTCGCCGGTGTTCTCGACCACCATCGTGAGCTCGGCGCGGCCGGGGTTCAGCGGCAGGTCGGGCCCGTCGGTCAGGATCTCACCTGGGGTCATGGTGGGGCCTTCCGTGAAATTCATGCAATGGGTTGGTGCACGGTCACCAATTTGGTGCCGTCGGGGAAGGTGGCCTCGACCTGGATCTCCGGCACCAGGTCGGCCACGCCTTCCATCACGTCGCTGCGCTTCAGGACCTGCTTGCCCTCGCTCATGAGCTGCGCCACGGTCTTGCCGTCACGCGCGCCTTCCATGATGGCGGCGGTGATCAGCGCCACCGCCTCCGGCACGTTGAGCTTCAGCCCGCGGGCCTTGCGGCGCTCGGCCAGCAGGGCGGCGGTGAAGACGAGCAGCTTGTCCTTCTCGCGCGGGGTCAGGTCCATGGCGTCATGCGTGAGCGAATCCGGTGCCATGTTAAGGGCGCGGCCGGAGCTGGTGCGCTTCTTGATTGAGGGCACCGGGTGAACCCCGAGCCCGCCCTCGCCAGCCCCTTGCGCACCCGGCGCGACTACAGCAGCTGGGTCGCGCGCGAGACGATCGAGGACTACGCGCTGCGCTTCACCCCGCGCCGCTTCCGCCGCTGGAGCGAATGGCGGGTGGCGCAGACGGCGCTCGGCGGCGCCGCCAGCTTCCTGATCCTGGAAGCGCTGGGCGCCACGCTGCTGGTGCAGTACGGCTTCGTCAACGCGGCGCTCGCGATCCTGGCCACAGGCCTCGTGATCTTCCTCGCCGGCTGGCCGATCAGCGTCTACGCCGCGCGCCACGGCGTGGACATGGACCTGCTGACACGCGGCGCCGGCTTCGGCTACATCGGCAGCACCATCACCAGCCTCATCTACGCCAGCTTCACCTTCATCTTCTTCGCGCTCGAGGCGGCGGTCATGGCCTACGCGCTGGAGCTGGCGTTCGACATCCCGCCCGCCTGGGGCTACCTGCTGTGCGCGCTGGTGGTCATCCCGCTCGTCACCCACGGCGTCACCGCCATCAGCGCGCTGCAGGTGTGGACGCAGCCGCTGTGGCTCGTGCTGCTGCTGGTGCCTTACGTCGTCGTGTTCCAGCGCGAGCCGCAGCTGGTGGGCGAGCTGGTGCGCTACGCCGGCGTCGGCGGCGACCACGCGGGTTTCGACCTCATGGCCTTCGGTGCCGCCACCACGGTGGGCATCGCGCTCATCACGCAGATGGGCGAGCAGGCCGACTACCTGCGCTTCATGCCCGAGCCGCGGCCCGGCGCGCGCGGCCGCTGGACCGCGGCGCTGCTGCTCGGCGGCCCCGGCTGGGTGCTGCCGGGCGTGCTGAAGATGCTGGGCGGCGCGCTGCTCGCGTACCTGGCGATCACGCACGCGGTGCCGGCCGAACGCGCGGTCGACCCCAACCAGATGTACCTGGCGGCCTACGAGTACGTGTTCCCGCACTTCGGCTTCGCGGTGGCGGCGACCGCCGCGCTGGTGTTCGTCTCGCAGCTCAAGATCAACGTCACCAACGCCTACGCCGGCAGCCTGGCGTGGAGCAATTTCTTCTCGCGCCTGACGCACGCGCACCCGGGGCGCGTGGTGTGGATGGTGTTCAACACGGGCATCGCGCTCGTGCTGATGGAGATGAACGTTTTCCAGGCCCTCTCCCACGTGCTGGGCCTGTACGCCAACGTCGCCATCGCCTGGATGATGGCGGTGGTGGCCGACCTGGTGGTCAACAAGCCGCTGGGGCTTTCGCCGCCGGGCATCGAGTTCAAGCGCGCGCACCTGTACGACATCAACCCGGTGGGCGTGGGCGCGATGGGCATCGCCAGCCTGCTCTCGGTGGCGGCGCACCTGGGCGCCTTCGGGCCGCTGGCGCAGGCCTTCTCGGCCACCATCGCGCTCGTCACGGCGTTCGTGGCCTCGCCCGTCATCGCCTGGGCGACGAAGGGGCGCTACTACCTGGCGCGGCGCACGATCCCGATCGTGCCCGAAGGCCGCTACGCGCGCCTGAAGGCGCGCTGCTCGGTCTGCGAGCGCGAGTACGAAGGCGAGGACCTGGCGACCTGCCCGGTGGCCGGCGCCGGCGCCGGCGCCGCGATCTGCAGCCTGTGCTGCACGCTGGACGCACGCTGCAACGACCAGTGCAAGCCCGACGCGCGCCTTGCCGTGCAATGGAGCGCGCTGCTGCGCCGGGTGGCGCCGCGCGCGATGTGGCCGCACCTGGACGCGGGCCTCGCCGACTACCTGCTGCTGATGGGCCTGGTGACGCCGGCGCTGGCGCTGCTCTTCGGCGCCGGCTACCGCCAGGCCGTGCGCCTGCTGGGCGAGCAGGCCTCGCAGTTCGAGCCCACGCTGGGCCAGGGCTTCGTGAGCGCCTTCCTGCTGCTGTGGGTGGCCGCCGGCGTGGTGGTGTGGTGGCTGGTGCTGGCGCACCGCAGCCGCGTCGACGCGCAGGAGGAGTCGAACCGGCAGACGATGGCGCTGCAGCGCGAGGTCGCCTCGCACGCGCGCACCGACGAAGCGCTGCAGCAGGCCAAGCGCCAGGCCGACGCCGCCAACCAGGCCAAGAGCCGCTACATCACCACCATCAGCCACGAGCTGCGCACGCCGCTCAACAGCATCCTCGGCTACGCCCAGCTGCTGGAGGAGGACGAGGCGATGCCGCCGCACCGCCGCCAGGCGGTGAGCGTGATCCGTCGCGGCGGCGACCACCTGCTGAGCCTGATCGAAGGCACGCTGGACATCGCCCGCATCGAAAGCGGCAAGCTCGCGCTCGAGGTGCGGCCGATGCGCTTCGCCGACGGCATGGCCGAGATCGCGCGCCTGTTCGAGCTGCAGGCCGCCGCACGCGGGCTGGCCTTCCGCTTCGCCGTCGAAGGCACGCTGCCGCCGGTGGTGCGCGCCGACGAGAAGCGGCTGCGCCAGATCCTCATCAACCTGCTGGGCAACGCGATCAAGTTCACCCAGACGGGCCAGGTGACGCTGCGCGTGGCGCACCAGCGCGAGATGGCGCGCTTCGAGATCGAGGACACCGGCCCCGGCATGAGCGCCGAGGAACTGGAGCGCGTGTTCGAGCCCTTCGAGCGCGGCAGCGCCGCCAGCGGCCATTCGGTGGGCAGCACCGGGCTGGGCCTGACCATCGCGCGCATGCTCACCGGGCTGATGGGCGGCGAGCTCACCGCGAAGAGCACGCCCGGCCAGGGCACCACCTTCTGCGTGCGCCTGTTCCTGCCCGAAGTGCACGGCGCGCCGCCGGAAGCGGCCGCCGAACGGCTGCGCCGCACCGGCTACCGCGGCGAACGCCGCCGCGTGCTGGTGGTCGACAACGAGGAAGCCGACCGCCGCCTGCTGGCCGACCTGCTGCAGCCGCTGGGCTTCGACATCGACGCCTGCGCCTCGGGCGAGGAAGCGCTCGCGCGGCTCGCCGCCGGCCCCGCGCCCGACCTCGTCTTCATGGACCTGGCGATGCCCGGCATCGACAGCTGGGAATGCATCCGCCGCCTGCGCGCGGCCGGCCATTCGATGCCGCTGGCGGTGGTCTCGGCGAACGCCTTCGACCGCCGCGCCGACAACCCGGTGGCGCTGCCGGCCGAGGACTTCATCGTCAAGCCGGTGCGCGTGAACGAGCTGCTCGACTGGGTGGGCCGCAGGCTGGCGATCGACTGGATCACCGAGGAACGCAGCGCCGCGCCGCCCCCGCCGCCCGGCACCCTGACCGCGCTGCCGCCGGCGCTGCGCCTGCGCGCGCTGCAGGAGGCGGTGGCGCTGGGCCACGTGCGCGGCATCACGCACCAGCTCGACACGCTGGCCGCCGAGCCGGCGCACGCCCCCTTCGCCGAACGCATGCGCCTGCTGGCGCGCGCGTTCCGCTACGACGCCATGAACGAGATCCTGGGCAAGGCCCTGAACGATGAACGCGACGCCGCCTGACGCCCTGCTCGCCGGCGGCGCCGACGTGGTGCTGGTGGTCGACGACGTGCCGGAGAACATCGCGCTCCTCAACGACGCGCTCGACGAGGCCGGCTACACCGTGCTGGTGGCCACCGGCGGCGAAGCCGCGCTGGCGCTGGCCGCGCGCGCGCTGCCCGACCTGGTGCTGCTGGACGCGGTGATGCCGGGCCTGGACGGCTTCGAGGTCGCGCGCCGGTTGAAGGCCGACCCCGACACGGCGCCGATCCCGATCGTCTTCATGACCGGCCTCACCGAGACCGAGCACGTGGTGGCCGCCTTCGGCGCCGGCGGCACCGACTACGTGACCAAGCCGATCCGCCCGCGCGAGGTGCTGGCGCGCATTGCCGCCCACCTGCAGCAGGCGCGCACGCAGCGCCAGGCGCGCAACGCGCTCGACGCCTTCGGCCACGCCAGCCTGGTGGTGCGCGAACGCGACGGCCGCCGCGTCTGGCAGACGCCGCTGGCGCGCACGCTGCTGGCGGAGGTGTTCGGCGGCGACGAGCACGGCACGCCGCCGGAGGTGATCGCCTGGGTCGCGCGCGAGGCGCTGCGCCGCCGCGCCGGTGCCGAGCCGGCCACGCTGACGGTGGCGCGCGGCTCGCGCCGCGTCACCTTCCACCTGCACGCGATGCCCGAGGACAGCTTCGACGCCAGCGGCGCCGACGGCGGCGAATGGCTGGTCGTGATGCGCGAGACCGACGATGCGCGCGTCGTCGAGGCCATGACGCTGGCGCTGGAGCTCACCGCCCGCGAAGCCGAGGTGCTGTACTGGGTGGTGAAGGGCAAGACGAACCGCGACATCGGCGACATCCTGGGCACCAGCCCGCGCACCGTCACCAAGCACCTGGAGCATGTGTTCGGCAAGCTGGGCGTGGAGACGCGCACCGCCGCAGCGGCGGTGGCGATGGGCCGCGTGAAAGAGCTGGCGCGCGCCTGATGCGGCACCGCGGTGGCGCGGCGACAATGCGCCGCTCCCGCTCCCCGGTGGAACACGATGGCCTACGAATACGGCACCCAGGGCGCCACGCTCGACTTCCCGAACCCGTACCGCGTCGAGAACCAGTTCCTGCTGCTGCGCGCGCTGGTGCTGCTGGCGGGCGCGCTGGGGTTGCTGGCTTATTCGCGCACGCTCGCCGGCGGGCCCGGCGGCTGGCGGCTGGCGCTGCTGGTGGCCGGCGGCGCGCTGCTCGCGCTGGCCTCGCTGCTGGAGTTCGGCCGCGCGGCGCGCCAGCTGCGCGTGTTCTTCGGCCGCGGCCAGCCGCCTTCGCTGGCGAGCGACCTGTCGCGCGACGTGAGCGGCACCAGCCCGCGCGCGCAGCTGCTGGCCGAGACGCTGCGCCAGGGCGCGATCCCGCTCGCCGAACCTTCCGGGCCGCTCAACGGCGTGCTCTATTCGCTCGTGCGCCACCTCGTCACCGGGCCGCGGACGCTGCGCGACTTCGTCGAGGTGCGCTTCGCCAACCTGGTGGCGGTGCTCGGGCTGCTGCTGCTGTTCGCGCTCACCTGGTGGCTCACGCCGCAGCCGGCGGCACGCGCGCTCGCCGCCGGGGTCTACGTGCTCTTGGGCGGCGCGCTCATCGTGCGCACCTACCTCAGCGGGCGCGAAGGCGTGGTCGCGCTGCGGCCGCTCGCGCTGGTGGGGCTGCTGGTGTTCGCGCTCGTCGGCACGCTGCTGGTGGGGCGCGTGGCCGCCGGCTGGCACGGCAGCGCGCTGCTCGACGGGCTCTCGCTGCCCACCATCGCGCTCGTGCTGCTGGCGGCCAGCGCGCTGGTGGAGGCGCTGGGCCTGGTCGCCGGGCGCGCCCACCTGGACCCGCCGCCTCCGGCCGCGAGCGCCGGCGAGCAGGTGGCCGTGAGCTTCAACGCCGACCCCAACCTGCTGATGCAGGAGGTCGACCGCGAACTGCAGCGCCGCTGGACCGAAGGCATCCCGAACCGGCGCTACCTGTGGCAGTCGCCGCAGGTGGAACCGGCGCGCGAGGCCGGCAACTTCGCCGGCGCGGTGCTCGAGGAGAGCCAGCCGATGCCGCCGCAGGCGGTGCGGCGGATGGACTGGTCCACCTGCCTGGCCTTCCCGCGCTTCACCTGGCTGGCGCTGCTGGACGGGCTGGGGCTGGTCTTCACGCTCGCCGGCTGCGGCCTGTGGCTGAAGCTGGGCGCGGCGCTGGCCGATGGCGACGCGGCGCTGCCCTGGTCGCACGGCAGCATTGGCGCCATCCTCGTCGTCACCGGCGGCTACGCGCTGCGTGCGGCGCACCGGCTGTGGGGGCGGCTGGACTTCGAGTCCACCGTCACCTGGATCGAGTTCACCGGCTCCTACGCCCGCGCCCAGGTCGGCCTGGGCGCCGCCTTCACCGACCGCGTGAAGAGCGAGCGGGCGGTGGTCAACGTCGAGTCGATGACGCTGCGCGCCTGGGTCGTGAAGGCGCGCTCGGTGATCTTCGACTACCGCGACACCGACGTCGGTGCGCGCGTGCTGGTGGGCATGAGCGGCGACGCCGACGCCGCGCGCGCCTGGGTGCAGCTGGTGCGCGGGTTCGCCGCCGCGCAGAGCATGGTGGTGGTGCCCGGCAACGCGCAGGACGCGCAGCGGCTGGAGAACCTGGCGGCCGCGAACCGGCTCGCCGGCACCGCGCCGCCGGCGGTGCTGATGGCCGCGGCCGCGGCGCCCGCCGTGCCTGCGCCGCGCCACTGCACCGCCTGCGGCGCCGCGCAGCCGGCCGGGGCGCGCTTCTGCCACCAGTGCGGCCAGGCCTTGCTGCCGGCCGGCTGAAAGCGACCGGCCGGGCTGGCACACTGCCGGCTCGCCCACGAGTCCACGACCCACCCCAACCGTGAAGACCCACCTCCTCGGCGCGGGAGCGATCCTCTCCGCCTGCCTTGCCATGACCACCCTTGCCGCCGAAGCCCAGACCAAGCCCGCCACCCGCAACCGCAGCGAGATCCCGGCCGAGTACCGCTGGGACTTCAGCGCCATCTACCCCGACTGGAACGCCTGGGAGGCGGGCCTGAAGGAGATGGACGCGAAGACCGAGGCCTTCGCCAGGCTGAAGGGCACGCTGAAGAACGGCCCCGAGGCCGTGCTCGCCGCGTACCGCGCCTACGACGAGGCGGGCAAGCTGCAGTACCGCGTCTACCGCTACCCGCAGCTGCAGCGCGACACCGACACGCGCGACCAGGCCGTTGCCGGGCGCTTCCAGCGCGTCGGCGCCGCTTTCGCCCGCTTCGAGACCGCCTCCGCGTGGTTCACGCCCGAGCTGCTGACGGTGCCGCGGGCGACGATGGAGCAGTGGATCGCCGCCACGCCGGCGCTGGCGCCCTACCGCTTCAACATCATGGACACCTACCGCCGGCAGGCCCATGTGCTGGACGAGAAGGGCGAGCACCTGCTCTCGCTGGCCGGGCGCGCCAACCGCACGCCGGGCAACGTCTATGCCGAGCTCAGCACCTCCGACATCCGCTACGGCCGGCTCAAGCTGGGCGACGGCAGCGAGGTCACGCTGAGCCCCGGCAACTACCAGGCGCTGCTGGAACGCAACCCGAACCAGGCCGAGCGCGCGCAGGCCGCCGCCGCCTACCTGGGCGCCTTCCAGGCGACGGGCCATGCCTACGCCGCGGTCTACGAAGGCGTGCTGCAGCGCGACTGGTTCCTGGCGCGGGCCCGCCACTTCGACACCACGCTGGAAGCCGCGCTGCACGAGGACGCGGTGCCCGCGGCGGTGGTGCACACGCTGGTGGACACGGCGCGCGCCGGCACCGGGCCGCTGCAGCGCTACATGCGGCTGCGCCGCCGGATGCTGGGGCTGGAGACCTACCACCCGTACGACTTCTTCGCCCCGCTGGTGCGCACCGAGAAGACCTACCCCTACCCGCTGGCGCGCGAAACCGCGCTCGCCTCGGTGGCGCCGCTGGGCGAGGAGTACCGCTCGCGCTTCCGCCGCTTCGTGGCCGGCGGCCGCATCGACGTCTACGAGAACGAAGGCAAGAAGAGCGGCGCCTACAACGCCGGCGTCTACGGCGTCGGGCCCTACCTGCTGCTGAACTACAACGACACGCTGTCCTCGATGTTCACCTTCGCGCACGAGGCCGGCCACGCGATGCACACCGTGCTGTCGTACGAGCACCAGCCCTTCTCGACGGCGCAGTACACGATCTTCGTCGCCGAGGTGGCCAGCACCACCAACGAACGCTTCCTGCTGGAGGAACTGCTGCGCCGGAGCACCGACCCGAAGGAGCGCTTCGTGCTGCTGCAGCATGCGGCCGACGCGATCGTCGGCACCTTCTACACGCAGGTGATGTTCGCCGACTTCGAGCTGCAGGCGCACCGGCTGGTGGAGCAGGGCCAGCCGGTCACGCTGGAGGCGCTGTCGACGCTGTACCGCCAGACCATGCAGGCCTACTACGGCGACGCGGTCACGGTCGACGAGATGTACGGCATCACCTGGGCGCGCATCTCGCACTTCTTCCAGTCGCCGTACTACGTGTACCAGTACGCGACCTGCTTCGCTTCGTCGGCGCAGCTGTTCAATGCCATGACCAGCGGCGACGAGACAAGCCGCAAGGCGGCCGTCGAGCGCTACCTGGCGCTGCTGTCCAGCGGCGGCAACGACGAGCCGATGCTGCAGCTGAAGAAGGCCGGCGTCGACCTCACGCAGCGCGCCACCGTGCAGGCCGTGGTCGACCAGCTCGACGCGCTGGTCACGCGCATGGAAGCCGAGGCGGCGCAGATCCGCTGATCAGTCCGCGGCCGGCAGCGCGAAGCGGAACACCGCGCCGCCGCCGGCCGGGCTGTCGGCCCAGATGCGGCCGCCGTGCCGTTCGACGACGCGCTGCACGATCGTGAGGCCGACCCCGGTGCCTTCGAAGCCTTCGGCATGCAGGCGCGAGAAGGGGCGGAACAGCTCGCTGGCGCGGCGGGCGTCGAAGCCGACGCCGTTGTCGCGCACGGCGAACACCCATTCGCCGCCCTCGTGCGTGGCCGACACCTGGATGCGCGGCGGCTTCGCGTCGCGCGCGAACTTCAAGGCGTTGGACAGCAGGTTGACGAACACCTGGCGCATCAGCGCGGCATCGACCGCCAGCACCGGCAGCTCGCCGACCTCGACAGCCGCCAGCCGCGGTGCTTCCACCTGCAGCGCCAGCGACTGCAGGGCGTGGCCGACGACTTCGGCCAGCGGCACCGGCGCGCGCGCGAGCCGGCCCTGCGACACGCGCGACAGCGTCAGCAGGTCGCCCACCAGGCCGGCCAGCAGCCGCGTCTGCTGCTCCATCAGCTGCAGCCAGCGCTGCACCTTCTGCGCCGGGTCGCCGCGCTGCAGTTCGTCCTGGATCAGCCCGGCCATGCTGGCCAGCCCGTGCAGCGGGCCGCTCAGGTCGTGCGACACCATGCGGTTGAAGTGGTCCAGTTCGGCCACCGCCTGCGAGAGCTCCTGCGTGCGCTGCGCGACGCAATGCTCGACCGATTCGCGCGCCGCCTGCAGCGCCGCCTCGGCGGCGGCGCGGCGCGCGGTCTCGGCGCGCTCGGCGGCGCGCGCGCGCTCGAGCTCGGCGTTCAGGCGGCCGAGCTCGTCGCGCTGGCGGGTCAGGTCCTCCAGCTGCGCGTAGGCGCGCACCGCGGTCGTCAGGCTGCTGAACAGGCGCACCCGCGTCAGCTCGGCCTTCGTGCGGTAGTCGTTGATGTCGTAGTCGCGCAGGGTCTCGATCTCGGGCGCGTAGCCGGGCTGGCCGGTGCGCAGCACGATGCGCAGCGAGCGCCGCCCCAGTTCCTGGCGGATGCGCCGCACCAGCCGCAGGCCGGCGTCGGGCGTCTCCATCACCACGTCCAGCAGCACGACGGCGATCGCCTCGTCGGCGGCGATGACCTCGAGCGCCTCGCGCGCCGACCGGGCGTGCAGGAAGGCGAGCGGCCGGCCTTCGACCGGCAGGTCGCGCATCGCCAGTTCGGTGGCCAGGTGGACGTCGGCGTCGTCGTCGACGATGAGCACGCGCCAGGGTTCGGGCGCCGGCGCGGGCGCGGCCGCGCCGACTGGCTGCTCAAGTGAGTTGAGCGACTTCTCGGGCTCGGCGACGGCGGTGGCAGTGAACATGGGCACCGGGTTGGCGGCGACTGGGGTCATCGTAGCGAAACCCCGTCGCCCTGGGGGCGGGCTTCCCCTAGCGGCACAGCCTCCGGCCCGGCCGGTGCCGACGCCGGCAGCGTGCAGACGAACGCGGTGCCCTCGCCGGGCCGGCTGTCCAGCTCGATGCGGCCACCCAGCGGGCCGGTCACCAGCGTGTAGACGATGTGCAGCCCCAGCCCCGACCCGCCCTGGCCGAGGCGGGTCGTGAAGAAGGGGTCGAAGATCTGCGGCTGGTGCTCGGGCGCGATGCCGGTGCCGTCGTCGGCCACGGTCAGGCGCACCTGGCCGCCTTCGGCGGCCTCGGCGCCGATGGTGATGCGGCCGCCGGCGCGCCCTTCGAAGGCGTGCAGCATCGCGTTGTTCACCAGGTTGATCAGCACCTGGCCCAGCGGGCCGGGGTAGCTGTCCAGCCACAGGCCGCTCGGCGTGCGGTCGACCAGCTCGACGCCGCTGCGCCGCAGCGAGGGGCTGAGCGCGAGCGCGATCTCCTGCACCACCTCGGAGAGCTCGAATCGGCGCCGCTGGTGGCTGGACTGGTCGACCGCGATCTGCTTGAAGCTGCCGATCAGCCCGGCCGCGCGCCCCAGGTTGCGTTCCAGCACGTCGGAGATCTCGCGCGCCACGCGCGCGAAGGCCGGCGCGTCGGCCGCGGCGGGCGCGCGCTCGAACTCGCGTGCCCGCGCGGCCAGCGTTCCCGCCACCAGCACCGCGTTGCCCAGCGGCGTGTTCAGCTCGTGCGCGACGCCGGCCACCAGCCGGCCCAGCGCGGCCAGCCGCTCGGCGCGCACCAGGTCCTCGTTGCGGCGCGCCAGTTCGCGGGTGCGCTCCTGCACGCGTGCCTCCAGCGTGGCGTTGACCCGCTGCAGCTCGGCCTGCACGCGGCGGTGCTCGGTGACGTCGATCACGGCGCCGAAGGTGCGCACCTTGTGGCGCGCCGCGCCGACGCCCTCGAAGAGGGTCAGCGAGCGTGTCTGCAGGTGGCGCTCCGTGCCGTCGCGCCACACCACGCGGTGCTCGACGTCGAACAGCCCGTCGCCCGCCGGGTCGTGCGCGCGCGCCACCGCGGTGGCGATGCGCATGCGGTCCTCGGGGTGCACGCGGGCCAGGAAGTCGGCCAGCGTCACCGGTTCGTCGGCGTCGAAACCGTAGTGGCCACGCTGCTCGGGTGACCAGTGGATCGAGTCGGTGAGGTGGTCGTGGTCGAAGATGCCGATGTGGGCCGCCCGCACCGCCTGGCGCAGCCGCTGCTCGCTGGTGCGCAGCGCCTCCTCGTTGCGGCGGGCGGCGGTGACGTCGCGCGCGAGGCTCAGCACACCCAGCAGGCGGCCGCGCTCGCCGCGCAGCGGGGTCTTGATGATCTCGAACAGGCCGCTGCCGGTGGCCGTCTGCATCGGCCGCTCGACCGTCACCGGCCCGCCGGCGGCCAGTGCCGCCGCCTCCTGCGCCAGCGCCGCGGCCAACTGGGCCGCAGGCGCCAGGCCTTCCTCGCGCCGGCCCAGCAGTTCCTGGCGCGGCCGGCCGAGCAGGCGCTCGAAGGCCGGGTTGCAGTCGACCAGCAGGCCTTCGGTGTCCTTCAGCCACAGCGGGTCGGGGATGGTCTGCACCAGCGTGTGCAGCCGCGCCTGCGCCGCGTGCAGCTGGGCGTACGGGCGCTCGACGGTCTCGACGAAGACGGCGCGGTACAGGAAGCCGTAGGCCACCACCTTGTACAGGTGGCCCGTCAGGTTGTAGACGTCGTTGACGTTCGTGTAGCGGGTGAAGAAGACCTCGCCGAGCGCCATCGTGCACACGCTGACGAACAGCGCGGCGGCGTTGAACGGCTGCGGCCGGCGCATGCGCAGCCACAGCACGACGGCGGCGGCCCCGTAGAGCGCGATCAGCGCCAGCTCGAAGCCGACCTTGAAGCCGGTCAGTCCCTGCCCGGGCACGAAGGTGCGCGGCAGCCAGTCCTGGTGGAACAGCAGCACCCAGTGCACGAGCGCGGTGAGCGCCAGCACCGCGCCGAGCATCCCGTAGCGCGTGCCGCGTCCGCGTGCCGGCCGCCACGGCGCCGCCGCCGCCGCCAGCAGCGCCAGCCCGGCCAACGCGCGTGCCGCGAGCCAGAAGCCGATCGCCTTCTCGGGGTCGCTCGGCGTCACGTAGTCGGGCATGCCGGCATACGAGAGCGCGTGCGAGAAGTCCAGCAGCGCCACGCCGAGGAACGCGCAGGCCAGGCCGACGATGTTGAGCGGCAGCTCGCGGCTGTAGGCGTTCCAGCCGACGGCGAAGATCAGGGCCGCGACGACCACCGCCACCGTCTCCAGCAGCGTGTGCAGCGGCGGGTAGCCGGCGATGCCCTGCAGCGGCTGCGGCACCGGCACCCACCAGGCCACGAGCAGCAGCGCCACCAGCGCCGCCAGCCACCACGCGGCTTCGCGCATCGGCGCGCGGTGATCGGCGTGGATCGCGGCCGGGACCGTGGCGGGTTGCCGGCCGGACATGCGCGTCGAGGTCGTCAGCGCAGCGCGGCCAGGGCCACGGCCAGCTGCGCCGGCTCCAGCGGCTTGCGGAAGAAATGCACCTCGGCCGGCAGCGTGCCCAGCCGGTCCAGGTCCTCGCGCGCGTAGGCCGAGACGGCCACCAGCGCCTGCGGCCGGATCGCGGGGTCGGCGCAGAGGTGGCGGATCATCGCGAAGCCGTCCATCTTCGGCATCTGCACGTCGGTGACGACGAGCGCCGGGCGGATGCGGCCCACGTGCGTGAGTGCCTGGAAGCCGTCCTCGGCGGTCTCGATCGCGGCTTCGGGCAGCAGCTGGCGCACGACCTCGGCAAGCCACTCGCGTTCGACCGGGTTGTCGTCGACCACCAGCACGGCGGAAGGCGCTGCCTTGCGCTGCGGCATGCCGGCCCCGCGCTGGCTGGCGAACAGCTGTTCGGCGCTGCCGGCATCGATGCGCCGATGCCCGCCCAGCGTCTTCCACGCCTGCAGGCGGCCGGAGTCGACCCAGCGCTGCACGGTCTGCAGCGAGACGCCGAGCCGGCGGGCGACCTCGACGGTGGTGTAGGACTGGCGTTCGACAGTGAGTTCGGCCATGAGGATTCGATCGAGCGCGACGCTTTCTGATCGCTGATGTGCTTTCGCGCCATTCTGATCAACGGATCCGGCGGCGAAGAAAGGAACTGGCACGAGAACCTGTCCATTTTGGCCCGTTTGGACACTTTGGATGGATCGGAGACTGCCGAAAAGCGGGGGTCGACACGGCCAATGCCGTTTGCCGCCACCACGAAACCACGACACCCTCACCATGGAATCGATCCACACCAACGACCGCTCGATGCTGCTGGCGACTGCGCTGGCACTGGCCGGCGCCGCCGCCTACGGACTGGAAGGCGGCGGCTTCGCCACCGCCCTGCTGTTCGGCCTGCCGCTGCTGGCGGCCGCCTTCGCGGTGGCGCTGCTGTCGCGTGGCGGCGCGGGCAGCCGCGCGCTGCTGCCGGCCCTGGGGATGGTGATGACGGGGCTCATGATCCACGTCGCCCGCGGCCGCACCGAGGCGCACTTCGCGGTGTTCGCGCTGCTGGCCGCCACGGTGGTCTACCGGCACTGGCTGCCGGTGCTGGTGGCGGCGGCGACGATCGCCGTCCACCACCTGAGCTTCAACTACTTCCAGCAGTGGGGCTGGGGCGCGGTCTGCTTCACCGAGCCCGGGCTGGCGCGCGTGCTGGAGCATGCCGCCTACGTGGTCGTCGAGGCCGGCGTGCTGGTCTACCTGGCCCTGCGCGCCCAGGCCGAGTTCGCCGCCGGCGAGGAACTCTCGGCGGTCGCGCGCGACCTCGTCGGCGCCGACGGCCGCATCGACTTCGGCGTCCTGCGCCGCCCGGCGGCGGCCGCGGCGACGAAGCGCATGGTGCAGGCGCTGCAGCGCGTCGAGCACTCGATCGTCACCGTGCGCGCCAGCAGCGAGTCGATCGGCAGCGCGGCCGGCGAGGTGGCTTCCGGCAGCCGCGACCTCTCCTCGCGCACCGAGGAAGCAGCCGGCCACCTGCAGCAGACGGCCGCCTCGATGGAACAGCTCACCGGCACCGTCGAGCAGACCGCGTCCTCGGCCCGCGCCGCCAGCGATCTGGCGGGCACCGCGGCCGAAGTCGCGCAGCGCGGCGGCCGCATCGTCGGCGAGGTGGTCCAGACGATGGACGAGATCAACGCCAGCTCGAAGAAGATCGCCGACATCATCGGCGTCATCGACGGCATCGCGTTCCAGACCAACATCCTGGCGCTCAACGCCGCCGTCGAGGCGGCGCGTGCGGGCGAACAGGGCCGCGGCTTCGCGGTCGTCGCCGGCGAGGTGCGCAGCCTGGCGCAGCGCTCGGCCGCGGCGGCGCGCGAGATCAAGGCGCTCATCGGCAGCAGCGTCGAGCGCGTGGAGTCGGGCGCGCGGCTGGTGGCCGACGCCGGCAGCACGATGGAGGAGATCGTGCAGGCGGTGCAGCGCGTGAGCGCCACCATCGCCGAGATCTCGGCCGCCGCCGCCGAACAGAGCCAGGGCCTGGGCCAGGTGAACGGATCGGTGACCCAGCTCGACCGCATGACGCAGCACAACGCCGCGCTGGTGGAGCAGTCGAGCGCGGCCGCGCAGAGCCTGCGCGAGCAGGCGCAGCGGCTGGCACAGGCGGTGGGCGCGTTCCAGGCCAGCGCCGCCTGAGCGGCCGCGGCGGCGCGCGGCGTTTCAGCCGCGCGCGTCGAAGGCCAGGATGGCGCGCGCCATCTGGTCCAGCGGCAGCACCTCGTCGACGGCGCCGAGTGCGATCGCCTCCTTGGGCATGCCGAAGACGACGCAGCTCTCCTCGTCCTGCGCCAGCGTGCGCGCGCCGCGGTCGTGCATCGCCTTCATGCCGCGCGCGCCGTCGTCGCCCATGCCGGTGAGCATGAGCGCCAGCGCGTCGGGGCCGGCGCATCCGGCGGCGGAGCGGAACAGCACGTCCACCGAAGGCTTGTGGCGGTTCACCGGCGGGCCGTCGGCCACCGCCACGAAGTACTGGCCGCCGTTCTTTTTCAGCTGCATGTGGCGGCCGCCGGGCGCGATGAGCGCCACGCCGCGCTGCAGGCGGTCGCCGTCGCGCGCCTCGCGCACGTTCATCGCCGCCAGGCCGTCCAGGCGCTGCGCGTACATCGCGGTGAAGCGCTCGGGCATGTGCTGCACGATCGCGATGCCCGGCGCGTCGGCCGGCAGCGCGAGCAGCAGGGTCTCGATCGCCACCGTGCCGCCGGTGGAGCTGCCGATCAGCACCGGCTTGTTGACCGACAGCGCGTGCAGGCCGGCGCCGGCCG
>CAYVXO010000106.1:0-20254 GCA_964454485.1 uncultured Rubrivivax sp.
AGAGCCCGCCCTTGAGCACCAGGCCGAGCGGCGAGAGCTGGCGCCGCACGCCGCCCGACTTTCGAGGAAAGGACCCACGACATGGACCCTGCCCGCCGAACCCTGCTGCGCGCTGCCGGTGCCGCCGGCCTGCTGCCGGCCGCGGCCGCTGCCGAGGAACCGGCCTTCGACCCCGCGCCGCCACTGCCCGCGAAGCCCAGCCCCGGCAAGCCCGGCGACTTCGATTTCCTGGACGGCGAGTGGCGCATCGAACACCTGCGCCGCCTGCCCGGCGGCGGTTGGGACCGCTTCAGCGGCGAAGCGACCTGCCGCACGCTGCTGGGCGGCGTGGGCAGCGTGGAGGAGCTGCGCATCCCGGCGCGCGGCTTCTCGGGCATGGGACTGCGCCTGCTGGACGTGGAGCGCCGCCGCTGGTCGGACTTCTGGGTCAACGCGAAGAGCGGCGTGCTCACCACGCCGGGCCAGGAGGGCAGCTTCGAGAACGGCGCCGGCATCTTCTGGTCGGAGTACGAGGAGGACGGGCGCACGATGCTGGCCGCCGGCATCTGGGACCGCATCGCGCGCGGTGCCTGCCGCTGGCGCCAGGCCACGTCGGCCGACGGCGGCCGCAGCTGGAAACACGACTGGGTGATGGACTGGCGGCGTGCCTGAAGGGCGGTCGGGCCAATCCACTCGCTTGGAAAGCCAGCACCGGAGCGGCTGATCTTCCGCAAGCCGGCGCGGCGGGGGCCGGACCAGAATGGGTTCGTGATGAGGAACCCGATGCAAAACCTGTTGCTGCCTGTGCGGACCGCCGCCGCGCTGGCGTTGCTGATCCTGGCCGCCGGCTGTGCGGTCGAGGTGCAGAACACGCAGCCGGCGCGCGAACTCGAACGCGCGGCGCGGCCGCCGGGCTCGGTCTACACCGGCTGGCGCGTGTTCCAGGACAAGTGCGCCGCCTGCCATGGTGCCGACGCCACTGGCGGCGCGCAGGCGCCGGACCTGCTGGCGCGGGTGGGCACGATGGGCCCGCGCCGCTTCGTCGGCCTGGTGCTCGCGCGCTACGACTGGGGCCTGCCACCGGCGGCCGAAGGCGAGGCGCGCGCGGCGCAGGTCGAATCGGTGCTGCAGGGCCAGACGGGCCGGCTGGAGATGCCGGCCTGGCAGGGCGAGCCGCGCGTGGCCGCGCACATCGTGGACCTGTACGCCTACCTCTCGGCGCGCGCCGAAGGTCGCCAGGGTGCGGGGCGCCCCCTGCCCTAGCGGGTCCGCGAGCATCGGCCTGCGCCTAAACTCGGCTCCCGTCTGGCGAGGAGGGGGAAGTTTTCGATGGGCGTGCTTCGGCACCACGCGGGTTGCATGGCGGCGGCCGTGGCGGCTTGGCTGGCGTCGCCGGCGGCGCTGGCGCAGTCGGCCGGCAACGCCTGCGACCAGCTGAAGGCCACGCTGGCCGCACGCATCGAAGCGACCGGCGTGCGCGGCTACTCGCTCGAGGCGCTGCCGGCCGATGCGCCGCTGCCCAAGGACGGGCGCGTGATCGGCAACTGCGAAGGCGGCGCGTTCAAGATGGTCTACCGCCGCTTCGGCGGCAGCAGCCCGGCAGCGGCCGACGCGGCGCCGGTCGGGAAGGTCGAAGCCGCCAAGCCCGAAGCGCCGAAGCCCGAAGTCCCGCGGGCCGAAGCGCCGAAGGTCGAGGCCCCGAAAGTCGAATCCCCGAAGCCCGTGCCGCCGAAGCCGGTGGTCGAGAAGGCGGCGCCTTCGCCGTCGCCATCGCCGCTCCCGTCGCCGTCGCCATGGCCATCGCCCAGGCCGGTCGCCACCGCCCCGGCCGAGACGCCGGTGGCGGTCGTGCCGCCACCGCCCGCGCCGCCGGTCAGCCCGACGCCCGAAGCTTCGCCGCGCGGCACCGCGACGGCCGAAGCGCCGCCGGCTTCGGAACCCGAAGGCTCATTCCTGGGCGCCTGGTGGCCCTGGCTCGGTCTTGGCCTCGGGCTGCCGCTGCTCTGGTGGGGCTGGTCGCGCCTCTCCTACCGGCTGCACTACGACGAGGCCGGGCTCCCGCGCGGACCCCGGCTCTCCTGAACCGCGGCGCGCGGCGCCGTCCTCGCTGCGCAGCGCCAGCGGCACCACGACCTCGACCGTCGTGCCGTCGCCCGGGTGGCTGATGACCTGCAGCGAACCGCCGACGGCCCGTACGCGTTCCGTCATGCCCAGCAGGCCGAAGGACTGCGGCTTCACGCGGTCTTCCGGCGCCATGCCCTTGCCGTCGTCGCTGACGCGCAGCACGACCGACCGGGCGTCGCGCGTGGCGAGCTGCACCTGCACGTAGCGCGCCTTCGCGTGCTTGGCCACGTTGTTGAGCGACTCCTGCGCCACCCGGTACAGGCAGGTCATCACCGGGGCTGCCTGGCGTTCGTCGGCCGGCTGCAGTTCGTCGGCCTCCAGGTCGCAGGGCACGCCGGTGCGGCGTGTGAACTGCGTGGCCAGCGCCTCGAGCGCTGCCGCCAGGCCCAGTTCCTCCAGCATCTGCGGCCGCAGGTCGTTGACGATGCGGCGCGTGGACACCAGCGCCGCGCTCGCCATCGACTCGATGCGGCCCAGCAGCGCGGCCGCCGGCTCGCCGTCCGGCGGCACCGCGCCGCGGATCGCGGTGACGTCGATCAGGATCGCCGCCAGCGTCTGCTGCAGGTCGTCGTGCAGTTCGCGCGCGATGCGCTTGCGCTCGTCTTCCTGGATGCGGTCGTGCTGCACCACGAGCCGTTGCAGCGCGGCGTGCGAGGCCTGCAGTTCCGCGAGTGCCGACTCCAGCCGCGCCTTGCTCTCGCGCAGCTCGGACTCGACCCGGCGGCGCTCGGTGACGTCGCGCACGATCGCGGTGTACAGGCGCTTGCCGTCCACGTGCAGCTGCGAGATCGTGGCCTCGATCGGGAACTCCTCGCCGTCGGCGCGCAGGCCAGCCAGTTCGGGGCGGCTCAGCATCTCGCGCGCGCTCGGGCCGCCTTCGGCGAAGCGGCGCACCTGCAGGGAGTGGCCGGCGCGGTGGCGCACCGGCAGCAGGTTCTCCAGCGGCGCGCCGGCCAGGTCCTCGATGCGGTAGCCGAACATGCGCGCGGCCGCCGGGTTGGCCATCACGATGTGCTTCGTCTCGTCGATCGTGACGATGCCTTCGCTGGCGGCGTCGAAGATGCCGCGCAACTGGGCTTCGCGCACCTGCAGCGCGATCGAGGTCTGCTCCAGCCGTTCGCGGAAGCGGACCTCGGCCTCGCGCCTTTCGGCGTCGGCACGGTCGCGCGCGAGGTCGGCCTCGTCGAGCAGCCGGCGCACGGTGCCGACCTCGGCGATCTCGATCGCCGGCCCGCCGCTGGCGGTGCTGCCGGTGAGCGCGTGCAGCGAACGCGCCAGGCGCCGGCTGGCCCATTCGGCGCCCAGCACGCCGGCCAGCGTGGTGCCCAGCACGGCGAAGACCATCGCCAGCGTGGCGACCGCCAGCGGCGCCATCTGGTCGCTGCGCGGGATCTCCAGCACCACCGACCAGGGCGTGCCGGCCGGCAGCGCCGTGACGCGTTGGGCGTCGGCGCGCGGCGGCGGACCGTGGCGCGCGACCAGGCGGCCGGTGCTGTCCTGCAAGGCGAGCGACCAGCCCGCCGGCGTCGGCACCGTGGCCAGCACCCGTTCGTAGTCGCGTGCGGCGATCGAGGTCACCATCAGGAAGGCGACGCGGCCGTCACGCACGCCGGGCACGGCGATCGCGAGCATCGGCTCATTGGCCACCGGCCCCTCGAACAGATCGCCCACGGCGGGGCGACCGGTGACCACGGCGGTCTCGAACGCCGAACGACCCTGCGGCCTCGGCAGGCTCATCTCCAGCCCCGGGAAGGGCAGCGCGGTGTGGAAGCGCACGTGCCGCCGCGGGTCGTCGAAGGTGACGTGGCTGCCGAAGCTGGCATGGAAGCGGCTGGCCTCGCGGTAGAGCTCGCCCCAGTGCTGCGGTTCGTCGGCCAGCGGCGAGGTGGCCAGGATCTGCAGGGCGCCGATGCGCGCGCTCAGGAACTGCTCGATCGTCGCGGTGGCGTTCTTGACCACGCGCGCCGCATCGCGGTCGTGGTCGTCCTGCACGTCGCGCACGTGCACGATCGCCAGCCCCACCGACAGCCCGAACAGCGGCAGCACGCACCACCAGATGAGCCGGGTCAGGAAGGCCCGCAGCGTGAGGGGCGCGGGCTCGCGCAGGGTCATGGTGGCGTCCGTCTTCCGAGCGTGCGCCCACTGTCCCGCCGCGCCTGCCGGCCGGCGTTGCGTTGCGTCAAGTGCCGGCGGCGAGCCTCAGGCGGCGCGGCTGGCCCAGGCGGCGCAGCGCGTTGGCCAGCGCAGGCAGCAGCGTGGGGGCCGCCAGCGTGGCCACGCCGTCGGCGACCAGCGTGCGCTGGCCCGCAGCGGCGGCGCCCACCAGCACGAGGTCGAAGCGCGGCGGCGGCAGCGCGCCTTCGAGCTGCCGTTCGAGCGTGCGCCGCACCGCCATCTGGAGCAGCGATTGCGAACGCTGCCGGGCCAGCGGCAGGTAGCTGTCCAGTGCCATCGTGACCCGTTCGACGCGCGCGCCGCCGTCTTCGGCGCGCCGCAGTTCGACGACCTGGGCGACGACGCTGTGGAAGCAGCAGCCGACCGCCAGCCCGCGCGCCGACCCCGGGGGTGGCACGTCCGCCCAGCCGGCGGCGTTGGCGGCAGCCTCCAGGGTCTGGCGCCAGCGCCGGTCGGCCAGGTGCTGCAGCCGGAAGTCCAGCGGGTCCACGCCGGCCGCCGCGGCCAGTTCGTCGCAGGCCGATTCGATGCAGAAGGTGGAGAAGCGTATCGCCTCGGCGCCCAGCGCGCCGCTGCATTCCACCTGGCGGGCGTCGAAGCGGTAGGGCAGGGCGGCGGCGCCGGCGGCGTCGTCGGCCGGCGCGTCATGGCCCGAGCCGGCGCCGGCCAGCCTGAAATGCCAGGCCCGAGGCCGGCCCTGGTCGTCGAGGCCGGCCTCGAGCTGGGCCACGGCCAGGTCCGCGCCGTCTTCGGGTGCGCTCAGGCTGAACTCGGCGCGCCAGCGCCGGGCCGATGTCGCCAGCGCTTCCTGGACCGGAGGGCCCGCGCGTTCGACCAGCCGCCAGGCGCTGCCGGCCGCTTCGGCGGGCAGCGTCTGTTCGCGCCGCTTCGGCAACGCCGGCCAGGGCGCGGCCGGGAACAGCGTGAAAGGGCGCGAAGGGGCGGTTGGCGGCTGCAAGGGCTTCTCCGGTCGGGCGCTACGCAAGGCGCGCCCGGTTCATTCCTCGAAAGATATGTGCATATGGCACAGTTGGCTGTTGTCAGATGTAACCGAGATCCTCGCAGCCCCGATTCGAGGGTCCCCGGGCGTGCATGGCACACTCGTCCGCCTTCGCCATGCCCGTGCCGACGACGAGACCGTTCCGCCCCGGCGACGCCTTCGACCTGGCGTCCTTCGAGCGCGATCTGGCCGGGCTGGAGATCAGCGCCGACTCCGCCCTCTGCGAACGTGCCGGCGCCGACTACCACTGGTACAGCCCGGTCCTCGCCGAACGGCTGCAAGGCTGCCGGCCGCAGCGCGTGGTTCGGCCGCGCGACCTCGACGAGGTGCTGCGGCTGGCCGCGGCCTGCGCGCGCCACCGCGTGCCGCTCACCGTGCGCGGCGGCGGCACCGGCAACTACGGCCAATGCGTGCCGCTGGCCGGTGGGGTGACGCTGGACATCACCGCGATGCGCCGCGTGCTGCGGCTGGAGCCCGGCTGGGCGGCGGTCGAGGCCGGCATCCTGATCCACGACCTCAACCGTGCCGCCCGCGCCGGCGGCCAGCAGCTGCGCATGTGGCCCAGCACCGAGCGCGTCGCCACGCTGGGCGGATTCATCGCCGGTGGCCATTCGGGCATCGGCTCGCTGCGCCACGGCATCCTGGCCGATCCCGGCAACGTGCGCCGGCTGCGCGTGGTCACGCTCGAGGAGCGGCCGCAGGTGCTGGACCTGGAAGGCGCCGACATCCAGAAGGTGCACCACGCCTACGGCAGCAACGGCATCGTCGTCGAGGTGGAGGTGGCGCTGACGCCGGCGGTGGACTGGCAGCACGTGGTGGTGCTGTTCGACCGCTACGACGAGGTGCTGCGCTTCGGCCTGGCCGCCGCTGCCGAACCGGCGCTGGACCTGTTCCAGCTGAGCGCCGTGGAACGCCGCATCACGCCCTACTACGCCGGCCTGCGCGGCCGGCTGGAGGACCGCGACGCGATGTTCGCGCAGGTGGCACCGGCGTCGCTGCCGGCCTTCGAGGCGCTGGCCGCGCGCCTGGGCGGACGCGTGGCCTACCGCGGCAGCGAAGACGAACTCGCCGCGCAGGGCCTGCCCTCGGCCACCGAATGCGCCTACAACCACACCACGCTCGAAGCGCTGAAGACCGACCGCGGCGTCACCTACCTGCAGGTGGCCTACCCGGCGCCTTTCGACCCCGCGCTGGTGGCGCGCCAGATGCAGCGCTTCGGCGACGAGCTCTTCATGCACCACGAATTCAGCCGCGCCGGCGGCGAGCGGGTGGCCTTCGCGCTGCCGCTCGTGCAGTACTTCGACCCAGCCCAGCTGCGCCACCTGATCGAGAGCTTCGAAGCCGACGGCTGCCGCATCTTCGACCCCCACACCTGGGTGCTGGAAGACGGCGGCATGAAGCAGGTGGACGAAGCGCAGCTGGACTTCAAGCGCCGCGCCGACCCGCTGGGGCTGATGAACCCCGGCAAGGTGCGCGGCTGGGACGAGCGCGTGCTCGGCATCGCAGGCGGCTGGCTCCTGCCGGCCGGTGGAGGAAACGCATGACCATCGCCCGACCGCTGGCGAAGTACTCGGCCTGGCGCCGCGCCGGCGACTGCATCCACCTCTCCGGCGTGATCGCGGTCGACCCCGCGGCCGGCACCATCGTCAAGGGCTACGCCGATATCCCGCCCGAGGCGCGCAAGCTGCTGGGCGAGACGGGCGAGTTCTCCACCGACATCAAGGAAGGCCCGATCCTCGCCCAGAGCTGGTGGGTGCTGGACCGCATCCGCAGCACCATCGAAGCGGCGGGCGGCCAGATGAGCGACGTCTTCAAGCTCGTCCAGTACTTCCGCAACCTGGACCACTTCCCCTACTACAGCCGCGTGCGCAAGCTCTTCTTCACCGGCGAGCCGCCTGTCAGCACCGTGGTGGAGGTGAGCGCCATGCTGCCCACCGCCGACATCCTGGTCGAGGTGGAAGCGACCGCGTACCTGCCGCTGCCAAAGCCCTGAGCCACGGCATGTGGCTTGCATGCCGCCCGCCGCGCGCGCGGGCCTGCGATATGCTGGTGCGCGCCGCCCCGCAATGCCCCGCCACAGGAGACATCCCATGCCTCATGCCTTCGTTCGCCCGGTGCTGCTCGCCGCCGCGCTGCTGGCCGCCGCCGGCGCCCACGCGCAGGAGAAGTTCACCTACCTCACCAACTGGTACGCCGAGGCCGAGCACGGCGGCTTCTACCAGGCGCAGGTGAAGGGCTTCTACAAGGCCGCGGGCCTGGACGTGACCATCCGCATGGGCGGCCCGCAGGTCAACGGCATGCAGCTGCTGGCCGCCGGCCAGGTCGACTGCTTCATGGGCTACGACGTGCAGACCATGAAGGCGCGCGAACAGGGCATCAACGCCGTCACCGTGGCCGCCGCGTTCCAGAAGGACCCGCAGGTGATGATCGGCCACCCGGAGGTGGTGAAGAAGTTCGAGGACCTGAAGGGCAAGACCATCCTCATCAGCGGCGACGCCAACACCAACTACTGGCCCTGGCTGAAGACCACGCTGGGGCTGTCCGACTCGCAGGTGCGGCCCTACACCTTCAACATCCAGCCCTTCATCGCCGACAAGAACCTGGTGCAGCAGGGCTACCTCTCGAGCGAGCCCTACGCGATCGAGAAGCAGGCCAAGTTCAAGCCCAGCACCTTCCTGCTCTCCGACTACGGCTGGCCGCCCTACTCCACCACCATCGTCTGCATGGAAGACACGCTGAAGAAGAAGCCGAAGGCGGTGGCCGCGTTCGTGAAGGCCAGCATGGAAGGCTGGAAGGACTACCTGAAGGGCGACGCCACGGCCGCCAACGCCGCCATCCGCAAGGACAACCCGAACATGACCGAGGACGAGCTGCAGAACGGCATCAGGCAGCTCGTCGCCACCGGCATGGTGCTGGGCGGCGACGCCGCGAAGCTGGGCGTGGGCATCGTCACCGACGAACGCATGAAGAAGACCTACGACATGATGGTGCAGATGAAGCTGCTCGACCCTGCCAAGGTGGACCTGAAGAAGACCTACACGACCGAGTTCGTGAAGGACCTGAAGATCCTGCCGTGATCCCGGTCATCGACCTGGGCGACGCCAGCGCCGAGGAAGCCGCCGCCGGGATCGACGCCGCGCTCGTGCAGCACGGCTTCTTCGCCTTGCGCGGCCACGGCGTGCCGCCGGCCGTCACGCTGGACGCCTTCGACGCCGGCCGGCGCTTCTTCGCATTGCCGGAGCCGACCAAGCGCCGCTGGTACATCGACGCCAGGCAGCGCGGCTTCGACCCCATCGGCTGGCAGGCGCTGGACCCGGCGCAGCCGCCCGACCTGAAGGAGAGCTTCTACCTCGGCGTGGAGGCGATCGCGCCCAACCCCTGGCCCGACGAATCGCTGGTGCCGGGCTTCCGCGCCGCGTGCGAAACCTACGCGCTGGAGATGCGCCGCCTCGCCGGCCGCCTGATGGTCCTGTTCGAGATCGCGCTCGGGCTGCCCGCGGGCCACTTCGACGGCTTCATGCGCCACCCCACCTGCACTACGCGGCTGCTGCACTACCCGCCGCAGCCGGCCACCGCCGCACCGGGGCAGATCGGCTGCGGCGCGCACACCGACTGGGGCGCGCTCACGCTGCTGGCGCAAAGCGATGCCGGCGGCCTGCAGGTGCAGCGCGCCGACGGCGGCTGGACCGACGTGCCGCCGCTGCCGGGCGCCTACGTGGTCAACGTCGGCGACATGACGCAGCGCTGGACCAACGACCGCTGGCGTTCCACCG
Organism: uncultured Rubrivivax sp.; assembly: GCA_964454485.1. Classification (GTDB taxonomy): domain Bacteria; phylum Pseudomonadota; class Gammaproteobacteria; order Burkholderiales; family Burkholderiaceae_C; genus Rubrivivax. Next base: position 9,052 of record CAYVXO010000106.1, read on the forward strand.
TGCACCGCGTGGTCAACCGCCACGGCGGGCGCGAGCGCTGGAGCATCGCCTACTTCTTCGACCTCGACGCCGATGCCTCGGTCGAGCCGCTGCCCACCTGCGTGAGCGCCGCGCGCCCGGCGCGCTACGGCCCCCTCACCGCCGGCGAACACCTCGCCGAGATGTACAGAAGAACGACCGTCACCGCATGACCGAGATTCCCGCGGTCGAGGTCCTCTCGGCCGAGAAGACCTACCCCAACGGCACCCACGCGCTGCAGCCCGTCGACCTGGCGGTGCGCGAAGGCGAATTCGTCACCCTGCTCGGCCCTTCGGGCTGCGGCAAGAGCACGCTGCTGAAGATGGTTGCCGGCCTGCTGGCGCCATCCGACGGCCGCGTGCTGCTGTGGCGCAAGCCGGTCGACCAGGTGGAAGCCACCGGCCACCGCCTGAGCTTCGTGTTCCAGGAAGCCACGCTGATGCCCTGGGCGCGCGTGCAGGCCAACGTGCGGCTGCCGCTGGACCTGGCCGGCGTGCCGCGAACCGAAGCCGACGCCCGCGTGCGCGACGCGCTCGCGCTGGTGGGGCTGGACAAGTTCGCGACCCACCTGCCGCGCGAGCTCTCCGGCGGCATGCAGATGCGGGTGTCGATCGCGCGCGGCCTCGTCACGCGGCCCACGCTGCTGCTCATGGACGAGCCCTTCGGCGCGCTCGACGAGATCACGCGCTACCGGCTCGACAGCGAACTGCTCGACCTCTGGCAGCAGCAGAAGCTCACCGTCATCTTCGTGACCCACTCGATCTTCGAGGCGGTGTACCTGAGCAACCGCGTGGTGGTGATGGCGGCCCGGCCGGGGCGCGTGGTCGACCAGGTCGAGATCTCCGAACCCTACCCGCGGGGCGCCGACTTCCGCGTCTCCACCGCCTTCAGCCACTACGCGAAGCGGCTGCAGGACAGCCTGCTGCGCGCCAGCGGGTCCGACAGCGAACAGGCGCTGGCGTGAGGACCGCATGAAGCCCGAACTCCAGCGTGTCTTCTACCCGCTCGTCGTCGCCGTGGTGCTGCTAGCGGCCTGGCAGGGCCTGGTGGTGGCCTTCGACATTCCGGTCTTCCTGGTGCCTTCGCCGGCGCGCGTGGCGCAGACGCTGGCCACCGACGCCGCGCTGCTGTTCGGCGCGCTGGTCAACACGCTGAAGATCACGCTCTTCAGCTTCATCGCCGCCACCGTGGTGGGGGTGCTGATCGCGTTCGCCTTCGTGCAGAGCCGCGCCATCGAGACCGCGCTCTTCCCCTACGCGGTGCTGCTGCAGGTGACGCCCATCGTCGCCATCGCGCCGCTCATCATCATCTGGGTCAAGGACCCCACCGCGTCGCTGGTGATCTGCGCCACGCTGGTGGCGCTGTTCCCCATCATCAGCAACACCACGCTGGGGCTGCGCAGCGTGAACCCGGGGCTGATGAGCTACTTCAGGCTCAACCGCGCGAGCCGGCTGCAGGTGCTGGTGCGGCTGCGCATTCCCTCCGCGCTGCCGTACTTCTTCGGCGGGCTGCGCATCAGCTCGGGGCTGGCGCTCATCGGCGCGGTGGTGGCCGAGTTCGTGGCCGGCACCGGCGGCACCGGCACCGGGCTGGCCTACCAGATCCTGCAAGCCGGCTACCAGCTCAACATCCCGCGCATGTTCGCGGCGCTGCTGCTCATCACGCTCACCGGCGTGGCGCTGTTCGCGCTCATGTCGTGGCTGTCGAAGTGGGCGCTGGGCTCGTGGCACGAGAGCGAAGCGAACCATGACTGATGCCAGCGAAGCGAACCATGACTGATGCCAGCGAAGCGAACCATGACTGACCTGCTCGTGAAGGGCGCCGCCCACCTGTGGACCGGCAAGCGGCACGGCATGCGCCACGAAGGCGGGTGCGACCTCCGCATCCGCGCCGGCGTCATCACCGAGATCGGCACGCTCGTGCCCGAGCCCGGCGAGCGCGTGCTCGACGCCGCCGGCTGCGTGGCCTACCCCGGCTGGGTGAACACCCACCACCACCTGTTCCAGAGCCTGCTCAAGGGCATTCCCGGCGGCATCGACCTCGCGCTGGTGCCCTGGCTGGCCGCGGTGCCGGTGCCCTACCGCCGTTTCTTCGACCGCGAAGAGGTGCTGCGTATCGCCGCCCGCGTGGGGCTGGTGGAACTGGCGCTCTCGGGCTGCAGCACGGTGGCCGACCACCAGTACCACTACTACCCCGGCATGCCCTTCGACGCCTCGGCAGTGGTGTTCGAGGAAGCCGAGAAGCTGGGCCTGCGCTTCGTGCTCTGCCGCGGCGGCCAGACGCAGGCGCGCGCGATGACCGACATGCAGGCGCCGCCGCAGGTGACGCCCGAATCGCTGGAGCATTTCCTGCAGGCGGTGGAGCGCGACGTGCACCGCTTCCACGACCCCAGGCCGATGGCGATGCGCCGCGTCGTGAGCGCCATCACCACGCCCAGCTGGAGCTGCCGGCCCGAAGAACTGAAGCTGATGGCGCGCGAGGCGCGCCGCCTGGGCATCCGCCTGCACAGCCACCTCAGCGAAACCTACGACTACGTGCGCTGGGCGCGCGAGGTGCACGACTGCACGCCGCTCGAATTCGTCGAGAGCCACGACTGGGTCGGTCCCGACGTCTGGTACGCCCACATGGTGCACCTGGACGATTCCGAGCTGCGCCGCTGCGCCGAGACCGGCACCGGCATCGCCCACTGCCCGCAGAGCAACGCGCGCCTGGGCTCGGGCATCGCGCGCATCCCGGAAGCGCTGGCGCTGGGCGTGCCGGTGGGGCTGGCGGTGGACGGCGCGGCCAGCAACGAAGCGGCCGACATGGCGAGCGAAGCGCACATGGCCTGGCTGGTGCACCGCGCGGATCCGCGTGCGGGCCCGCGTGGCGTGCAGCCCGGCGGGCTGGCGAACGCGATGACGGTGGAAGACGTGGTGCACATCGGCACCGAAGGCGGCGCGAAGCTCATGGGCCTGGACGGCGTGGGCACGCTGCAGGTGGGCCAGGCCGCCGACATCGCGCTCTACGACCTCGACGACCCGCGCCACTTCGGCCTGCACGACCCCGCCGTCGGCCCGGTGGCCAGCGGCGGCCGCGCGAAGCTGCGTGCGCTGCTGGTGCAGGGCCGCACGGTGGTCGAGAACGACCTGATCCCCGGCCTGGACCTGGGCGCATTGCGGCGCGACGCCCAGCGGCTGGTCAACACCATGCTGTCATGAGCTTCGACCCCGACACCGTGCGCGCCGGCTGCGCCGCCCTCGTGCAGTCCCTGCCTTCGATCGAGTGGATCACCGACAGCCGCGTCGAGCGGCTGAGCCAGGACTTCTACTGGTTCAGCCCCGTGCTCAAGCGCCAGCTCGCGCACCTGCGCGCCGACGCGGTGGCGCGGCCGCGCACCGAAGCCGAGATCCGCGCCGTGGTGGCCGGCTGTGCCGAACGCGGGCTGCCTATCACCGTGCGCGGCAGCGGCACCGGCAACTACGGCCAGTGCATGCCGCTTCACGGCGGCGTGATCCTGGACCTCTCGGCCTACAACCAGCTCCTGTGGGCGCGGCCCGGCGTGGCGCGCGCGCAGGCCGGCATCCGCATGATGGAGATGGACCGCCAGACGCAGGGCCAGGGCTGGGAACTGCGCTGCGTGCCCAGCACCTGGCGCAGCGCCACGCTGGGCGGGCTGTACGGCGGCGGCTTCGGCGGCGTGGGCAGCATCAACTACGGGCCGCTGGCCGCCACCGGCAACGTGCTGGGCGTGAAGGCGATGACCATCGAGCCGGAGCCGAAGACGGTGGAACTGCGCGCGCCCGAGGCGCTGCTGCTGCACCACGTGTACGGCACCAACGGCCTGGTGCTGGAGCTGGAAGTGGGGCTGGCGCCGGCGTTCCCGTGGCTGGAGGCCATCGTCTGCTTCGACCGCTTCGAGGCCGGGCTCGAGTTCGCCGGCGCGCTGGCCGCCGCGCCCGGCATCGTGAAGAAGGGCGTCACCTTCCTCGCCGCGCCCATCCCGGACCTGCTGCTGGCGGCGGTGCCGCCCCTGGCCGGCAGCATGACCGCGGGTTCGCACGCCGTGTTCGTGGTCGTCGCCGAGTTCGCCGAGGAAGGCCTGCAGCAGCTGGTGCGCGACTTCGGCGGCGCGGTCACGTACCGCAAGACCGCGGCCGAGGTGAAGCAGAGCAACCGCACGATCGTCGAATACACCTGGAATCACACCACGCTGCACGCGATGAAGGCGGAGAAGTCGCTCACCTACATCCAGAGCGGCTTCGACCCCGCGCGCCACCTGCAGCAGGCGAAGGACCTGCACGAGGTGCTGGGCGACGAGGTGCTGGTGCACCTGGAGTTCATCCGCACCAAGGAAGGGGCGATGAACTGCTCCGGCCTGCAGCTGGTGCGCTACAGCAGCGACGAGCGGCTGGACCAGATCATGCAGCTGCACCGCGACCACGGCGTGTACATCGCCAACCCGCACGTGTTCATCGTCGAGGACGGCAAGCAGGGCAAGGTGAACCCCGACGTGGTGGCGATGAAGCGCCGCTTCGACCCCGCCGGCCTGCTGAACCCCGGCAAGCTGCGCGGCTGGGACGAACGCGACCGCCTGGGCGAAGGCGGCGCGGCGCTCTCGACCTTGCCGCGTTTCTGAGTGCCCCCAGGGCCGGGCTGCGCCCAGCCCGCCCCCCGCGGGGGATCAAGGTGACCGGCAAAGCCGGATCACCTTGAGACGAGGCACGGCCCGCGCGGCCGTGGCACCATCGGCGCCTCGTCGACCGCCGTCAGGGGGCTGCCATGGCCGTGACCTACACCGCCACCGACGCGCAGGGCCGCGAGGTCCGCTACCGCGATCGCAAGCGCTGGGCCTGGTCGCTTTCCGTCGTCTGGCCGCTGGTGCCGCTGCTGGGCCTGTGGGCGCACCACGCCACCGGCCGCGAGATCGCGCTCGCGCTGCCGCTCCTCATCAGCTACGGGCTGATGCCGCTGCTGGACGCGCTCATCGGCGAGGACCTGAACAACCCGCCCGAAGCGGTGGTGCCGCAGCTCGAAGCCGACCGCTACTACCGCTGGCTGACCTGGGCCACGGTGCCGCTGCACTACGTGGCGCTCGTCGCCTGCGCGTGGTGGGCCGGCACGCACGATCTTTCGTGGGGCGCGCTGCTGCTGCTGGCCTACGTGGCGGGCGCCGATTCGGGCCTGGGCCTCAACACCGCGCACGAACTGGGCCACAAGCACGACAAGCTGGAGCAGGTGCTCGCGCGGCTGGCGCTGGCGGTGCCGGCCTACGGCCACTTCACGGTGGAACACGGCCGCGGCCACCACCGCTGGGTGGCGACACCGGAAGACCACGCGAGCGCGCGCATGGGCGAGTCGATCTACCGCTTCGCGCTGCGCGAGCTGCCGGGCGGCATCCGCCGCGCCTGGGTGCTGGAACGCGAGCGGCTGGCAGCGCTCGGGTCGTCGCCCTGGTCGTGGCGCAACACGATGCTGCAGTCGTATGCGGTGACGCTGCTGCTGCAGGGCTCGCTCGTCGCCGCCTTCGGCGCGGTGATGCTGCCTTTCCTGGCGGTCCACAACCTCGTCGCGTGGTGGCAGCTCACCTCGGCCAACTACGTGGAGCACTACGGCCTGCTGCGGCGCCGCCTGCCCGGCGGCAACTACGAGGCACCGCAGCCGCACCACTCGTGGAACACCAACCACCTGGTGACCAACCTCGCCACCTTCCACCTGCAGCGCCACAGCGACCACCACGCCCACCCGTCGCGCCGCTACCAGAGCCTGCGCCACTTCCCGGACCTGCCGCAGCTGCCCAGCGGCTACTTCGGCATGTTCCCGCTGGCCTACGTGCCGCCGCTGTGGTTCCGCGTGATGGACCCGCGGCTGCTGGCGCTGCCGCAGGTGCAGGGCGACCTCTCGCGCGTCAACGTCGACCCGAAGGCGCGTGCCGCGCTGGCGGCGCGCTACGGCGCCGGCGTCACCGCCTGAGGCATTCGCGCGCGGCCGCGCGCCGGCGTCGAACGCAGGTGCTCGACGAGGTGCCGGCCGAGCGCCTGCGCGTCGTCCTCGCAGCCGGCGATGAAGCTCGACTGGCGGCGCCGCATGAAGGGCAGCCCCAGCACGACCGCGCCCGGCGCGTCGGCGAGCACGCCGCGGTCGTGGCGCAGCGCGCCGGCGGCGTCGAACACCGGCAGCTGCAGCCATGAAAGCGCCGGCCGCCAGCCGGTGGCCCAGACGACGGTGCGGATCTCGCGTCCCAGCGGCAGCATCAGCCGCGGCGCCTTCGCCGGCACCGTGGGCGCGAAGCGTTCGGGCGCGGCCAACACGCGGTCCAGGCCGCTCTCGGCGGCGAAGGTGTCCAGCGTGTCGAGCAGGCGGCCCAGCTTCAGGTCGGCCAGCGCGCAGGTGTTGCGCAGGCCGCCCGAGAACAGCGCCTGGCCGTCGCGCAGGCCGGCCAGGCGGCCGACCACCTCCACCCCTTCGGCGCGCAGCACGTTCAGGTCCAGCGTGGCGCGTTCGGGCGTGCCCACCAGCTGCGGCGAAGGCAGCCGGCGCGCGCGCGCCGGGTCGTCCTCGTCCTCGATGCGCTGCGCCAGCAGGCCGGCGGCGTGCATCCACCAGTGGATGTCGCGCCCGCGGTACAGGCGCGGCAGGCGCACGTGCTCGCCGACGGCCAGCGTCACCGCGCGGCCGCTGGCGCGGATTTCGCGCGCCAGCTGCAGCCCGGTGGCCGAGGCCCCGACGACGAGCACGCCGCCTTCGTCCAGCGCGCCGGGGTGGCGGTACTGCTGCGCGTGCAGGCTCGCCACGCCGGGCGGCAGCGCCGCGGCCAGCGCCGGTAGCACCGGCCGGCCGAAGGCGCCGCTGGCGACGACGAGCGCGCGGCACTGCCACGCGCCGGCGTCGGTCTCGACGCGGAAGCCGCCGCCTTCGGCGCGCGCCGCCTGCACCGTGCAGTGCGTGCGCACCGGCGCCGCCAGCCGCGCCGCGTAGGCCTCGAAGCACGCCGCCGCCTCGGTGGCGTGCATGAAGCCGTCGGGGTCCGGCCCGTCGTAGCGCCAGCCGGGCAGGCGCGTCATCCAGTTCGGCGTCAGCAGGTGCATCGAGTCCCAGCGCCCGGTGCGCCAGGCCTGCGCCACCGTGCCGCGTTCCAGCACGACATGCTCGACGCCGTGGCGCGCCAGCACGGCGCTCATCGCCAGCCCGTTGTGGCCGGCGCCGACGACGACGGCGTCGATCGTGCGGGCCGGCATGCTCAGGCCTTCTTCGCGCTGACGCTGACGTCGGTCGGGTTCGTCACGATGTCGAACACCGCCGAGCGCTTCTGCGACTGCGCGACCAGCGCCTGGATCTCCGCCTCCGTGGCGTCGGCGTCGATCTCGTAGTGCACGCGGATGCCTTCGAAGCCGTTGCGCACCGGCGCGTCGATGCCCAGGATGCCGCGCAGGTCCATGTCGGCCTCCAGCGTGGCCTTCACCGAGCGGAGCGCGATGTTGCGGTTCTGCGCCACCGCGGCGACGCCGGCGCTCAGGCAGCCGGCCAGGCCCACGAGCACCATCTCCACCGGCGTCGCGCCGTGGTCTTCGGAGGCGAAGACCTCGGGGTGGTCGGTGTCGAAGCGGAAGGGCTGGCGGTGCTTCTGCTCCGCGCCCAGGCCGTGGAAGCCTTCCACGGTGGCGCGGCTGTGGGTGCCGCGCAGCCATTCGCTGGTGGCGCGCCACTGGAAGCGCGCCGCCGCGGGTTGCGCGGTCAGGGCTTCGCGGGCGCCCAGCAGGGCGGCGACGTTGACGCCGTTGTCGACGGCGGCGTTCTGAGCTTGGGACATGGTTCTCTCTCCAGGGGGACGGTTCATGGGGGAAGGGAAGGTCGGAGCCTGCCGGCCAGGGCGGCCGGCAGGCCCATCTGCGCGCCGAGGCGGCAGATCTCGGGGACCGCGCGCCTTCAGGCGGCGGTTCGGGCCGGCAGCTGCCAGCCCGGGATGTCGGCGCGCCAGAAGCGCAGCAGCCGTTCGTTGACGCGCGCGGCGTCGGTCAGCGGGCCCATGTGGCCCAGGCCGGTGAGCGCCTCGTGGCGCGCCTCGGGAAGCAGTTCGCGCAGCAGCGCGGCCAGCACGATGGCGGCGCGCGTGCTGCGCGTGCCGTGCAGGCACAGCAGCGGCATGCCCAGGCGCTGCAGCGCGGCCGGCGGCAGCGGTTCGTCGAACAGGGTGCCGAACTGCATCGCCACCACCGGCATGCGCACGCTGATGGCGAGCCGGCGCGAAGGCCCCAGCCGGGCCCAGGTGCCGGCGCCCGACCAGTAGTCGACGAAGTGCGCGGCCGCGGCGTCGGCGTCGCCGGCCCCGACGAGGCGCTGCACCTCGCCGCCCACCGCCAGGATCTCCCGCGTGGCCTCGTCCTCGGGCCGGTGGTCGGCGAGCAGCCGGAACGGCACCGGCTCGTACAGCGCCAGGCTCTCGACGCATTCCGGGTGCGCCGCCGCCAGGTGCAGCGCCACCGCGCCGCCGTACGAGTGGCCGACGAGATGGCCGCCACCCGCGCGCTGCAGCACCGCGAGCGCGAGCGCCGCGTCGTCGTGCAGCGACAGCGGCCGCGTGCCGCCGCGCAGCGGCTGGCGGCCGTGGCCGTGGAGGTCGATCGCGTGCACGTCGAAGCGCGGTTGCAGCGCCTCGGCCAGCAGGTCCCACTGGCGCGAGGAAGCGGCGCTGGAGTGCAGCAGCACGACGGTCTCGCGCTGCGCTGCGCTGCCGGCGGGCGAAGTGATCGGGGTCGTGGTCATGGTGCGTCCTTTCGTCGGAGCGCACTGTGTCCAGGGCGGCGTTGCACGCGCGTTCCTCCGCGCGCCGCGGCACCGGAAGACCTTCCGGTGTCGGGGTCTCTCAGGCTGCGTTCAGGCCGCTTCCTGCAACTGGCCGAGCAGCGGGGCGTGGGCCTGCGGCGCCTCGTCGGCGATGCGCTGCAGCAGCTCGGGCAGGCCGATCGCGGGCCAGGGCGGGTCGGCCTGGCCGAGGGCGGCGCGGCGCGCCCAGGCGGCGCGCAGCTCGTCGCGGTCGGGCACGCTGAGCGCGGCCTCGTCGGCGGCGTAGGCGAGCAGGCGGCGCGCCGCGCCGGCGCGGCCCTGCGCTTCCAGCAGCTCGGCGAAGCCCAGCAGCACCGCCGACTTCACCGACTGCACGTCCAGCGCCAGCGTCTGCGCGGCCGCCTCGGCGAGCGCCGCGCGCGCGGTGTCCAGCTCGCCGCGGCGCGCCGCCAGCCGGCCGCGCTGCACCTGCAGCCAGGCCTGCAGCGTGAGCAGGTGCGCTTCGCGGGCGGCGCCGAGCGCGCGCTCGGCATGCTCGCGCGCGCCCTCGTCGTCGCCCGCCTTCAGCGCCAGCTCGACCAGGTTGGACAGCACGAAGGCGCGCGAGCTGACGTGGCCGTGGCGTTCGCTCAGCGCGAGCGCCTCGCGCAGGTGGGCGCGCGCGGCGTCGTCCTCGTCCATGAAGGTGCACAGCGAGCCCAGGTTGTTCAGGCACACCGCCAGCCGCGCGTGGTCGCCGTGGCGCCGGTGCTGGGCCAGCGCCTCCTGCGTGAGCGCGAGCGCGCGCTCGTAGTGGCCCAGGCGCTTCTCGCACAGCGCCAGGTTGTCCAGCGTGGAGCCGATCTCGCCGGCGCGCGCGCGCGCCTTCGCGAGCGCGAGCGCGCGCTGGTAGGCCTGGCGCGCTTCGGCGCTGTGGCCGAGCGCGAGTGCGCAGCCGCCCAGCACCGAGTGCGCCTCGTAGCGCGCCTCGCGCTCGGCCGGGCCGGTGGCCGCGTCCAGCGCCGCCGCCGCGCTGGCCTGCGCTTCGGCGTAGCGCGCCAGGCGCAGCTGCATGCGCGCCACGCCGGCCAGCAGGCAGGCGCGCAGCCCGGCGTCGGACTCGCCGGCGCGCGAGTGCAGCGCCTCGCGCATCATCGCCAGGCCGTCCTCGAAGCGGGCGCGGTCCTCCACGTAGTGGCGCAGCGTCGGCAAGGCGCTCAGCAGCGCGGCGGCGCGGCCGCGCGCGGCGCCCACCGCCCAGGCGCGGCGGCCGTTCTCGAACTCGGTGTCGATCGCCTGCAGCGCCTCGCGTTCGCCGCGTTCGGCCGCCGGCGCCAGCTGCTGCAGCCAGCGCTGGAAGAAGGCCGCGTGCGCGTCCTCGGTGGCGGCGCGTGCGCCGGCCTGGTCCAGCCGCTGCGCGGCCAGCTGCTGCACCAGCGGGTGCAGCTGCATGCGCAGGCGCTCGCGCGCCAGCAGCGACTTGTCGGCCAGCGCCCCCAGCACCGGCAGCGAGGCGCCGGCCACCGCGCGCGCGGTCTCCACCGTGAAGCCGCCGTGGAAGACCGAGAGCCGCGCCAGCACCTGGCGCTCGGCCTCGCCGAGCCGGCGCCACGACTGCTCGAACACGGTGTCGATGCTGGCGTGGCGCGCCGGGTGGGCCGGGTCGGCCGCGCGCAGCAGCTCGGTGCCCTGGCGCAGCTCGCGCGCGATCTCCTCGCACGACAGCACGCGCACCCAGGCCGCGGCCAGCTCCAGCGCGAGCGGCAGGCCGGCCACCTGGCGGCAGATGTCGACCAGCGCCGCGCTCTCGCCGGCGGCGCTGAAGCCCGGCTCCACGCGGCGTGCCGCGCGCACGAACAGGCGCACCGCGTCGAAGGCCTCGATGCGGTCGCCGTCCTCGGCGTCGGGCCAGGGCAGGCCTTCCACCGGCATCGACCATTCGCTGGCCAGCCCGAGGCGCAGGCGCGAGGTCACCACCAGCTTCAGCCGCGGGCATTGCTGCAGCAGCCGGTCGAGCAGCGGCGCCTGTGGCGTGAGCTGCTCGAAGTTGTCCAGCACCAGCAGCAGCCGGCGCGTGCGCCAGGCCTCGACCGCGGCGGCCAGCGGGTCGCGCTGCTGCGCCGTGCCGGCCACGCCCGCGGCCTGCGCCAGGCGCTGTCCGAACTGGGCCGCGGTCTCGGCGTCTTCGAGCGCGACGAAGACCGCCGCGTCGGCCACCGCCGGCGCCAGCAGCTGGAAAGCGCGCCGCGCCAGCCGCGTCTTGCCGACACCGCCCGGGCCCACCAGGCACAGCAGCCGGCACTCGTCGCGCGCGAGCAGCTCGCCCATGCGCTGCAGTTCCATTGCGCGGCCGACGAAGCCGTCGTCGGCCGGCAGCGGCGGCGGCGCGGGCGCGGGCGGCGCGGGCGCGTCGCCGCCCAGCCCGTCGTGCAGCGCGCGCAGC
>CAYVXO010000107.1:0-20129 GCA_964454485.1 uncultured Rubrivivax sp.
CAGGTCTACGGCCTGATCGGCCCCAACGGCGCCGGCAAGACCACCTTCTTCAACGTGATCACGGGGCTCTACATCCCCGATTCGGGCACGTTCGAACTCGGCGGCCAGACCTACAAGCCGAGCGCGGTGCACGAGGTGGCCAAGGCCGGCATCGCGCGCACGTTCCAGAACATCCGCCTGTTCGCCGAGATGACCGCGCTGGAGAACGTGATGGTGGGCCGCCACGTGCGCTCCCGATCGGGCCTGGGCGGCGCCATCTTCCGCACCGCCGGTTTCAAGGCCGAGGAAGCGGCGATCGCGAAGCGCGCGCAGGAACTGCTGGACTACGTGGGCATCGGCAAGTACAGCGAGTACAAGGCGCGCACGCTCAGCTACGGCGACCAGCGCCGGCTGGAGATCGCGCGCGCGCTCGCCACCGACCCCAAGCTGATCGCGCTGGACGAACCCGCGGCCGGCATGAACGCCACCGAGAAGGTGGTGCTGCGCGAGCTGATCGACCGCATCCGCAAGGACGGGCGCACCATCCTGCTCATCGAGCACGACGTGAAGCTGGTGATGGGCCTGTGCGACCGCGTCACCGTGCTCGACTACGGCAAGCAGATCGCCGAAGGCACGCCGGCCGACGTGCAGAAGAACGAGAAAGTCATCGAGGCCTACCTCGGTGCGGGGGGCCACTGAACATGAGCCAGACGTTGCTGAAGGTCGGCGGGCTGAAGGTGGCCTACGGCGGCATCCAGGCCGTCAAGGGCGTGAGCTTCGAGGTCCACGAAGGCGAACTGGTGAGCCTGATCGGCGCGAACGGCGCCGGCAAGACCACCACGCTGAAGGCGGTCACCGGCATCCAGCCGGTCGCGGCCGGCCAGATCGAATTCCTCGGCAAGCCGATCAAGGGCCAGGGCGCCTGGGACCTGGTCAAGCAGGGGCTGGTGATGGTGCCCGAAGGTCGCGGCACCTTCACCCGCATGACGATCACCGAGAACCTTCAGATGGGCGCCTACGTGCGCGACGACGCCGAGATCGAGGACGACATCGAGAAGGTGTTCGCCATCTTCCCGCGCCTGAAGGAGCGCCGCGCCCAGCTGGCCGGCACCATGAGCGGCGGCGAGCAGCAGATGCTGGCGATGGGCCGCGCGCTGATGGCGCGCCCCAAGGTGCTGCTGCTGGACGAACCCTCGATGGGTCTTTCGCCCATCATGGTCGACAAGATCTTCGAGGTGGTGGCCGACATCCACAGCCGCGGCACGACGATCCTGCTGGTCGAGCAGAACGCGAGCCGCGCGCTCGGCCTGGCCGACCGCGGCTACGTGATGGATTCGGGCGAGATCACGATGACCGGCGAGGCGAAGTCGCTGCTGGCCGACCCGCGCGTGCGCGCGGCCTACCTGGGCGAGTGATGCGGCCGACGCCAGCGTTCGCCGCGCTGCTGCTCGCCGGTCTGTCGGCGGCGGCGCCAGCGCAGATCCTCACCAGCCTCACGGCCGAGCCGGCCCGCGTGCGCGTGGGCCAGCCGGTGGACATCACGGCCGACTTCGACGTCAAGGCCGGCGTCAACTGCGGCATCCGGCTGCGTTTTTCCGACGGCAGCGCCGAGCAGTACTACAAGCTCAACCAGACCGGCGACGTGCCGCTGCAGGTGAGCCGCACCTTCGACAAGCCGGGCAAGGTGACCATCTTCGCCGAGCCGCGCACCAAGCTGCCGATGTTCAAGTGCGGCGGCAAGGACCTCTCGGCGGTGGTCGAGGTGCTGCCGAAGTAGGCGCGCGCGCGGCCGCTTCAATCCACCTTCGCGCCGCTGGCCTTCACCACCTTCTCGTACTTCGCGAGCTCGGCCTTCACGAAGGCAGCGAACTGCTCCGGCGTCGTGGGCGAGGGCTCGGCCATCAGCGTGGCCATGCGCGCCTTCACCTCGGCGCTGCCGAGCGCCTCGACGAAGGCGGCGTTCAGGTGCGCGGTCACGTCGGCCGGCAGCCGCGCTGGCCCGAAGAGGCCGAACCAGGTGCCGATGTCGAAGCCGGGCAGGCCCGATTCGGCCACCGTGGGCAGCTCGGGCATCGCGCTCGAGCGCTTCGCGGTCGTCACCGCGATCGCCTTCAGCTTGCCGGCCCGGATGTTCGCGGCCGCCGCGGCCAGGTTGTCGAAATTGAAGTCGACCTGCCCGCTCACCAGCGCCAGCTGCGCCGGCGGGCCGCCGGCGTAGGGGATGTGGACCGCGAACACGCCGGCCTGCGTCTTGAACATCTCGCCCGCCAGGTGGCCGGCGCTGCCGTTGCCGCCGGAGCCGTAGTTCAGCCGACCGGGATTGGCCTTCGCGTAGGCGATCAGGTCCTTCAGCGAACCGATTCTCAGCCGCGCCGCGGTGTCGGCGTTCATCACCAGCACGTTGGGCACCTGCGCCACCAGCGTGATCGGCGTGAAGTCGCGCTGCGCGTCGTAGGGCATCTTCGCGTAGAGCCAGGGGTTGATGGCATGCGTGGCCACCGCGCCCATCACGATCGTGCTGCCGTCGGGCGGCGACTTGGCGACGAGGTCGGCGCCCAGGTTGCCGCCGGCGCCGGGCCGGTTCTCGATGACCACGGTGCCCAGGCTGTCCTTCACGCGTTCGCCGAGGGCGCGCGCGGCCACGTCCAGCGGGCCGCCGGCGGGGTAGGGCACGACGAGGCGGATGACCTTGGGCTGCGCGAAGGCGGGCAGGGCGGCCGCGAGGGCTGCGGTGGCGATGAGTTCACGCCGCTTCATGCCGCCGCTCCGTGCTTGTCGGCTTCCGAGGTGAAGCTGTCGGCGTAGAACTCGTCTTCCGGCAGCCTGCATTGCGCCACGAAGTCGCGCTGCGCCGCGTCCACCATCACCGGCGCGCCGCAGGCATAGACCTGGTGGCCGGAAAGGTCGGGGAAGTCCTCCATCACCGCGCGGTGGACGAAGCCGGTACGGCCGGTCCAGCCGTCCTCGGGCGCGGGCTCCGAGAGCACCGGCACGTAACGCAGGTTCGGCGTCGAGGCCGCGGCCTGCTCGCACCAGTCGTGGCGGTAGAGGTCGGCCTTGCGGCGGCAGCCCCAGTACAGCACCGCCGGCCGCGTGAGGCCCTTGGCCTGCATCTGCTCGACGATGGCCTTGATGGGCGCGAAGCCGGTCCCGCTGGCCAGCAGCACGATCGGCTTGTCGCTCTCCTCGCGCAGGAAGAAGCTGCCGAAGGGCCCTTCCATGCGCAGGATCTCCTTCTCCTTCATGGCCCCGAACACGTGGTCGGTGAAGAGCCCGCCGGGCATGTGGCGCAGGTGCAGCTCGATCGCCGGCGGGCTGCCCAGCGCGTGCGGCGCGTTGGCCATGCTGTAGCTGCGGCGCGCGCCGTCCTTCAGGATGAACTCGACGTACTGGCCGGCGCGATACTGGAAGTTCTGGTTCGCCGGCAGCTGCAGTCTGAGCACCGCCACGTCGGGCGCGGCGCGCTCGATCGTCATCACGCGCGTGGGCATCTTCAGCACCGGGAATTCGCCGGCGCCGGGCACGGTGCGCGCTTCGACGACGCAGTCGGTCTCGGGCTTCGCGCAGCAGGTGAGGATGAAGCCGGCCTCGGCCTCGGCCGGCGAGAGCGCCTTCAGCTGGTGGTGGCCGTGCACGACGCGGCCTTCGAGCAGCCGGCTCTTGCACGAACCGCAGGCGCCGTCGCGGCAGCCGTAGGGCAGGCCGATGCCCTGGCGGATGGCGGCGGGCAGGATGGCTTCGTCGGACTCGACCACGAAGCTGCGGTCGGCCGGCTTGAGAGTGATGGTGAAGGACATGAAGGGGCTTGCTTAAACTCGGGCGTGATTGTGCCCCGTCCCTCCCTGCTCATCGTCGGCTGCGGCGACGTCGGAATGCGCGTGCTCGAGCGGCTGGTGCCGCGCTGGCGGGTGTTCGCGCTGACCTCCTCGCCTTCGCGCGTGCCCGAACTCCGCGCCGCCGGCGCCGTGCCGCTGCTCGGCAACCTGGACGACCCCGCCACGCTGGGCCGCCTGGGCGCGCTGGCCGACCATGTGCTGCACCTGGCCCCGCCGCCGGCCGAAGGCGAAGGCGACCCGCGCACGCGCGCGCTGCTGCGCGCGCTGGCGCGCGGCGGGTGCGTCCGCACGCTGGTCTACGCCAGCACCACCGGCGTCTACGGCGACGCCGGCGGCGCGCGCTTCGACGAGACGCGCGCGGTCGCGCCGGCCAGCGCGCGCGGCCGCCGCCGCGTGCACGCCGAAGCGGCGGTGCGCTGGTTCGGCCGCGCCTTCGGCGTGCGCACGACGATCCTGCGCATCCCCGGCATCTACGCCGCCGACCGGCCCGGCGGCCACCCGCGCGAGAGGCTGGCGCGCGGCACCCCGGTGCTGGCGCGCGAGGACGACGTGTACACCAACCACATCCACGCCGACGACCTGGCGCGCGCCTGCATCGCCGCCCTCGTGCGCGGCCGGCCGCAGCGCGTGCTGCACGCCTGCGACGACAGCGAGATGACGATGGGCGACTACTTCGACCTCGCGGCCGACCTCTGCGGCCTGCCGCGCCCGCCGCGCATCACGCGTGCGGAGGCGCAGAAGACGCTGCCGCCGATGCTGCTGAGCTTCATGAGCGAATCGCGCCGGCTCGACAACCGGCGCCTCAAGCGCGAGCTGCGCCTGGTGCTGAAGTACCCGACGGTGAACGAAGGCCTGGTCGCGTAGACGCCTTCGCGCCTACACGCCCTGCGCGTGGCGCAGCGTCTTCGCGCGGTCGACGCTGAAGACCTTGAGCGTCTGCCGTTCGCCGTCGCGCTGGATCTCCAGCGTGACCTCGCGTTCGGGCCCGCCGCCGGACCACAGCCGCTTCCACAGCGTCTCCAGGCGCGCCACCTCGGTGCCGTCGATGCGCAGGATCTGGTCGCCGGCCTGCAGCCCCGCCACGTCGGCCGGGCTGTCGTCGCTGACGCGCACCACCTTCACGCTGCCGTCGGCTTCGACGCAGCTGATGCCGATCCAGGCGCGCTCGCTCGCGTGCGTGGTGCCGCGCGACTGCAGCTCGGCCAGCACGGGCTTGAGCAGGTCGACCGGCACGAACATGTTGCCCGGCATGCGCGGCTGGTCGGCGCCGAGCGCGTCGGTCACGTACAGCGAACCGACGCCCAGCAGTTCGCCGGCCAGGTTGAAGAGGCCGGCGCCGCTGTGGTCGCGCCGTGGTGGTGAGGTGAACAGCGCGCCGTCGACGTGGTATTCCCAGTAGCCGGAGAAGGGCCGCCGCGCGACCAGGCGCGCCGGGCTGGCGACGCCGTCCTCGCCGCCGCTCATCACCAGCAGCGGCTCATCTCGGCTGACCTCGGCCGAACGGCCCAGCGGCACCGGCGCCGCGCCGATGGGCGCCAGCGCCTGCACGAGGCCGAATCCGGTGGCCTGGTCGTAGGCCGTCACGCGGGCCGGGATGCGGCGCAGGTCGGCGGTGACCAGGTCCACCTCCTCGGCTTCCAGGATCAGGTAGCCGATGGTGAGCACGAGGCCGTTGCCGATGAGCACGCCCGAGCCCGAACGCTCCTTGCCCAGCGTGCGCGCCGAGCGCGCGCCGTCGATGGCCTGGGCCTCGACGCCCAGCATCGCCGCGCCGGCCCGTTCGAGCGCGCGCGACTGGGCCTCGATCGACAGCTCGGCGGACAGGGCCGCGAAGGGCCACGCCAGCGCGGCCGCGAAGAAGAGGAACCTGCGCCCGATGGACATCCGCACCACCTCCCGACCAGGGCAGCATGCCGCCGCCGCGCCAACCGCGCCGGCGAAGGGGCTATTTCCCTTCGGCCGCGCCGCCCTCAGCGCCGGCGCGAACCGAACGGCGGCTGGCCGCGCCAGTAGCGGATCATCAGGAAGCCGCCCACCATGCCGCCCAGGTGGGCGAAGTGGGCGACGTCGCCGCGCGTGCCCAGCCCCAGCAGCAGTTCGAGCGCGCCGAACACGATGACGAAGGTGCGCGCCTTCATCGGGATCGGCGGGATGAGCGGCATGATGATGCGGTTCGGGAACAGCATGCCGTAGGCCAGCAGCAGCGCGTAGATCGCGCCCGAGATGCCCAGCGTGGGGTCGCGCGAGCCGGTCACCGCGGTGAAGATCAGCTGCGTCAGCGCCGCCGCCAGCACGCCGGCGGTCATGAACTGCCAGTAGCGGCGTTCGCCCCACAGGCGCTCGAGCTCGGCGCCGAACATCCACAGGCCCAGCATGTTGAAGAACAGGTGCAGCATGCCGCCGTGCAGGAAGGCGTAGGTCACCACCTGCCAGGGAAAGAACAGCGGGCTCGACAGCGGCCAGAGCGCGAACCACTGCGCCAGCGGCACGAAGAACTCGAGGCAGAAGACCGCCGTGCACACCAGCATGAGCAAGCGTGTGACGGGTGGGATGGGCGGCATCTTCGGAAGCGGGGATCGGTGGCAGGGCCTTGTTGTTGGTGCCCGCGGCCAGACTCGAACTGGCACGCCTTGCGGCGGCGGATTTTGAGTCCGCTACGTCTACCGATTTCGTCACGCGGGCCGGGCGCGGGCCGACGCAGTCATAACTGCATCGAATCGCGGGAATTATGGCATGCACCCGGCACGGCGCAGGCGCATTCCGGGCCTGAGACAATCGTCTCCCGCCGAGGACCGCGAGATGACCGCTCCCCCTGCCTACAAGACCCTGGAAGACGCGATCGGCCACACGCCGCTGGTGCGGCTGCAGCGCGTGCCGGGCGAACGCAACGAGCGCCGCGGCAACGTCATCCTGGGCAAGCTGGAAGGCAACAACCCGGCGGGTTCGGTGAAGGACCGGCCGGCGATCAGCATGATCCGCCGCGCCGAGGAGCGCGGCGAGATCAAGTCCGGCGACACGCTCATCGAAGCCACCAGCGGCAACACCGGCATCGCGCTCGCGATGGCGGCGGCGGTGCGCGGCTACCGCATGGTGCTGATCATGCCGGAGGACCTGTCGGTCGAGCGCGCGCAGACCATGAAGGCCTTCGGCGCCGAACTCGTGCTGACGCCGCGTTCCGGCGGCATGGAATACGCGCGCGACCTGGCCGAGCAGATGCAGCGCGAAGGCAAGGGCCGAGTGCTCGACCAGTTCGCGAACGCCGACAACCCGCGTGTCCACTACGAGACCACCGGCCCCGAGATCTGGGCCGACACCGGCGGCCGCGTGACCCACTTCGTCAGCGCGATGGGCACCACCGGCACCATCACCGGCGTCTCGCGCTTCCTGAAGGAGAAGAACCCGGCGGTGCGCATCGTCGGCGCGCAGCCGGCCGAAGGCTCGCGCATCCCCGGCATCCGCAAGTGGCCGGAAGCCTACCTGCCGAAGATCTACGACCCGAAGGCCGTCGACGAGACGGTGCTCGTGAGCCAGGCCGACGCCGAGGACATGGTGCGCCGGCTGGCGCGCGAAGAGGGCCTGTTCGCCGGCATCTCGGCCGCCGGCGCCTGCAAGGTGGCGCTTCAGGTGGCCGAGCAGGTGGAGAACGCCACCATCGTCTTCGTGGTCTGCGACCGCGGCGACCGCTACCTCTCGACCGGGGTCTTTCCCGCGTGAGGTACGAGCACCGGTTCTGCCCGCATTGCGCCACGCCGCTGGCGCTGCTGGTGGCCGACGAGGACGGCGGCCCGAAGCAGCGCCTGCGCTGCCCGGCCTGCCGGTGGACGCACTGGAACAACCCGGTGCCGGTGCTGGCGGCGGTGATCGAATGCGCCGACCGCGAAGGCCGCGTGCTGCTGGCGCGCAACGCCGCCTGGCCGGGGCGCATGTTCGCGCTCGTCACGGGCTTCATGGAAGCCGGCGAGACGCCCGAGCAGGGCATCCGGCGCGAGGTGGCCGAGGAGACGTCGCTCGAGGTCGACGCGCTCACGCTGATCGGCGTCTACGACTTCCAGCGCATGAACCAGGTCATCATCGCCTACCACGCGCTGGCGCGCGGCGAGATCCGGCTCTCGCCCGAACTGGCCGAGTACAAGCTCTTCGAGCCCGCCGATCTGCGCTGCTGGCCGGCCGGCACCGGCTACGCCTTGGCCGACTGGCTGCGTTCCCGCGGTCACGAGCCGAAGTTCATGGAACTGCCCGCCCGCCGCTGAGCGCGCACCTCTAGAATTCCCGCCGATGAATGCGACCAAGGAACTGGACACGCGCGGGCTGCTCTGCCCGCTGCCCATCCTGAAGGCCAAGAAGGCGCTGGCCGAACTGGCCAGCGGCGACCTGCTCAAGGTGGTGAGCACCGACCCCGGGTCGATGCGCGACTTCCAGGCCTTCGCGCGCCAGACCGGCAACGAACTCGTCTCGCAGGACAGCGCCGACGGCGAGTTCGTGCACGTGCTCAAGCGGCGCTGAGCGCCGCCGCCGCTACAGCGGCAGCGTCTTCAGGAAGCGGCGGAAGCCCTCGCCCAGCTGCGGGTGGGCGAGCGCGAGCTCGACGTTGGCTTCCAGGAAGCCTTCCTTGCTGCCGCAGTCGTAGCGCTTGCCTTCGTATCGATAGGCAAAGACCTTCTCGCGACGCAGCAGCGAGGCGATGCCGTCGGTGAGCTGGATCTCGCCGCCCACGCCGCGCGGCTGGTTCGCGATCTCGTGGAAGACGCCCGGCGTGAGGATGTAGCGCCCGGCCACGCCCAGGCGCGAAGGCGCCACCTCGGGCGCCGGCTTCTCGACGATGCGGGTGACGTCCACCAGGCGGTCGTTCACCGGCTGCCCGGCGACGATGCCATAGCGCCGGGTCTGTTCGGCCGGCACTTCCTGCACCGCCAGGATCGAGGCGCGCCACTCCTGGAACTGATCGACCATCTGCTTCAGGACCGGCGGCTCGCCGACCATCAGGTCGTCGGCCAGCAGCACCGCGAAGGGCTGCTGGCCCACCAGGCGCTGGCCGCACAGCACGGCATGCCCGAGGCCCAGCGCCTGCGCCTGGCGCACGTAGATGCACTCCATGTCCTCGGGCTTGACGCTGCGCACCACCTGCAGCAGGTCGTCCTTGTGCGCCTGCTCGAGCGCCACCTCGAGCTCGTAGGTCATGTCGAAATGGTCCTCGATCGGGCGCTTGTGGCGGCCGGTCACGAAGATCATCTCGCGCACGCCGGCGGCGTAGGCTTCCTCCACCGCATACTGGATGAGCGGCTTGTCGACCACCGGCAGCATTTCCTTGGGCTGCGCCTTGGTGGCCGGCAGGAAGCGGGTCCCCAGGCCGGCGACAGGAAAGATTGCCTTCTGTACTAACATTTGCTTACATAGAATGGGCCGGCCGAAATTCATTGTGGCATGCAGACTTCGGAGCCCGGGCCGCAACGAGCGGTCAAGATGCACATGGACCTGCTGATCGTCGAACCGCTGGACCCCGAGGTGCTGCATTGGCTGCAGTCGCGCCATGCCGTGCACCACGAGCCGGCGCTGGCGCAGGACCCGCGGGCCTTCCGGCGCGCGCTGGTGAAGGCGCGGGCGGCGATCATCCCGCCTTCGGTGGCGCTGGACGTCGACGCGCTGCTGCTGGCTTCGCGCCTGCGCGCGGTGGGCCGGTTGAGCGCGGGTGCCGAGAACATCGACCTCGAGGCCTGCGCGCGCGCCGGCGTCGAGGTGGTGCGCCCGGTCAGCGCCAGCGCGGCGGCCGAAGCCGAGTTCATGATCGGCGCCCTGCTGCAGATGCTGCGCCGGGTGCCGGTGATCAGCCCCGAGGGCCTGCTCGTCGGCCGCGAACTCGGCGGCTCCACGGTCGGCCTGATCGGTATGGCGCCGGCGGCGCAGCACCTGGCGAGCCTGCTCGAAGCCTTCGGCAGCCGCGTGATCGGCTACGACCCGGCGCTGCACGCCAGCGACGCGCTCTGGTCGCGCTGGCGCGTCGAACCGGTGGGGCTGCGCCAGCTCTTCGAACAGAGCGACGGCGTGTGCGTGCTGCTGACCTACTTCTCGCGCTACCGCGGCCTGATCGGCGAGCGCTTCCTGGGCATCGCCAAGCCCAACCAGGTGCTGGCCTGCCTCGCCCATTCGAGCCTCTTCGACGAACAGGCGCTGGCCGACGCGCTCACGCACGGCCGGCTGGCCGCCGCCTGGTTCGACAGCATGGAGCCCGGCATGCAGGACCCCGGCCGGCCGCTGCGCCACCTGGACACGCTGCAGGTGACGCCGCGCGTGGGCAGCACGACGCTGGAGTCGCGCTCGCGCAGCGCCTGGACGGTGGCGCGCCGCATCGACGAGTTGCTCAACGGCCGCGTCGTCGCCGAGCCGCCGGCCGACTTCAGGCCGTCTGGGGCAGGCGATCTCGCTGATCTCGCAGACGGTCCAGCGCCTGCCTGAAGCCGGCGAGCCGTTCGCGTTCCTGCGCCACCACCGCCGCCGGCGCGCGTTCGACGAAGCTGGCGTTGCCCAGCTTGCCCTCGGCCTTCACGATCTCGCCTTCCAGGCGCGTGATCTCCTTCGTGAGGCGCGCGCGTTCGGCCTCGACGTCGATCTCCACGTGCAGCGCCATCCGCACCGCGCCGGCCACCGCCACCGGCGCGGCCTGGGTGGCGGCGGCGAAGGCGGCCTCGTCGGCCAGCACGCGCACCTCGGCCAGCCGCGCCAGCGCCTGGATCACCGGCGCCGCCGACTGCACGAAGGCGGCGTCGCCGAAGGTCAGGAGCGGCACCTTCTCGCCCGGCGACAGGCCCATCTCGCTGCGCAGGTTGCGGCAGACGGCCAGCACGGCCTTGAGCTGCGCCACCCAGGCGTCGGCCTTCGGGTCGACCTTCTCCAGCTGCGCCTCGGGGTAGCGCGCGGTCACGATCGAGGCCGCCTGCTTGCGCCCCGCCGCCGGGGCCACGGTCTCCCACAGCTCGGCGGTGATGAAGGGCGCCAGCGGGTGCAGCAGGCGCAGCACGGTTTCCAGCACGCGCAGCAGCGTGCGCCGGGTGGCGCGCTGCTGCGGCGGCGTGCCGCCGGCCAGCTGCACCTTGGCGATCTCCAGGTACCAGTCGCAGTACTCGTCCCAGACGAACGAGTAGATCGCGTTGGCCACGTTGTCCAGCCGGTACTCGGCAAAGCCCTGCGCCACCGCGTGCTCCACGCGCTGCAGCTCGCCCGTGATCCAGCGGTCGGCCAGGCTGAACTGCAGGTAGCCGTGGAAGGGCTGGCCGGGCGCGCACTGCTCCTTCGTGTGCTCCTCCAGCCCGCAGTCCTGGCCCTCGCAGTTCATCAGCACGAAGCGGGTCGCGTTCCAGAGCTTGTTGCAGAAGTTCCGGTAGCCCTCGCAGCGCTTGCTGTCGAAGTTGATGTTGCGCCCCAGGCTGGCGTAGCTGGCCATCGTGAAGCGCAGCGCGTCGGCGCCGAAACCGGGGATGCCCTGCGGGAACTCCTTCTCGGTGTCCTTGCGCACGCGCGGCGCGGTCTCCGGGCGGCGCAGGCCGGTGGTGCGCTTCTCCAGCAGCGGTGCCAGTTCGATGCCGTCGATCAGGTCGACCGGGTCGAGCACGTTGCCTTCGCTCTTGCTCATCTTGCGGCCCTGCGCGTCGCGCACCAGGCCGTGGATGTAGACGTCGCGGAACGGCACCTTGCCGGTGAAGTGGGTCGTCATCATGATCATCCGGGCGACCCAGAAGAAGATGATGTCGAAGCCGGTCACGAGCACGGTGCTGGGCAGGAAGAGGTCCTGCTCGATCGTCTTCTCCGGCCAGCCCAGGCTGGAGAAGGGCACCAGCGCCGACGAGTACCAGGTGTCCAGCACGTCCTCGTCGCGCGTCAGCGGGCCCGTGTAGCCGGCTTTCGCGGCGCGTTCGCGCACCTCGGCCTCGTCGCGCGCGACGAACATCTCGCCGCCCGTGCCGTACCACGCCGGGATCTGGTGGCCCCACCAGAGCTGGCGGCTGATGCACCAGTCCTGGATGTTGTTCATCCAGTGGTTGTAGGTGTTGACCCATTGCTCGGGCACGAAGCGCACCTGGCCGCTGGAAACCGCCTCGATCGCCTTCTGCGCGATGCTCTTCCCATCGGCCCCCGCCTTGTTGACGGCCACGAACCACTGATCCGTCAGCATGGGCTCGACCACCTGGCCGGTGCGCGCGCAGCGCGGCACCACCAGGCGGTGCTTCTTCGTTTCCACCAGCAGGCCCTGCGCCTCCAGGTCGGCCACCACCTTCTTGCGCGCCACGAAGCGGTCCAGGCCGCGGTAGGCGGCGGGTGCGTTGTCGTTGAGCGTGGCGTCCAGCGTGAGCACGCCCACGATGGGCAGGCCGTGGCGCTGGCCGACCGCGTAGTCGTTGGCGTCATGCGCCGGCGTCACCTTCACCACGCCGGTGCCGAAGGCGCGGTCGACGTAGGCGTCGGCGATGACCGGAATGACGCGGTCGGTGAGCGGCAGCCGCACGCGCTTGCCGACGTAGGCGGTGTAGCGCTCGTCCTCCGGGTGCACCATGACGGCGGTGTCGCCGAGCAGCGTCTCCGGCCGCGTGGTGGCCACCACCAGCGCGCCCGAGCCGTCTTCCATCGGGTAGCGGATGTGCCAGAGGAAGCCGTCCTCCTCCTCGCTTTCCACCTCCAGGTCGGAGACGGCCGACTTCAGCACCGGGTCCCAGCTCACCAGACGCTGGCCGCGGTAGATCAGGCCTTCGTCGTACAGCCGCACGAAGGTCTCGGTCACGATCTTCGAGAGCTTCTCGTCCATCGTGAAGTACTCGCGGCTCCAGTCGACGCTGTCGCCCAGCCGTCGCATCTGGCGCGTGATCGTCGCGCCCGAACTCGCCTTCCAGTCCCACACCTGGGCGACGAAGTTCTTGCGCCCCAGGTCGTGGCGCGAGAGCCCGGTCTCCTGCAGCTGGCGTTCCACCACGATCTGGGTCGCGATGCCGGCGTGGTCGGTGCCCGGCAGCCAGAGCGTGTTGAAGCCGCGCATCCGGTGGTAGCGGGTGAGCGCGTCCATGATGGTCTGATTGAACGCGTGCCCCATGTGCAGCGTGCCGGTCACGTTGGGTGGCGGCAGCTGGATCGCGAACGAGGGCCGGGCCGGGTCCAGCGTGGGCGCGAACGCCTGGCCTTCGGCCCAGGCCGGTGCCCAGCGGGCTTCGATGGCGGCGGGTTCGAAGGACTTGGCGAGTTCGGGCATGATGGGCTGAAGCAAAGGGAAACCACGGCAGGCGCCGCGGTGTGTCAACGTAAACACCCTGGGAGGAGTTGCGTTCGATTGTAGGGTGACCTCCCCGCCCGGAAAGCCGAGAACTGCCCATGAAGACCTTCGCCACGCGCCGCCGTTTCCTCGCCGCGCTGCTGCCCCTCGCCCTGGCCGCCTGCGGCGGCGACGACGGCTTCGACAGCGGCGCGCCGGCCACCTGCAGCGTCGCCGACCAGAAGGCCTGGCTCTCCAGCTACTTCGACGACTGGTACTTCTGGTACCGGATCTCGCCGCGCCCCAACCCGGCCGGCTACGCCACCGTGGGCGACTACTTCAACGCGCTGCTGTACACCGGCACCGACGTCAACTTCCCCGCCGACCGCTGGAGCTTCTACCAGTCGGTCGAGAGCTTCAACCGCTTCTTCGGCGACGGCGAATCGCTCGGCTACGGCGTCTCGGTGGCCGGCAACGAGGTCGTCGGCCAGCCCGACGCGCCGCTGTACGTGCGCTACATCGAGCCGCTCTCGCCGGCCGCCGGCAAGGTGGCGCGCGGCGACCAGGTGCTCTCGATCAACGGCCGCAGCGCGCACGACGTCATCGCCGCCGACGACTTTTCCGCCCTCAGCGCCACCAACCCCGGCGAGACGCTCACGCTGCAGCTGCGCACCAACGGCGTCGACCGCACCGTGGTGCTCACCTCGGCCGTCTTCACGCTGGCGCCGGTGGGCACCTACGGCGTCGTTAGCTCGCCGGGCGGCCGCAAGATGGGCTACGTGCTGGTGAAGGACATGATCAGCCAGGTGGCCTCGCCGCTGGACAACGCCTTCGCCAGCTTCCAGGCCGCCGGCGTGAACGAGATCGTGCTCGACCTGCGCTACAACGGCGGCGGGCTCGTCTCGGTCGGGCGCGACGTCGCCAGCTACGTGGCCGGCACGCGCGGCAACGGCGTGGCCTATGCCAAGCTGCTCTACAACGACAAGCGCGCGGCGGACTACAACCAGACCTACATGTTCAGCGGCAGCCTTGCCGCCGCCGCCGGCGTGCCGCGTGTCTTCGTGCTCACCGGCTCGCGCACCTGCTCGGCGTCCGAGCAGGTGGTCAACGGCCTGCGCGGCGCCGGTGTCGACGTCGTCACCATCGGCGACACCACCTGCGGCAAGCCGGTCGGCTTCCTGCCCACCTCGGCCTGCGACGTGGCCTACACCGTCGTCAACTTCGAGTCGGTGAACGCGCGCAACGAAGGGCGCTACTTCGACGGCTTCGACGCCACCTGCCCGGTGGCCGAGGACTTCACGAAGGCGCTCGGCACCACCGCCGAGCCGCTGCTGGCCGCCGCCGCCAGCTATGCCGACGGTGGCGGCTGCCCGGTCGCGGCCACGAAGGCGCAGCCGTTCTCGGTGCGAGCGAAGTCGCTGCGCCTCGCGCCCGAGCCGGGCGACGTGCGCGGCATGATCGCGCGCTGAAGCGCCGAGCTCAGCCGGCGGCGACGACCCGGTTCTTGCCCTGCCGCTTGGCGGCATAGAGCCGGCGGTCGGCCGCCGCCAGCAGCGCCGCCGGGTCGGCGGCGCCTTCTTCGGCGCGCGCCAGCCCGATCGACAGCGTCACCCGCAGGCCGGGCTGCAGCGCCGCCCAGTCGGCGGCCTCCGTGGCGGCGCGCATCGCCTCGCAGGCGGCGGCGGCGTCGGGCGCACCGGTGAAGAGCACGCAGAACTCCTCGCCGCCCTGGCGCGCCGCCAGCGTGCCGGCGCCCGCGTGGCGCGCCAGCAGCGCGGCCACGCGGCGCAGCACCTCGTCGCCGAGGGCATGGCCGTGGCGGTCGTTGACCTGCTTGAAGTCGTCGATGTCGACGAGCGCCGCGGCCACGCCGCCGGCAGCCCCGGGCGCGGCGAAGGCGGCGGCCAGCCGCTCCTCCAGCGCGCGCCGGTTCGCCAGCCCGGTGAGGGCGTCGGTGCGGCTCTCGGCGGCCAGCGTCTCGGCGCTCGCGCGCAGGCGCGCCGCCTCGTGCTGCACGCGGCCGAGGTCGAAGCGCACCTGCAGCGCGCGCAGCCGGCGCGCCGAGTCCTCGTTGAACTGCGCCCGCTCGGCGGCGTGGTAGGCCTCGTGGTGGCGCAGGGCCTGCTCGAAGCGGCCGGCCGCCTTGTGCAGTGCCGACAGCCCCAGGTGCGCCCGCGCGACGTGGTTGCGGCTGCCGATCGCCTCGGCCAGCGCGAGCGTGTGCTCGAACTCGGCCGCCGCCGCGTCGGCGTCGCCCAGCGCCGCCAGCAACTGGCCGCGCAGCGCGCGCACATGCGTCTCGCCGGCGCGGTAGCCCGCCTTCAGCAGCCCTGCCAGCGCCTCGTCGGCCGCGGCCAGCGCTTCGGCCAGCCGGCCCAGCCGTGCCAGCGGCTCGGCCAGGTTCGACAGCGCCACCGCACGGGCACCGCTGTCGCCCAGGTCGGCCGCATCCGAGGCCGCCCGCCGCAGCGGCTCCAGCGCCTCTTCGTGGCGGCCCAGGTTCTTGAGCGCGATGCCGATGTTGTTGCGCAGCTGCATGGCGCCGAAGTGGTCGCCGGCGGCTTCGTAGAAGGCCAGCACCTCGCGGTAGCGCTCCAGGCCGGCGGCGGTCTCGCCGGCGCGGCTCAGCGCCACCGCGGCCGCCAGCGTGGCGGCGGCCAGCCGCGGCGGGTCGGCGAGCGCGCGCGCCACCTCCTCGGCCTGCAGCGCGGCGGCGAGCGAATCCTCGATCGCGCCCATGTGCTCGTGGGCGATCGACAGCGCGCGCAGCACCTCGTGGCGGTCGGCCGAAGGCGCTTCGGGCAGCGCCGCCAGCGCCTGCCGCAGCGTCGCCATCGATTCCTCGAAGCGGCCTAGGTAGGCCAGCGCCGTGCCCCGCGTGCGCTGCGCCGGCACGTGCTGCGGCAGCGCGGCCAGCACCTCGTCGGCGAGGCGCAGCGCCTCGGCCGGCGCCGAGAGGTAGTCGGCGGCGGCGCGCCGCAGCGCCTCGCGCGCTTCCTGCTCGTTCACATGAACAGGTGTTCGCCGGCGTTCTCGCCGCCCAGGATCACGTAGTTCACCTTCTTCAGGTCGGCCAGCACGCGGCCGCCGGCGTAGCTGATGCTGCTCTGCAGGTCCTCGCGCATCTCGCGCAGCGTGTCGGCCAGCCTGCCCTTGATGGGCTCGAGGATGCGCTTGCCCTCGACGTGCTTGTACTCGCCCTTGTTGAAGTCGGAAGCGGAGCCGTAGTACTCCTTGTAGAGCTTTCCGTCGACTTCCACCGTCTGCCCGGGCGATTCCTCGTGGCCGGCGAAGAGCGAGCCGATCATCACCATCGCGGCGCCGAAGCGCACGCTCTTGGCGATGTCGCCGTGGTGGCGGATGCCGCCGTCGGCGATGATGGGCTTGGTCGCCACGCGCGCGCACCACTTCAGCGCGCTCAGCTGCCAGCCGCCGGTGCCGAAGCCGGTCTTCAGCTTGGTGATGCAGACCTTGCCCGGTCCCACGCCCACCTTGGTGGCGTCGGCGCCCCAGTTCTCCAGGTCGATCACCGCTTCCGGCGTGGCCACGTTGCCGGCGATGACGAAGGCCTTGGGCAGCCGCTGCTTGATGTGCTCGATCGTGCGCCGCACGCTCTCGGCGTGGCCGTGCGCGATGTCGATCGTGATGTAGTCGGCCCCCACGCCTTCGGCCGCGAGCCGGTCGATCATCGCGTGGTCGTGCGGCTTCACGCCCGAGCTGAGCGAGACGAACAGGCCCTGATCGCGCATGCGCTTGGCGTAGGCGACGCCGTCGAGGTCGAAGCGGTGCATCACGTAGAAGTGGCCGCTGCGGGCCAGCATCTCGCTGATCGACTCGTCGATCACCGTCTTCATGTTGGCCGGCACCGCCGGCAGCGCGAAGCGGCGGCCGCCGAATTCCACGGAGGGGTCGCATTCGCCGCGGCTGTCGACGCGGCACTTGCGCGGCAGCAGCAGGATGTTGTCGTAGTCGAAGATTTCCATCGCCGGGGCTCCAGAGGGTGGGACACGAGAGCGCTTGACCCGGCGGTGCCGGCCTCCGACCCCGCAGGCCCCGCAGCAGGTGCGGGCGGCAGGGGAGGCCGAACCGGGCGCCGGAATTTGGGCCCGGTGCGGAATTCTACTCGGGCCCCGCCCTCGGGCCGGCGCGGCGCGCACCCGATAAGCCGGATAGCGCCCCTCGGGGCGTCGCCCCCCACCACTGCCCGGCCGCCCGTGACGACTCCGACCCGCCCGACCCCTGTCGCCGAGCGCCGCGGTGGCCGCTTCGCGAACGCGCTGCTGCGCCTGGCGCTCGCGCTCGGCGCGAAGCCGCCGGCGCCGCCGCCTTCGAAGCCCCGCGGCGTCTCGATGACCGCTTCGCTGCTGCGCCTGTTCGAGCACTCCGAATCGGGCCTGCTGGCCTGCCGCACCGACGGCAGCGTGAAGCTGTGCAGCCCGGTGGCGGCGGCGATGTTCGGCGTCGAGCCCTCGGCCGTGGTCGGCACGCCGGTCACCGACTGGCTGACGCCGCTGGGCCGCGACGGCACCGCCTTCCCCGGCGGCCAGTGGGAGACCACGGCGCGGCGCGCCGGCGGCGCCACCTTCCCGGTCGAGCTCACGGTGAGCGAGACGCGCCGCGGCAGCGGCGTGCCGCGCCTGTTCGTGCTGCGCGACATCACCGACCGCAAGCTCACGAAGGAGCGGCTGAGTTTCCTGGCCAGCTTCGACAGCCTCACCAGCCTGCCCAACCGCACGCTGTTCCGCGACCGGCTCTCGCAGGCGATGGCGCGCGCGCGCCGCACCGGGCGGCCGCTGGCGCTGATGTTCCTGGACCTGGATCGCTTCAAGGTCATCAACGACAGCCTGGGCCACGAGGTCGGCGACCAGCTGCTCAAGCACGTGGCCGCCAAGCTCACCGAGACGCTGCGCAGCGGCGCGCCCGAAGGCGAGGGCGGGCCGGGCATCACGATCTCGCGCCTGGGCGGCGACGAGTTCACCGTCATCGCCGAGGACGTGGCCGGTGCCGACGACGCGGCGCAGATCGCGCGCCGCATCCTGGCCGCGCTGGAGCAGCCGATGAAGACGCTGGACGCCGAGCTGCACGTCTCGGCCAGCATCGGCATCAGCATGTTCCCGGCCGACGACGCCGACCTGGACGGCCTGGTGCGCCACACCGACATGGCGATGTACCGCGCCAAGGCCATGGGCCGCGGCACCTACGCCTTCTACAGCGCCGAGCTGAGCGCCGAGGTGGCGGCACGGCTGGAGCTGGAGAACAGCCTGCGCCGCGCCCACGAGCAGCAGGAGTTCGTCATCCACTACCAGCCCAAGGCGCTGCTGGCCAGCGGCGAGATCACCGGCGTCGAGGCGCTGATCCGCTGGCACCGGCCGCGCCACGGCCTGGTGGCGCCGGACCGCTTCATCGGCGTGCTGGAAGACAGCGGCCTGATGCTGCCGGTGGGCGCCTGGATCCTGCGCACGGCCTGCGCCCAGCTGGCCGCCTGGGACCGCGAAGGGCTGCCCAAGCTGAACCTGGCGGTGAACCTGTCACCGCGCCAGTTCCGCCAGGAATACCTGGCCCGCTTCGTCGCCGACACGCTGGCCGAGACCGGCATCGCGCCGCAGCGGCTGGAGCTCGAGATCACCGAGCGGCTGCTGATGGAAGACAACGACACCACGCGCCAGGTGCTGGCCACGCTGGCGGCGATGGGCGTGCGGGTGGCGATCGACGACTTCGGCACCGGCCATTCCTCGCTCAGCTACCTGAAGCGCTTCGACGTCGACACGCTCAAGATCGACCGCAGCTTCGTCAGCGAGCTGCCGCACGACGCCGAGGACAGCGCCATCGCGACCGCGGTGGTCGCGATGGGCCACAGCCTGAACATCCGCGTCGTCGCGGAGGGCGTGGAAACCGAGTCCCAGGCCGCCTTCCTGCGCGACCTGGGCTGCGACGAGATGCAGGGCCACCTGCTCAGCCGCGCGCTGCCCGGCCCGCAGTTCGCGGAGTGGCTGGGCGAGCGCCGCGTGCGCATCGCCGCCGAGACACTGCCGATGGCGCTGTAGCCGGCGCCGGGCCGCAGGGGCGGCCTCCTAGAATGGGCTCGATGGAGTCCCACCCCGTGCCTGCGCGGCTGCTGCAGGGCCTGAACCCCGAGCAGCTGGCGGCCGTCACCCTGCCGGCGGTGCCGGCGCTCATCCTGGCCGGCGCCGGGTCCGGCAAGACGCGCGTGCTGACCACGCGCATCGCCTGGCTGCTGCAGACCGGGCAGGTCTCGCCCGGCGGCGTGCTCGCCGTCACCTTCACCAACAAGGCCGCGAAGGAGATGCTGACGCGGCTGTCGGCCATGATCCCGGTGCCGGTGCGCGGCATGTGGATCGGCACCTTCCACGGCCTGTGCAACCGCTTCCTGCGCGCGCACTGGAAGCTGGCCGGGCTGCCGCAGGGTTTCCAGATCCTGGACAGCGCCGACCAGCTCTCGGCGGTGAAGCGCGTCATCAAGGCGATGAACCTGGACGAGGAACGCTTCGTGCCGAAGCAGGTGACCTGGTTCATCGCCGGCAGCAAGGAAGACGGCCTGCGCCCGCGCGACTGCGAGGCGCGCGACGAGCAGACGCGCAAGTACATCGAGGTCTACCAGGCCTACGAGGACCAATGCCGGCGCGAAGGCGTGGTCGACTTCGCCGAGCTGCTGCTGCGCACCTACGAGCTGCTGCGCGACAACGACCCGCTGCGCGAGCATTACCAGCGGCGCTTCCGCCACCTGCTGGTCGACGAGTTCCAGGACACCAACAAGCTGCAGTACGCGTGGCTGAAGATGCTCGCCCCGCCGGGAACGCAGGACCAGGGCGTGTTCGCGGTCGGCGACGACGACCAGAGCATCTACGCCTTCCGCGGCGCGCGCGTGGGCAACATGGCCGACTTCGAGCGCGAGTACCGCGTGCCGCGGCTCATCAAGCTGGAGCAGAACTACCGCAGCGGCGGCCACATCCTGGATGCGGCCAACGCGCTCATCTCGCACAACGCGCACCGCCTGGGCAAGAACCTGCGTACCGACGCCGGCGCCGGCGAGCCGGTGCGCGTGTACGAGGCGACGAGCGACTTCG
>CAYVXO010000108.1:0-20046 GCA_964454485.1 uncultured Rubrivivax sp.
TGATGATGTCCTTGCTGCGGTCCTTGATCTTGATGTAGCCGTCGGGGTACTGCACCGCCAGGTCGCCGGTGTGGAACCAGCCGCCGGCGAGCGATTCGCGCGTGGCGCCCTCGTTCTTCAGGTAGCCCTTCATCACGATGTTGCCGCGGAACATGATCTCGCCCATGGTCTCGCCGTCGCGCGGCACCGGCTGCATCGTCTCCGGGTCCATCACGCAGGCGTCGGCCTGCAGGTGGTAGCGCACGCCCTGGCGCGCGTTCAGGCGCGCCCGCTCGCCGATGTCCAGGCCTTCCCACTCGTCGTGCTTGGCGCACACGGTGGCCGGGCCGTAGACCTCGGTCAGGCCGTAGACATGGGTGAGGTCGAAGCCGAGCGCTTCCATGCCCTCGATCAGCGACGCCGGCGGCGCGGCGCCGGCCACCATCGCCTTCACGCCGCGCGGCAGGCCGCGCTTGAGTTCGTCCGGCGCATTGACCAGCATCGCGTGCACGATGGGCGCGCCGCAGTAGTGGGTGACGCCGTGCTCGCGCATGGCCGAGATCATGGCCGCCGCCTCCACCCGGCGCAGGCACACGTTGACGCCGGCGCGCGCCGCCACGGTCCACGGGAAGCACCAGCCGTTGCAGTGGAACATCGGCAGCGTCCACAGGTAGACCGCGTGCTTGGGCATGTCCCATTCGAGGATGTTGGAGACGGCGTTGATGGCCGCGCCGCGGTGGTGGTAGACCACGCCCTTCGGGTTGCCGGTGGTGCCGCTGGTGTAGTTGAGCGCGATCGCGTCCCACTCGTCGGCCGGCGGCTGCCAGCGGAAGGCAGGGTCGCCGCCTTCGAGCAGCTGTTCGTAGGTGAGGCTGCCGATGCGGCGCGCCGGGCCGTCGAAGAGCGAATCCTCGGCGTCGACCACCAGCACCGGCTCGCGGCGCGTGCGCAGCTTCAGCGCGGCCTCGATCGCGGGCGCGAATTCGGGGTCGACGAGCACCGCCTTCGCCTCGCCGTGGTCGAGCATGAAGGCGATGGCGGCCGCGTCCAGCCGCGTGTTGAGCGCGTTGAGCACCGCGCCGGCCATCGGCACGCCGAAGTGCGCTTCCACCATGGTCGGCACGTTGGGCAGCATGGCCGCCACCGTGTCGCCCTTGCCGATGCCGGCCTTCTGCAGCGCGCTGGCCAGACGGCGGCAGCGCTGGTCCACTTCGGCCCAGGTGCGGCGCAGCGGGCCGTGGATGACGGCGGTGCGCCGCGGGTAGACCTCGGCGCTGCGCTGCAGGAACTCCAGCGGCGTGAGCGGCGCGTGGTTGGCCGCCGTGCGCGGCAGTTGCTGGTCGAAGATGCTGCCCATCGAACTCTCCTTTGTCCGGCGCGCAGGTTAACGCGGCCGGGGGACGAGTCCGCTTACGCGTGCCGCGCCATCGGCCCGAGCATCAGGTGCTCCAGGGCGTCGAGCGAGCGCTCCACCTCGCGCGACCACAGCATCGAGCGCGGCGCCAGCCCGTTCTGCACCGCGCAGCCCCAGGCCGCGCGGCAGGCGTCGAAAGGCAGGCCCAGGCAGGTGCTGGCGGCACGCGAGCAGGCCGCCATCGCCTCCGGCCAGGCCGGCACGGGTTCGATCCGGGGAATCACGACGGCCCCTTCAGGGGTAGACGAACGCGGCCTGCGGGTCGCGCGAGCGCGCCCAGGCGCGCGAATCGATCTCGCGCATGCGGCGCTCCAGGTCGTAGAGGTCGACCGCGTCGGCCAGGTAGGCTTCGTCGCGCTCTTCCTGGGTCTGGATGCGGGGGATCAGGGCCTTGATGAGGTCGGCAAGTCTGGACATGGTGAGTCCCGTTTTCTCTGAGTGTCTCGAAGATAAGGGTTTACCCTAGTCTTCTCAACCCCGCGACGCAAAGGGTCGGGGCCATTACCCTGCCGTCCGTGACGGAAGACCCACCGCGCGAACGCCTCTACCACGCCGACTGGCTGCGCATCGGCGCCTTCGTGCTGCTGGTGCTCTACCACGTGGGCATGCTCTACGTGCCGTGGGACTACCACGTGAAGCACGAGCCGACCTACCCGGCGCTGGAGCCGTGGATGCGCCTCACGAACCCCTGGCGCATGAGCCTGCTGTTCGTGGTCTCGGGACTGGCCACCGGGCTCATGCTGGGCCGGCCCGGGCTGGCGCGCGTGCGCGCGAAACGGCTGCTGCTGCCGCTCTTGTTCGGCATGGCGGTGGTGGTGCCGCCGCAGTCGTGGCTGCAGGTGCGCGACCAGTTCGGCTACACGGGCAGCTACCTCGAGTTCCTGCGCCTGTACTTCACCGGCTACCACGGCTTCTGCCACGGCCGCGACTGCCTGCGCCTGCCGACCTGGAACCACCTGTGGTTCCTGCCCTACCTGTGGTGCTACACGGCGCTGCTGCTGGTCGCGCTGCGCTGGCTGCCGCGCACACAGCTCTCGCGCGCCGCCGACGCGCTGGCGCGCGTGCAGGGCGCCGCCTGGCTGGTGTTGCCGGTGCTCGTGCTGGCCACGTTGCGCGCGACGCTGCTGCCGCGCTTCGGCGAAACCCATGCGCTGGTGAACGACTGGTGGGCTCACGCCACCTACGGGCCGATGTTCGCCTTCGGCGTGCTGCTCGCGCGCCGGCCGGCGCTGCAGGCCACGCTGGAGACCCTGCGCCGGCCCGCACTGGTGGCCGCGTTCGCGGCCTGGGGGGTGCTCTTCGCCTGGTGGGCCTGGACCTCGGGCCGCAGCGACGTGCCCGAAGCCGGCCGGCTGGCGATGCGCCTGGTCTTCGCGACCGAGCAGTGGTGCGCCATCGTCGCCGCCTTCGGCTTCGCGCGCCGCCACCTCTACCGCGACCACCCGTGGCGCGCGCCGCTCACCGAGGCCGTTTTCCCACTCTACATCGTGCACCAGACCGTCATCGTCGGCGCCGCGGTCGCCTTGCGGCCGCTGGCGCTGCCGGCCGGCGTGGAGGCACTCGTCATCGTCGCCCTCACCTTCGGTGGCGGTTTCGCGTCGTGGTGGCTGGCACGCCGCGCCGGCGGCCTACGGCCCTGGATGGGGCTGGCGCCGGCCTGAAACGCTTCAGGACCGAGGCGGCGCGCCTCGGCCAGGTCACGCGCGGCGGCTTCTGTCTTGCCCGTCAAGCGCTCTGCCACACCGCGGCCAGCAGCGGCTGTTCAGCGCGCGCGCCAGCCCCGCGTCCCTGCGGTGGCTCGCGGCACGCGCGAAGTCGCCGCGCGCCGCCGCGGCCTGGTTGCCCGCGAACACCGGGCCGCCATTCCAGGTCAGGCAGACCTTCCTCTGCAGCCGCGAGCCTTGGATGCGGTGCGCGAGAAAGGGGTCGATGCCCAGCAGCATGCCGGTTTCCAGCGCCGCCCGCTTGGCGCGCGAAGTCCCTTCGGCACCGGTGTCCACCCGAACGCTACATCACGCCGAACGTGCGGAACGCCTCCACCGTGCTCATGCCGGCGCGGATGGCGTCGCGCACCTTGTTCTCGGTGTTCGCCTTCTCCAGTGCGCGCCGGATCGCCTCTTCCTCGGCCGCGCGCGGGATCACCAGCACGCCGTCGAGGTCGCCGAAGACGATGTCGCCCGGCGCCACGCGCACGCCGTTGATCTCCACCGGCACGCGCCAGTCGACCACCTTGCCGCGCGGGCCCTGGTCCTGCGCGTAGCCGCCGAAGCTGAACACCGGCAGGCCCGAGGCCAGCACCTCGGGCGTGTCGCGCGAATAACCGTCGAGCACCGCGCCGGCGGCCTTGAGATGCATCGCGCGCGTGGTCATCAGGCCGCCCCAGAGCGCGAACTGCGGCGCGCAGCCGGTGGCCACGTAGACCTCATGGGCTTTGAGGTCGTCGAGGGCCTGGAACAGCAGGCCGAAGGGCTGCTGCGTCAGCGGGCCGCGGCCTTCGGGCTCGCGCGCGCTGAAGGCGTTGGCCTCCAGCACCGGCATCGCGCGGCCGGCGATGACCATGTCGCTCTTCAGCGGGCGGATCTGCGGGCTCAGGAACTGGCGCAGGAAACCCATCGTGTCCAGGATGTCGCCCACCACGGCGGGGAAGAGCTGCGCGCGCATCAGCGCGAAGAGTTCGGTGTCGTCTTTCCAGGCTGCTGGCATGGGCGCCCTTGGTTGAAACCACAGGCTGCGAATCGTACAAGCGCCGATTGCCAGAGCGCGCGGCGGCAGCCTATAAGCACCCGATTGCCCGGCAAGCATGTGGAAGGACAGAGAGCCGATGCCTGGCGCCACCGATCCCGGTCCGGCCGCGGCGCTGCTGAGCGTGCGCGGCGTCAGCGTGCGCTTCGGGGGCATCGTCGCGCTCGACGCGGTGAGCCTGGACGTCGCGTCGGGCCAGGTGTTCGGGCTCATCGGCCCCAACGGCGCCGGCAAGACCACGCTGTTCAACTGCATGAGCCGGCTCTACCCCTGCCAGGCCGGCGAGATCATTTTCGACGGCCACGCGCTCACGCAGTTGCCGGTGCACGCGGTGGCCGGCCTCGGGCTGGGCCGCACCTTCCAGAACCTGGCGATGTTCCAGCGCATGACGGTGGAAGCGAACGTCATGGTCGGCGCCCATTGCCGTTCGAACGCCGGCTTCCTGGCCGGCGCCCTGCGCCTGCCCGCGGTGCGCGCCGAAGAGCAGCGCCTGCGCGAGAAGGCGCAGTCGCTGCTGGCCGACCTGGGCCTGGCCACCCACGCGCGCCGCCTGCCGGCCGACCTGCCCTTCGCCGTCCAGAAGCGGGTGGAGCTGGCGCGCGCGCTCGCCGCCGAGCCGAAGCTGCTGATGCTGGACGAACCCGCCGCCGGCCTCAACCACGAGGAACTGCGCGCGCTCGAAGACCTGATCCGCCGCGTGCGCGACGAGCGCGGCATCACCGTGCTGCTGGTGGAGCACCACATGAGCCTGGTGATGGCGCTGTGCGACCGCATCGCGGCGCTGAACTTCGGCCGCAAGATCGCCGAAGGCACACCGGCCGAGATCCAGAACCACCCGGCGGTGATCGAGGCCTACCTCGGCGCCGGCGCCCATGCCTGAGCTGCTGCGCGCCGAGGGCCTGTGCGCCGGCTACGGCGCCACGCAGGTGCTGTTCGACGTCTCGTTCAGCGTCATGGCCGGCCGCATCACCGCGCTGCTGGGGGCCAACGGCGCCGGCAAGACGACGACGCTGCGCGCCATCTGCCGCATGGTGCGCACCTGGGGCGGCCTGCGGCTGGACGGCCGGCCGCTGCCCGGCCGCACCACGGAAGACGTGGCGCGCCAGGGCGTGGCGCACGTGCCCGACGGCCGCGGCACCTTCGGCGCGCTGACGGTGGACGAGAACCTGCGCCTGGGCGCCTACGTGCGGCGCGACCGCGCCGCGGTGGCCGAGGACATCGAACACGCCTACGCCCGCTTCCCGCGCCTGGCCGAGCGGCGGCGCCAGCAGGCGGGCACGCTCTCGGGCGGCGAACAGCAGATGCTGGCCATCAGCCGGGCGCTCATGCTGCGCCCGCGCCTGCTGCTGCTGGACGAGCCTTCGTTCGGCCTCGCGCCCAAGGTGGTGGCCGAGATCTTCCGCATCCTGCGCCGCATCAACGAGGACGAAGGGGTCGCCATGCTGCTGGTGGAACAGAACGCGCAGCTCGCGCTGGACCTGGCGCACGACGCCTGCCTGCTGGAGACCGGCCGCGTGGCGCTGGCCGGCGCCAGCCGCGACCTGCAGGCCGACCCCGCGGTGCGCCGCGCCTACCTGGGCGTGTGAGGGGAGCGGCCGCGATGGAAGCCTTCCTGCACCAGCTGTTCGCGGGCCTCGCCACCGGCTGCATCTACGGCTCGGTGGCGCTGGCCCTGGTGATGATCTACCAGGCCACGCACCACCTGAACTTCGCCCAGGGCGAGATGGCCACCTTCAGCACCTTCATCGCCTGGGCGCTGATCCAGAAGGGCCTGCCCTACTGGGCCGCCTTCGGCGCCACGGTGGCGCTCTCGTTCGCCGGCGGGCTGCTGGTGCAGCGCCTGGTGCTGCGCCCGCTGGAGAAGGCGCCGCTGCTGACCAACGTGAACGTCTTCATCGGCCTGCTGTTCATCTTCAACGCGCTCTCGGGCTGGCTGTTCGACTACACGGTGAAGGCCTTCCCGAGCCCGTTCGCGCAGGAGTCGTGGCTGAAGACGCGCTGGTTCACGGCGCACGAGATGGGCTCGTTCCTCGTCATGACGGCGGTGCTGCTGGCGCTGTACGCCTTCTTCCGCTTCACCCCGGTGGGGCTGGCGATGCGGGCCGCGGCGCTCAACCCCGATTCGGCACGGCTGGTGGGCATCCGCGTCTCGTGGATGCTGGCCGCGGGCTGGGGCGTGGCCGCCGCCATCGGCGCGGTGGCCGGCATGATGGTGGCGCCGGTGGTCTTCCTCGACCCCAACATGATGAGCGGCATCCTGCTCTACGGCTTCGCCTCGGCGCTGCTGGGCGGCGTGGACAACCCCTTCGGCGCCGTCATCGGCGGCCTCATCGTCGGCGTGCTGGAGAACCTGCTGGGCGCCTACGTCATCGGCACCGAGCTCAAGCTCACGGTGGCGCTGGTGCTCATCGTCGTCACGCTCACGCTGATGCCGGCGGGTCTGTTCGGCCGGCGCGTGGTGGTGCGCGTATGAAGACGCCGCGCGGTGCGCTGTTCTGGGCGCTGCTGGCCGCCGGCCTGGCGCTGCTGCTGGTGCTGCCCTTCCTGGTAAAGAGCTACCGCGTGTTCCAGTTCAACCTGGTGCTGGTGTACGCCATCGCCATCCTGGGGCTGAACCTGCTGGTCGGCTTCAACGGCCAGATCTCGCTCGGCCATGGCGCGTTCTACGCCATCGGCGCCTATTTCGCGGCCTGGCTGATCGACCGCATGGGCGTGCCCTACTGGGCCACCTGGCCGCTGGCCGGGGTGCTGTGCTTCGGCTTCGGCTTCCTCGTCGGCTTCCCGGCGCTGCGGCTGGCGGGCCACCACCTGGCGGTGGCCACGCTGGCGCTGGCGCTGGCGGTGCCGCAGCTGCTGAAGTACAAGCTGCTGGAACCCTTCACCGGCGGCGTGCAGGGCATCGTGCTCGGCAAGCCCGAGCCGCCGTTCACGTTCCGCTGGCTGGGCCAGCCCTTCAACGCCGACCGCTGGATGTACCTGCTGCTGCTGGCGGTGACGGCGCTGCTGTTCTGGCTGGCGTGGAACCTGGTGCACGGGCGTGCGGGGCGCGCGCTGGTGGCGATCCGCGACCAGCCCATCGCCGCCGGCGCGATGGGCATCGACCTGCCGCTGTACAAGTCCACCGCCTTCGGCCTCTCGGCCGCCTACACCGGCGTGGCGGGTGCGCTGTCGGCCTCGGTGGTGGCCTTCGTCTCGCCGGACAGCTACACGCCCACGCTCTCGCTGCTGCTGCTGGTGGGGCTGGTGGTGGGCGGGCTGGCCAGCATCGCCGGGCCCTTCTTCGGCGCCCTCTTCATCCAGTACGTTCCGAACCTGGCCGACGAGCTGTCCAAGTCGGCGCCCGCCGCGATCTACGGCGTGCTGCTGATCGGCCTGATGTACCTGATGCCCACCGGCGTGATGGGCCTGGTGCGAACCCTGTGGTCACGCCGCTTGCTGAGAACCAAGGAGAGCTGACATGCACAGGTCCCAACTCTTGCGCCTGGCCCTGGCCGGCGTGGTGGCCGCAGTCGCCGGCGGCCCGGCGCTGGCACAGAAGAAGTACGACCCGGGCGCCGACGACAAGGAGATCCGCATCGGCGCCATCCACCCCTATTCGGGCCCGGCGTCGGCCTACGGGACCATCGGCAAGGCCATCGGCGCCTACTTCGACAAGGTCAACGCCGAAGGCGGCATCAACGGCCGCAAGATCAGGTACATCCCGCAGGACGACGGCTACAACCCGGCCAAGACGGTGGAGATGGCCCGCAAGCTGGTGGAAGAAGACGAGGTGCTGCTGATCTTCAACTCGCTCGGCACCGCGCCGAACAGCGCGATCCAGAAGTACATGAACCAGAAGAAGGTGCCGCAGCTGTTCGTCGCCACCGGCGCCACGAAGTGGGGTGACCCGAAGAACTTCCCCTACACGATGGGCTGGCAGCCCACCTACCAGTCCGAGACGCGCATCTACGCCCAGCACATCCTGGAAACGAAGCCGAACGCGAAGATCGGCGTGCTCTACCAGAACGACGACTACGGCAAGGACTACCTCAAGGGCCTGGAGGACGGCCTGGGCGACAAGGCGAAGACGATGATCGTCGCCAAGGTCAGCTACGAGGTGACCGACCCCACGGTGGACAGCCAGATCGTGAGCCTGAAGGCCAGCGGCGCCGACGTCTTCGTCGACATCACGACGCCGAAGTTCGCGGCCCAGGCCATCAAGAAGGCGGCGGAGGTGGGCTGGAAGCCGGTGCACTACCTGAACAACGTCTCCGTCTCGGTGAGCTCGGTGCTCACCCCGGCCGGGCTGGACAACAGCAAGGACTCCTTGACGCTGGCCTACGCGAAGGACCCGACCGACCCGGGCTGGGCCAGGGACGCCGGCATGCAGGACTGGCTGGCGTGGATCAAGAAGTACTACGCCGCCGGCAGCCAGACGGACGTGAACAACGTCTACGGCTACTCGGTCGCGCAGACGCTGGTGCAGGTGCTCAGGCAGTGCGGCGACAACCTCACGCACGACAACGTGATGAAGCAGGCCGCCAGCCTGGACCTGACGCTGCCGATGTTGCTGCCCGGCGTGAACGTGAAGACCGGCCCGGACGACTTCTACCCGATCGAACGCGGCCAGCTGGCACGCTTCGACGGCAAGACCTGGGTGCGCTTCGGCAAGGTCTACGGGCGCTGAAGTCCCGGCCGCGCGGCTGAAGGCTCAGCCGCGCGCCGCGCGGTCCTTCGCGTTCTGCGCCTCGATGCGCTCGCGCGCGGCGCGCCAGTCGTCGTCGGTCCAGCTGCGCAGTTCGTAGAAGTTGCCGCCGGTGGCCAGCGCGCTGCCGCCGTCCATCATGATGCTCTGGCCGGTGAGCCAGTCGCACCGGCCGGGCGCCATCAGGAAGGTGGCCAGGTTCTGCAGTTCGTCGAAGGTGCCGGGGCGGCCCTGCGGGTTGCGCTCGCGGCTGCGCGCGCCGGGCT
This sequence comes from uncultured Rubrivivax sp., assembly GCA_964454485.1. Classification (GTDB taxonomy): domain Bacteria; phylum Pseudomonadota; class Gammaproteobacteria; order Burkholderiales; family Burkholderiaceae_C; genus Rubrivivax. The sequence continues at coordinate 9,086 of CAYVXO010000108.1, forward strand.
CCTCGCCCGGGTTCAGGCGCTTGCTCATGCCTTCGGTCGGGATCTCGCCCGGGCCGACGGCGTTCAGCCGCACGCCGTACTTCGCCCATTCGACCGCCAGGCTCTTGGTCATGACGTCGATGCCGGCCTTGCTCATCGCCGAGGGCACCACGTAGGGGCTGCCGTTGTCGACCCAGGTGACGATGATGCTCATCACGCTGCGGAAGGGCTGGCCGGGGCGCCAGCGACCTTCCTTCGCCTCCGCCACCCAGCGCTTGCCCACCGCCTGCGTGACGTAGAAGCTGCCGTGGAAGACGATGTTGGCCACGGCGTCGAAGGCGCGCGGGCTCAGGCTTTCGGTGGGGGCGATGAAGTTGCCGGCGGCGTTGTTCACCAGGCCGGTGAGGCCGCCGCCGGCGAACAGCGCCTCGACCATCTCCTCCACCGCCGCGGCGACGCGGATGTCGACGCCGAAGGTGTCGATGCGCCGCCCGGGAAATCGCTCGCGCCACTCGGCCGCGGTGGCCTCGCACACCGCCTGGCGGCGGCCGCAGATGGCGACGTCGGCGCCGAGCGCCAGGAAGCGTTCGGCCATCGCCTTGCCCAGGCCGGTGCCGCCGCCGGTGACCAGGATGCGCTGGCCGGCCATCAGGTTCGATTCGTACATGCCGTCTCCTTTGTTGAACGCTCTCAGGGCGCCGGCGTCTCGAAGCGCGCCGCGGGCGCGAAAGGCTTGAAGCCCATCGCCTGGTAGATGCGGTCGGGCGCGTAGGCGAAGCGGCCCTGGATCACGAGGCTGTTGTTGCGCAGCGCGGTGATGTCGGTCGTGGGGTCGCCTTCCACCAGCACCAGGTCGGCCGCGTAGCCGCGTTCGATGCGGCCGCGCTGCGCCGATTCGCCCGCCACGCGCGCCGCGTTCCAGGTCGCGATGCGCAGCGCCTCGGGCGCCGGGATGCCGGCCTTCACGTACAGCGCCAGCTCGCGCAGCAGGCCGGTGCCTTCCCACCCGTCGGTGCCGGGCACCAGCATGATGCCGGCGCCGTGCAGCGCGCGCGTGAGCTGCAGCATGCGCTGCCAGGACTCGCGGTAGTCGGCCAGCTTCTTGCCTTCCAGGTCGACCTCGGCGCGCTTGAGGCCGCGCTGCCACAGCACCGGCAGGTGGTCGGCGATGTCGGCCACCACGGGGTTGGGCTGGCCCTGGGCCTGGTTGAACATGGCCTCGAAGGCGACGAGCGTGAGGTCGACCGTGGTGCGGCGCTGCTGCAGCAGGCGGATGAAGTTCTTCGCCTTCGCGCTCTTCAGGTCCAGCGTGCGGCCGTCGGCGCCCACGCGGTCGAAGCGCACCAGCGTGCGCGTGTCGTCGCCCGGCCGGACGACGAAGTTGAGCATGACCTGGTTGATGTGCGTGAGCTCGTCGTAGCCGGCGCGCACCGCCTCTTCGGCGCGCATGAAGGCCGGCACGTGGCCGCTGACCCGAAGCCCCAGCGCGTGCGCGCGCTCGGCGACGGGCTTCACCCACTCGGGCTTCATCGAGTTGTAGAGCTTCAGGCTGTGGAAGCCGCGCGCCGCATACCAGTCCACCGCCTCCAGCGCCTTCTCGAGCGAGTCGACCACGAAGCCGTTGCGCGAGGAGAACGGGCTCTTGCCTTCGATGAAGCCGGCCGGGTGCACGTAGGGCCCGATGAGCGCGCCGCCGGCGATGCGCTCGCGCAGGCCGAGGATGAAGTCGTTCTGATTCGCGGGGTCGCGGATGCTGGTGACGCCGGCGGCGATGTGGGCCAGCCCCGCGGCCGGCCACATGTGGGCGTGCATGTCCCACAGGCCCGGCAGCAGCGTGCGGCCGCGGCCGTTGACCTCGCGGTCGGCGCGCGCCTTCAGCGCGCCGGGCGCGGTGACGGCGCCGATGCGGCCGTCGAACAGCCACACGTCGGCCGGGCCGCGCCGCTTGGCGGCCGGGCTGTCGAACCAGTGCACGTTGCGCACCACGGTGAGGCCGTCGATCGGCTGCGCCAGTTCGCGCCGCAGGCCGGCGAGCCGTTCCTCGGAGGCCTTCAGCGTGCGCTCGGCCAGCGCCGGCGCCAGCGATTCGAAGCCCTGCTCGACGACCGCGAAGCCCGGCCAGGCGAGGCCGAAGAAGGCGTCGCTGCCGTCGTCGCGCACCCACAGGTACCAGGGCTCGGCGTCGGCGCCGGTCACCACCGCCAGCGCCAGCGCCACCGGGCCCGAAGGCCCGGGCAGCGAGACACGCTGCGCGCGCGTGGCGCGCAGGCGCAGGCCCGACATCGTGGGCGCGCCGGCCTCGCCGCGCGCCAGCAGGAAGCGCAGCACGGCGTCGGTGTAGGCGAAGGTGGCGTCCATCGGGATGAAGACGAAGTCGTCGCCGGCGGCGATGTCGCCTTCGTCGACGCGCGACTTCCAGCGCGCGCGCCCGCCTTCGAGGCGGAAGCTCTCCTTCGCGGCGGCGCCGAAGGTGGTCTTGCCTTCCATCTCGTAGAACACCGGCAGGCCCTTCGGGCCGAGCGCGAAGCGCTCGCGCGTGTCGGGGCCGCGGCCGTTGTCGCGGAAGCTGAAGTCGGTGGTGACCTCGCCTTCGGCGCCTCGGCCCACCTTCAGCTGGCCCGCGGGCTGGTCCTGCACCAGCACCACGTAGTCGACGGCGCGTGCCGCCGGCGCCAGGAGCGCCAGCAGCGCCGCGCCCAGCGTCAGCGCGAGGCGGCGTGCAAGGCCTGGTCGATGTCCCACAGGATGTCCTCCACGTGTTCGAGTCCCACCGAGATGCGGATCATGTCCGGCTTCACGCCGGCGGCCAGCTGCTGGACTTCGTCGAGCTGGCGGTGCGTGGTGCTGGCCGGGTGGCTGATGAGCGTGCGCGTGTCGCCGATGTTGACCAGGTGGCTCATGAACTGCGCGCTCTCGATGAACTTCACGCCGCGTTCGAGCCCGCCCTTGACGCCGAAGGCCAGCAGGCCGGAGGCGCCCTTCATCTGGCGCGCCAGCAATGCGTGCTGCGGATGGTCTTCCAGGCCGGGGTAGTTGACCCAGCTCACGCGCGGGTCGGCGCGCAGGAAGCGCGCCACCGCCAGCGCGTTGGCGCAGTGGCGTTCCATGCGCAGCGGCAGCGTCTCCACGCCCTGCAGCACCTGCCAGGCGCTGGTCGGCGAGAGCGCCGCGCCGTAGACGCGCAGCGTCTCCATGCGGCAACGCATCGTGAAGCCGAAGTCGCCGAAGGTCTCGTAGAACTTCACGCCGTGGTAGCCCGGCGAAGGCTCGGTCATGCCGGGGAACTTGCCGTTGTCCCACGGGAACCTGCCGCTTTCCACCACCACGCCGGCGAGCGTGGTGCCGTGGCCGCCCAGGTACTTGGTGGCGCTGTGCACCACGATGTCGGCGCCGTGCGCGATCGGGTTGCAGAGGAAGGGGCTCGGTACGGTGTTGTCGATCACCAGCGGTACGCCATGCGCATGCGCCACCGCGGCCACGGCGGCGATGTCCAGCACCACCAGGCTGGGGTTGCCCAGCGATTCGGCGAACACCGCGCGCGTGTTCGGGCGCATGGCGGCGGCGAAGGCTTCCGGCTGCGTGGCGTCGACGAAGCTGGTCTCGATGCCGAACTTCTTCAGGTTCACCGCCAGCATCGTGACGCTGCCGCCGTACAGCGCGCCGGCGGCGACCACGTGGTCGCCGGCCTGCAGCATCGTCATCAGCGCCATCGACTCGGCGGCCATGCCGCTGGCGCTGGCCACCGCGGCGCGCCCGCCTTCGAGCGCGGCCACGCGCTCTTCCAGCGCCGCCACCGTGGGGTTCGACAGCCGCGAGTAGACGTTGCCGAAGGTCTGCAGGTTGAACAGGCTCGCCGCGTGGTCGGCGCTGTCGAACACGAAGCTGGTGGTCTGGTAGATCGGCAGCGCGCGCGCGCCGGTGGCGGCGTCGGGGATCTGGCCGGCGTGGATGGCCAGCGTCTCGGGCTTGAACTGTCGGTCGGCCATGGTCAGCGCCCGCCGGGCCGCCCCAAGGGCGCTGAGCGCCCCCTCGGGGGGCAGCGAACGAAGTGAGCGTGGGGGTCCATGTTCAGACGGGCCTCCTGGCGGAGATCACCTTCGTGTTGACGCCAGCCCAGTGCAGTCCGCCGAAGAGCCGCGCATGCTCGATCTTCACGCAGCGGTCCATCACCGAATCCATCCCGGTGGCACGCACCAGCGCGTCGGCCTCCAGGTTCCTGACGCCGATCTGCTGCCACAGGCACTTCGCGCCGATGGCGATGCTGCTCCTGGCGATCGGCAGCACATCCTCCGTCCTGCGGAAGACGTCGACCAGGTCGACCGCGAACGGGATGTCCTCCAGCCGCGCGTAGCAGCGCTCGCCCAGGATCGTCTCGTAGCGCGGGTTCACCGGCACGATGCGGTAACCGTGCTGCTGCATGTACTTGGCCGCGAAGTAGCTCGGCCGGTGCCACTCGGCCGACAGCCCGACCACCGCGAAGGTCCGGTTCTGCTGGAGGATGCGCCTGAGCGTGCTGATGTCGTCGGCCATGGACCCATGCTACCGCGCGCCGGTCCCGGCCACGGCGCGCGTGGCGGCGCGGCGGTAGAGCGCGTCGTCGCCCCAGGCGAGCGCCGTTTCGCGGCAGGCGTGCACGAGCTTGATCACGTGGTCGTCGTCCTGCGCGCAGGTGGCGGACACGATCTCCTTCCAGGGTCGTGCCGGCAGCGGCGGCAGGTCCTGCGCCGGCAGGCGCGCGGCCAGCAGCGCGGCCGTCCACGCGGCGGTGAGGGACGGCGTGGCGGCGTCGCCCCACCACGGCGCCAGCAACGCCAGCGCGCGCGTGCCGGTCACCAGGTGCAGCACGGTGAAGTTGCCGCTGGCGGCGTAGCGCTCGGCCGCCAGCGCCGCCAGGCGCGGCAGCAGTTCGCCGTCCACCGCAAGCCGCGCGCCCAGTTCGCGGTACGGCGCCGAGCGGGCCGCCGCGTCCATGCGCACCGAGATCAGCGAGCCTTCGAACGACGCGCCGGCAGCGGCCTCGGCAAGCCGCGCAGCCCAGCGCTCGAAGGGCATCGGTTCGCCCGCGTCGGCCGGCGGCAACGGCTGCCAGCGCCAGGCCCAGTAGGCCAGCGCCGCGGCCAGTTCGCCTGCGTGGTCCGCGGCCACCGCATGCGCGGTGCGGATCGCGCCGTGGAAGGCGGCGGCGGCCACGCCTTCCAGCAGGCCGGGCAGCACGGCGCGCAGCAGCGCGTCGCGGCCCTCGCGCGCCAGCGCGGCGGCGAAGGCGGCGTGCAGCGCCGGGAAGGGGTCGGCCTCTTCGCGCAAGCGGCGCCAGTCGCGTGCGTCGGGCGCCGCCGGCGGCCGCGGCGCGGCGCGCCGGCCTTCGAAGCGCCGCGCGTAGGCGTCGAAGAACGCGGCCAGGCGCGCCTCGCCGGCACCCAGGGCGTGCAGCGCCTGCAGCGCCATCGGCAGGTGGGTGGTGAGCTGGTCGCGGTACTCGGGCGGTAGCTCGAGCGCGCGGTCCAGCCAGCGGTGCAGCGGCGTGGGGTCCATCGGAAGTCCTCGACAAACGGGGCGCCAGCATGCAAGCTAAAGTGAACTTGAAGTCAAGCCTCGGAGGTTCGCTTGGAAGACGGTCACATCGGCATCGGCGAACTGGCGCGGCGTGCCGGCGTCGCCGCCAGCGCGCTGCGCTTCTACGAAGAACGCGGCCTGCTCGCCGGCCGCCGCAGCGCCGGCGGGCAGCGCCAGTACCCGCGCCACGTGCTGCGCCGCGTCGCCTTCATCCGCGCCGCGCAGGCGGTGGGCCTCTCGCTGGAAGACGTGGCGGCGGCGCTGGCCACCCTGCCCCAGGGCCGCACGCCCACCGCGGCCGACTGGCAGAAGCTGGCGCGCGGCTGGCAGCCGCTGCTGGACGCGCGCATCGCCGAGCTGCAGCGCCTGCGCGACCAGCTCGCGTCGTGCATCGGCTGCGGCTGCCTGTCGCTCGCCCGTTGCGCGCTCTACAACCCTGGCGACCGGGCGGCTGCGCGCGGACCCGGCGCGCGCTACTTGCTGGGGGACCGGCCCGACCCCGTGCCGCGCCGGAAGCGCTGAGCCTCAGCCCAGGAAACCACGCTCGCGCAGCAGCGCCTCGAGATCGGCCGCGAAGCGCGCCAGCACGTCGGGGTCGTACTTGATGCGGCTGGTGTAGAACTGGGCCAGTGAGGTGATGCCGTGCTCTTCCCACAGGCGGCGCATCTCGGGGCTGTGCGCGAAGTAGCGCTCGCGCCCACGCGACTCGCGGGCGGCGAAGTCGCGTTCGATGTCTTCGGCGGCCGGCCGCCGGTAGCGTTCGTCGTGGATCCAGGCCGCAGGCGGCAGCCGGTCGCGCTGCGAAGGCGACTCGGCCGGCCAGCCCACCACCATGCTGGTCACGGGCAGGCAGTTCGGCGGCAGTTCCAGGAAGTCGGCGATCGCGCGCATCGAGTACAGCGTCGTGCCCATGTAGCAGATGCCCAGCCCGTGGAATTCGAGCGCCAGCGCCGCGCTCTGCGCCAGGACGATCGCGTCGTAGCCGGCCACGTGCCAGCTCAGGAACTCGGCGAAGCCGGGCCGCGCGTTGCGCAGCGCCAGCCATTCGCGCGTGCGGAAAGTGTCGGCGCAGAAGGTCAGCACGAGCGGTGCTTCCAGCACCATCGGCTGCTCGAAGTGCAGTTCGTACAGGCGCCGCCTGCGTTCGGGGTCGCGCGTGCGCACGACCGAGACCATGTTCAGGTTGCCGCTCGAAGACGATCCGGCGAGCGCCTCGACCAGCGCGCGCTCCACCAGTGCGGGGTCCACCTCTCTCGCCTCGTAGCGGCGGATCGAGCGGTGCGCGAGCAGCAGGGCGGACATCGCCTGCGCGGCGGCGGACATGGCGGTTCTCCTTCGCGAAGCGGCCATCATGCCCGGCCCGGCCGCCGGGGGCGCTGCTACACTCGTTGGACGTCAGGAGAGCGCGCCGCGCAGCGGGGCCGCCGAAGGCGCAGAGGCAGGGCCCGAGGGTCCGGCCTCGAACGCTCAGGCAAAAGGACTGACGGGACTTTTCCTCACTGGAGAGAGGTCGCCCGCCGAAGGCGGCCCACCGAAGGGGCAAGGCCGGCCGGTCCGCCGAAGGCGGAACCAGGCGCAGGCCGAATCTCTCAGGTAAAGCGGACAGCGGGGGCGGACAGGACGTTCATCGGGTCGTCACGGTGGACGGTTGTGCATGCCCCGCCCGTGGAGACCGATGGTGAGCGAACTTCAGAAGACCCCCCTGCACGCGATGCACCTGCGCCTGGGCGCGCGCATGGTGCCCTTCGCCGGCTACTCGATGCCGGTGCAATACGCCGGCGGCCTGATGGCCGAACACAAGCATTGCCGCGAAGCCGCGGCGCTGTTCGACGTCTCCCACATGGGCCAGGTCCGCCTGGTCGGCGCGGATGCGGCGGCGGCGCTGGAGACGCTGGTGCCGGTGGACGTGATCGGCCTCGCGCCCGGTCGCCAGCGCTACGCCTTCTTCACCAACGGTGCCGGCGGCCTGCTCGACGACCTGATGATCACGCGCCCGCCCGTGGGCACCGAAGGCTTCGGCGACCTCTTCATGGTGGTCAACGCCGGCTGCAAGGACGCCGACCTGCGCCTGCTGCAGACGACCATCGGCCACCGCTGCAGCGTGGTGCCGATGCCCGAGCGCGCGCTGCTCGCGCTGCAGGGCCCGCAGGCGGCGGCCGCGCTGGCGCGGCTGAACCCTGCGGTGGCGCAACTCGTCTTCATGACCGGCGACGCGTTCGACCTCGCCGGCAGCCGCTGCTTCGTCACCCGCAGCGGCTACACCGGGGAAGACGGCTTCGAGATCTCGGTGCCGGCCGCGCAGGCCGAGGCGCTGGCCGCCGCGCTGCTGGCCGAGCCCGAGGTCAAGCCCGCCGGCCTGGGCGCGCGCGACACGCTGCGCCTGGAAGCGGGCCTGTGCCTGTACGGCCACGACATCGACGACAAGACCACGCCGGTGGAAGCCGGCCTCACCTGGGCGATCCAGAAGGTGCGCCGCGCCGGCGGCGCGCGCCACGGCGGCTATCCCGGCGCAGCGGCGATCGACAAGCAGCTCGCGGCCGGCCCGGCCTGCAAGCGCGTCGGCCTCGTCGGCCTGGAGCGCGTGCCGGTGCGCGAGGGCGCGATCGTCGTCGACGCCCAGGGCCACAAGCTCGGGCGCGTCACCAGCGGAACGCTGGCGCCCAGCGTGGGCAAGCCGATCGCGATGGCCTACCTGGCCGCCAACCACGCCCTGCCCAACCACGAGGTCTACGCCGAGGTGCGCGGCAAGCGCCAGCCGATGCGCGTCAGCCCCCTGCCCTTCGCGCCGCACCGCTACCACCGCGGCTGAACACTCATTCGAACGAACGCCAACCCGAGGAGAACTCCGATGACGACCATGTACACCCCCGACCACGAGTGGATCAACATCGAAGACCACGAGGCCGCCACCGTGGGCATCACCCACCACGCGCAGGACGCGCTGGGCGACGTGGTCTTCGTCGATCTGCCCGAGATCGGGCGCACGTTCAAGAAGGGCGAGGTGGCCGGCGTGGTCGAGTCGGTGAAGGCCGCCGCCGACCTCTACATGCCCGTCAGCGGCGAGATCGTCGAGGTCAACGAGGCGCTGCGCGCCGACCCTTCGCTCGCCAACTCCGACCCGCTGGGCAACGGCTGGTTCTTCAAGGTGCACATCTCCGAAGCCGGCATGGCCGAGTTCGACCAGCTGATGGACACCCCCGCCTACGAGAAGCTGCTGAAAAGCGTCTGACCCGTAGCGCCTGATCTCATCTGCCCGCCAGGAATTCTCATGCTGATGTCCGCCCACCAGCCGCTGCGCGAGCTGGAGAACGCCACCGAGTTTGTCGCCCGCCACGTGGGCATCACCGAAGACGGCGAGCGCCACATGCTCTCGGCCATCGGCGCCGCCTCGCGGCGCGCGCTGATCGAGGCCATCGTGCCCGCCGCCATCAAGCGCGCCGCGCCGATGGCGCTGCCCGCGCCGCTGACCGAAGCGCAGGCGCTCGCCGAGCTGAAGCAGATCGCCTCGCGCAACAAGCTGCTCAAGAGCTTCATCGGCCAGGGCTACCACGGCACGCACACGCCGGGCGTCATCCTGCGCAACATCCTCGAGAACCCGGCCTGGTACACCGCCTACACGCCCTACCAGGCCGAGATCAGCCAGGGCCGCATGGAAGCGTTGGTGAACTTCCAGCAGATGGTGATGGACCTCACCGGCATGCCGATCGCCAACGCCAGCATGCTCGACGAGGCCACCGCCGCCGCCGAGGCCATGACGCTGGCACGGCGCAGCGTGCGCAACGCCAGCGACACGATCGTCGTCGCCGGCGACTGCCATCCGCAGACGATCGAGGTCATGCGCACGCGCGCCGCACCGCTGGGCCTGAGCGTGGCGCTGGCGGACTCGGGGTCCGAGTGGCAGCGCCTGCTCGACGCCGGCGACTACTTCGCCGTGGTGGCGGGCTACCCCGCCACGAGCGGCTCGATCCACGACCTGCGCGCCGACGTCGCCCGGGTGCACGCGCACGGCGCGGCCTTCGTCGTCTGCGCCGACATCCTCGCGCTCACACTGCTGGCGCCGCCGGGCGAATGGGGCGCCGACATCGTGGTCGGCAGCACGCAGCGCTTGGGCGTGCCGATGGCCGCCGGCGGCCCGCACGCCGCCTACATGGCCTGCCGCGACGACTGGAAGCGCAGCCTGCCCGGGCGGCTGGTGGGCGTGAGCGTCGACGCGCACGGCGCACCCGCCTACCGCCTGGCGCTGCAGACGCGCGAGCAGCATATCCGGCGCGAGAAGGCCACCTCGAACATCTGCACCGCGCAGGTGCTGCTGGCGGTGATGGCCAGCATGTACGCCGTCTACCACGGCCCGGCGGGCCTCGAGCGCATCGCCGAGCGCGTGGCGCGCTACACCGCCGTGCTGGCGCGCGGGCTGGCGGCGCTGGGCGTGAAGGTGCGCACCGAGGCCGCCTTCGACACCATCACCATCGACGCCGGTGCCGCTGCCGCGACGCTCGCCGAGCGCGCACGCGCGGCGGGCATGAACCTGCGCGAGTTCCCCGAATGGGGCGGCGAGCTGCTCGGCATCGCGCTCGACGAGACGACCACGCGCGAGGACATCCACGCGCTGTGGCGCGTCTTCGCCGCGCCGCAGCAGGCGTTGCCCGACTTCGCCGCGCTCGACGCCGGCGGCACGACGCTGATCCCGCCGGCCCTGGCGCGCACGAGCGCCTTTCTCACGCACCCGGTCTTCAACCGCCACCACAGCGAGACCGAGATGCTGCGCTACATCCGCAGCCTGGCCGACAAGGATCTTGCGCTCGACCGCTCGATGATCCCGCTCGGCTCGTGCACGATGAAGCTCAACGCGACGAGCGAGATGATCCCCGTCACCTGGCCCGAGTTCGCCGGGCTGCACCCCTTTGCCCCGCGCGAACAGCTCGCCGGCTGGTGGGCGTTGAACGACCAGCTCTGCGCCTGGCTGGCCGAAGCCACCGGCTACGCCGGCGTGAGCCTGCAGCCCAATGCCGGCAGCCAGGGCGAGTACGCCGGGCTGCTCGTCATCGAGGCCTGGCAGCGCGCGCGCGGCCAGGGGCACCGCAAGGTCTGCCTGATCCCGGAGTCGGCGCACGGCACCAACCCGGCAAGCGCGCAGATGGCGGGCATGCGGGTGGTGGTGGTGAAGTGCGACCAGCAGGGCAACGTCGACCTCGACGACCTGCGCGCCAGGTGCGAAGCGCACCGCGACGACCTGGCCGCGATCATGATCACCTACCCGAGCACGCACGGCGTGTTCGAGCCGCGCGTCAAGGAGCTGACCGAGATCGTGCACGCGCACGGCGGGCGCGTGTACGTCGACGGCGCCAACATGAACGCGCTCGTCGGCCTGGCTGCCCCGGGCGAGTTCGGCGGCGACGTGAGCCACCTCAACCTGCACAAGACCTTCTGCA
>CAYVXO010000109.1:0-19986 GCA_964454485.1 uncultured Rubrivivax sp.
CCGCGGCGGTGCCCGAGCCGGGTTCGCTGGCGCTGGCCGCGCTGGCGCTGCTGGGCGCCGCGGGCACGCGCAGGCGCCGCGTCAGCGCGCCGGCACGGCCGCGCGCCGCTGCGTGCGCCTGAACATCGGCGCGGTGAGCGTGAGCACCGCCACGTAGCGCACCACCTGGAAGGCCGTCACGACCGGTACGCCCAGCTGCAGCACCTTGGCGGTGATGGCCATCTCGGCGATGCCGCCGGGCGCGGTGGCCAGCAGCAGCGTGGCCGGGTGCAGCCCGACCCCGCCGGCCAGCGCCCAGGCGCCGGCCGCGCTGACGCCGATCATCGCCAGCGTGCCGGCCGCCACCGCGCCCAGCCAGCGCGGCGCGGCGTGCACGAACGCGGGCGTGAAGCGCGCGCCGAGCGAAACGCCGATGAACAGCTGCGCCATCGGGCTGGCCCAGCGCGGCAGGCCCGAGAGCTGCACGCCGGCCGCCGTGAGGACCAGCGTGACCAGCAGCGCGCCCAGCACGAAGGGATTGGGCAGCCCGGTGCGCTTCAGCGCCACCACGCCGGCCGCGCCCGCCGCCAGCAGCAGCGCCAGCCCGGCCGGGCGCAGCTCGGCCAGCGCGGGCGGCGTGGCGTCCAGCGCGTGCAGGCCGCTCCACTGCAGGCCGAAGGGCACGATGGAGACCACCAGCAGCACGCGCAGCGAATGCGCCGCCGCGACGCGGTCGACCTGGCCGCCGTGGCGTTCGGCCAGCACCGCCATTTCCGAAGCGCCGCCGATCGCGGCGGCGAAATAGGCGCTCGCCGCGTCGCCGCCGTTGGTGGCGTGCAGGAAGCGGAAGAACAGGTGGCCCAGCAGCAGCGCCCAGGCCACGCCCAGCACGATGGCCGGCGCCAGCCGCACGATGAGCCCCACCACCGAAGGCGTGAAGTACAGCCCGAGCGCGACGCCGATGACGAACTGCCCCACGTTGCGCAACCGGTTCGAAGCCGCCAGCGGCGCGCCGGCGATGCCCAGCGCGGCGGTGGCGAACAGCGGGCCCAGCATCCAGGGCAGCGGCATGCGCAGGGCCTGGGCGGCCAGCGCGGCGAGCAGGGCGACGAGGAGCGTGAAGGCGATGCGCAGGGTGCGCGGATCCATGGGCCGAGGTTAACCCGTGGCACCATCGGCCCATGCTCGCCTACCGCCACGGATTCCATGCCGGCAACCACGCCGACGTTCTCAAGCACGTGGTGCTGGTCGCGGTGCTGCGCCACATGGCGGCCAAGGAGAAGGGCTACCGCATCGTCGACACCCATGCCGGCGCCGGCGGCTATGCGCTCGAAGGGCGGCAGGCGCAGAAGAAGCACGAATACGAGTCCGGCATCGGCCGCCTGTGGGACCGCGCCGGCGCGCCGCCCGTGGTGGCCGACTACGTGGACCTGGTGCGGCGCTTCAACGGCGAGGGCGGCGGGCTCAAACAGTACCCCGGCTCGCCCGCCTTCGCGCAGATGCTGCTGCGGCCGCAGGACCAGCTGCGCTGCTTCGAGCTGCACCCCACCGACCACAAGATCCTCTCGTCGTTCCTCGGTGCGCAGCCGGGATGCGAGGTGAAGATGAGCGACGGCTTCGAGACGCTGAAGTCGCAGCTGCCGCCGCCCACGCGGCGCGGCGTGGTGCTGGTGGACCCGCCCTACGAGCTGAAGACCGACTACGCGCGCGCGCTCGGCGCGCTGCGCGAGGCGCTGGCGCGCTTCCCCGACGCCGTGGTGGTGATCTGGCTGCCGCAGCTGTCGCTGCTGGAATCGCGCCAGCTGCCGCAGCGGCTGAAGAGCAGCGCCGCGGGCGCGGCCAAGAAGGGCTGGCTGCTGGCGCGGCTGACCGTGTCCGACGCCGACGAGCGCGGCTTCGGCATGCTGGGCAGCAGCGTCTTCGTGGCCAACCCGCCGCACACGCTGCACGCGCAACTCAAAGCCGCGCTGCCCTGGCTGGCCGAGGCGCTGGCGCAGACGCGCGCCGAACACGCGCTGGAGCGCTCAGCCGCCGCCTGAGCGCTCCCAGGCGGCCACCATGCGCCGCCGCCATTCGCCCACCATCCGCCACGCGCGCGAAGCCCGCACGCGCGCCAGCAGCGCCAGCTTCCAGGCGCGCCAGCGTTCGTAGCCGCGTGCGAACCAGGGCATGCGCATGAGCGCCGGCTGGGTGAGCGCGAACAGGCGCGCCAGCAGCGCCGTGCCCAGGACCTTCGCGCCGAGGATCAGCCCCAGCCCTGCCAGCGCGTGCCCGCTGCCCACCAGCCACAGCGCGCCCAGCTTCACCGGCAGCAGCGCCAGCGCGGGCACGAAGTACACCGCCAGCGCGCCCCAGGGTGGCAGCGCCGCGATGCGCCGTTCCAGCCAGCGCAGCGGCGGCCAGCGGCCGACGCGCTCGGCCAGCGCCTGCAGCGCTTCCCAGCCCCATTCCTCGAACAGGATGACGAGCGCCAGCAGGAAGCCGGCCAGCTGGCGCAGCCACTGCAGCATTAGGGCCTGTTAACGCTATGGGAAGGTTCGCGCCTCCCCCTGGCAGGCCCCAGGGCAAGGCGCGATCGAGGCCGCGTGCCTGTGGCACGCAACGAGAGAGCAACGACGCCCTGGGGCCTGCCAGGGGGTGGCCCGCAGGGTGATCTCAGCAAACGGCCGCCAGCGGCGTTGCACGGCTTGCCCAGGCGTCCAGCCTGGGCTGCGCCGCGCGCCTTGCTGGCGGCCGTTTGCTGAGTCACGCGAACCCTCCCATAGCGTTAGCAGGCCCTAGTCGATGCCGCGTGCGCGGTCGGCCTTGAACTGCGACCGGAAGGCCTCGAAGCGACCACCGTCGAGCGCCTCGCGCACCTCGCGCATCAGGTTCAGGTAGTAGTGCAGGTTGTGGATCGACGCCAGCATGGGCGCCAGCATCTCGCCGCAGCGTTCCAGGTGGTGCAGGTAGGCGCGGCTGAAGTTCGCGCAGGTGTGGCAGCCGCAGGTGGGGTCCAGCGGCCTTTCGTCGCTGCGGTGGCGCGCGTTGCGGATCTTCAGGTCGCCGAAGCGCGTGAACAGGTGGCCGTTGCGCGCGTTGCGCGTGGGCATGACGCAGTCGAACATGTCCACGCCGCAGGCCACGCCCTCGACCAGGTCCTCGGGCGTGCCCACGCCCATCAGGTAGCGCGGCTTGTGCGCGGGCAGGCGGTGCGGCGTGTGCGCCATGATGCGCAGCATCTCGTCCTTCGGCTCGCCCACGCTGACGCCGCCCACCGCGTAACCGGGCAGGTCCAGTTCGACCATCGCCTCGAGCGAGGCTTCGCGCAGGTTCTCGAACATGCCGCCCTGCACGATGCCGAAGAGCGCGTTCGGGTTCTCCAGCCGCGCGAATTCCTCGCGGCTGCGGCGCGCCCAGCGCAGGCTCAACTCCATCGACGCGCGCGCCTCGGCTTCGGTGGTGACGTGGCCCTTGGTCTCGTAGGGCGTGCACTCGTCGAACTGCATCACGATGTCGGAGTTCAGCGCCGCCTGGATCTGCATGCTCACCTCGGGCGTGAGGAAGAGCTTGTCGCCGTTCACGGGGCTGGCGAAGCGCACGCCTTCCTCGCTGATCTTGCGCATGTCGCCCAGGCTCCAGACCTGGAAGCCGCCGCTGTCGGTGAGGATGGGTCTGGGCCAGCTCTCGAAGCGGTGCAGGCCGCCGAACTGCTTCAGCACGTCCAGCCCCGGGCGCATCCACAGGTGGAAGGTGTTGCCCAGGATGATCTGGGCGCCCATCTCCTGCAGGCTGCGCGGCAGCACGCCCTTGACGGTGCCGTAGGTGCCCACCGGCATGAAGATGGGCGTCTCCACCGTGCCGTGATTCAGCCCGAGGCGGCCGCGCCGCGCCTGGCCTTCGGTCTTCAGGACCTCGAAGCTCAGCATGCGGCGCGGTCGAGCAGCATCGCGTCGCCGTAGCTGAAGAAGCGGTAGCGCGCCTCGATGGCGTGGCGGTAGAGCGCGTGCACGTGCTCGAAGCCGGCGAAGGCCGAGACCAGCATCAGCAGCGTGCTCTTCGGCAGGTGGAAGTTGGTGACCAGCGTGTCGACGACGCGGAACTCGAAGCCGGGCGTGATGAAGAGATCGGTCTCGCCGCGGTAGGGCTGCAACGCGCCGCCGCGCGCCGCGGACTCCAGCGCGCGCAGTGTGGTGGTGCCGGCGGCGACCACGCGGCGGCCGGCGGCCTGCGTGGCGCGGATCGCCGCGACCGCGTCTTCGCCGACCTCGAACCACTCGCTGTGCATGCGGTGCTCGGCCAGGTTCTCGCTGCGCACCGGCTGGAAGGTGCCGGCGCCCACGTGAAGCGTGATCGCCACGCGGCGCACGCCGCGCGCGTCCAGCGCGGCGAGCACGGCGTCGTCGAAGTGCAGCGAAGCGGTCGGCGCCGCCACCGCGCCCGGCCTGGCGGCGAACACGGTCTGGTAGCGCGCCTCGTCTTCGGGCGCGTCCTCGTGCGTGATGTAGGGTGGCAGCGGCACATGGCCGTGGCGCCCCATCAGCACCAGCGGGTCGTCCGGGAAACGCAGGTGGAACAGCGACTGGTCCGGCCCGGCGCGGCCCAGCACGGTGGCGTCGAAGGCGTCGCCGAAGCGCACCAGGCTGCCCGGGCGCGGGCTCTTGCTGGCGCGCAGGTGGGCCAGCACCTCGTGGTTCGGCAGCACCCGTTCGACCAGCGCCTCCACCGCGCCGCCGGTGGGCTTGACGCCCAGCAGCCGCGCCTTGACGACGCGTGTGTCGTTGAACACCAGCAGGTCGCCCGGCTGCAGCAGCGAAGGCAGGTCGCGGAACCGGCGGTCCGCCGGCAGCGGGCCGCGGCCGTCGAGCAGGCGCGAAGCGCTGCGTTCGGGCGCGGGGTGCTGGGCGATCAGCTCGGGCGGGAGCGGGAAATCGAAATCGGCAAGGGTGAAGTGGCGGTTCATGGCTTGCAGGCTGTACCGGCCTGAAGACTATCGGGGCGGCCGGATTGTTCCATGCCCCCGGCGACAATGACCCCATGCCTTCTGCCGATGGCGCCCCCCGCGAGAAGTCCGCCCCGCAGCGCGCGCTGGAACGCATGGGGCTGGTGCGCGACATCGACCTCGCGCTGCACCTGCCGCTGCGTTACGAGGACGAGACGCGCCTGGTGCCGATGAGCACGCTGCGCGACGGCGACCTGGCGCAGGTGGAAGGCGACGTGATCGACTGCCGCGTGGAGCAGCGCTCGCGCCGCCAGCTGGTGGTGCGGCTGGCCGACGATGCCGGCGAGCTGGTGCTGCGCTTCCTGAACTTCTACCCTTCGCAGCAGAAGCAGCTGGCGGTGGGCCGGCGCGTGCGCGCGCGTGGCGAGGTGCGCGGCGGCTTCCTCGGCCGCGAGATGGTGCACCCGGCGGTGAAGGCGGTCGAGGAAGGCGCGCCGCTGCCGGACGCGCTGACCCCGGTCTACCCCACCACCGCGCAGCTGCCGCAGGCCTACCTGCGCAAGGTGGTGGCGACCGCGCTGGCGCGCGCGCCGGTGCACGAGCTGCTGCCGCCGGGCAGCCTGCCCGAAGGATTGCCTTCGCTGCGCGAAGCCTTGCAGTTCCTGCACCACCCGCCGCCGGGCGCGCCGCTGGAAGCGCTGGAAGACCGCAGCCACCCGGCCTGGCAGCGGCTGAAGTTCGACGAGCTGCTGGCGCAGCAGCTCTCGCAGCTGCGCGCGCGCGACGAACGCGCCCACCTGCGTGCGCCGGTGCTGCAGGACGCTGTGCTGCCCGCGCGCCTGCGCGCCGTGCTGCCCTTCGCGCTGACGGCGGCGCAGGAGCGCGTGGTGGCCGAGATCGGCGCCGACCTGGCACGCCCGCGGCCGATGCACCGCCTGCTGCAGGGCGACGTGGGCAGCGGCAAGACGGTGGTGGCGGCGCTGGCGGCCGCCGCGGCCATCGGCGCCGGCTGGCAATGTGCGCTGATGGCGCCGACCGAGATCCTGGCCGAGCAGCATTTCCGCAAGCTCGTGGACTGGCTGGCGCCGCTGGGGCTGACCGTGGCCTGGCTCACCGGCAGCCGCAAGGGCAAGGGACGCGCGGCGATGCTGGCGCAGGTGGCTTCAGGCGAAGCACAGCTGGTCGTCGGCACGCACGCGGTGATCCAGGACGACGTGGTGTTCGCGAAGCTGGGGCTGGCGGTGGTGGACGAGCAGCACCGCTTCGGCGTCGCGCAGCGGCTGGCGCTGCGCGCCAAGCTGGAAGCGCAGGCGCTGGAGCCGCACCTCCTGATGATGAGCGCGACGCCGATCCCGCGCACGCTGGCGATGACCTACTTCGCCGACCTGGACGTGAGCACCATCGACGAACTGCCGCCCGGCCGCACGCCGGTGGTGACCAAGGTCTTCGCCGACGGCAAGCGCGACGCCGTGATCGCGCGCATCCGCGACGAGGTGGCCAAGGGCCGGCAGGTCTACTGGGTCTGCCCGCTGGTGGAAGAGAGCGAGCATGTCGACCTGCAGAACGCCACCGCGACCCACGCCCAGCTGAGCGAGGCGCTGCCCGGCGTGATGGTCGGCCTGCTGCACGGCCGCATGGCGGCGGCCGAGAAGGCGGCCGTGATGTCGCTCTTTGCAGGTGGGCCGATGCAGGTGCTGGTGGCGACGACGGTGATCGAGGTCGGCGTCGACGTGCCGAACGCGAGCCTGATGGTGATCGAGCATGCCGAGCGCTTCGGTCTCGCGCAGCTGCACCAGCTGCGCGGCCGTGTCGGCCGCGGCGCGGTGGCCAGCGTGTGCGTGCTGCTGTACACCGCGCCGCTGTCGGAGACCGGCAAGGCGCGCCTGCGTGCGATGGCCGAGACCACCGACGGCTTCGAGATCGCGCGCCGCGACCTGGAGATCCGCGGCCCGGGCGAGTTCATGGGCGCGCGCCAGAGCGGCGACGCGCTGCTGCGCTTCGCCGACCTGGCCGAAGACAGCGGCCTGCTGCAGCGCGCGCGCGAACTGGCGCCGGCGCTGCTGCAGCGCCACCCGGACGCGGCCCAGGCGCACGTGGACCGCTGGCTCGGCGGCAAGGCGGAGTTCCTGAAGGCCTGACAATCCGCGCATGACCCTCACCGAGCTGAAGTACATCGTCGCCGTCGCCCGCGAACGCCATTTCGGGCGCGCCGCCGAGGCCTGCTTCGTGAGCCAGCCCACGCTCTCGGTGGCGATCAAGAAGCTGGAAGACGAGCTCGACGTGAAGATCTTCGAGCGCGGCGTGAGCGAGGTGAGCGTGACGCCGCTGGGCGAGCAGATCGTGCGCCAGGCGCAGCAGGTGATCGAGCAGGCGCAGGCGATCCGGGAGATCGCCAAGCGCGGCAAGGACCCCGTGAGCGGCCCGCTGCGGCTGGGCATCATCTACACCATCGGGCCCTACCTGCTGCCCGACCTGGTGCGGCTGGCGATCGAGCGCGTGCCGCAGATGCCGCTGGTGATCACCGAGAACTTCACCGCCAAGCTGCTGGAGCACTTGCGCACCGGCGAGATCGACTGCGCGATCATGGCCGAGCCCTTCCCGGACACCGGCCTGGCGGTGGCGCCGCTGTACGACGAGCCCTTCCAGGCCGCGGTGCCCAGGTCGCACCCGCTGGCCAGGCGCAAGACCGTCACCGCCGAGGAGCTGAAGAACGAGACCATGCTGCTGCTGGGCACGGGCCACTGCTTCCGCGACCACGTGCTCGAGGTCTGCCCCGAGTACGCGCGCTTCAGCTCCGACGCCGAAGGCATCCGCAAGAGCTTCGAGGGCAGCTCGCTGGAGACCATCAAGTACATGGTGGCCTCGGGCATGGGCATCACGGTGGTGCCGCAGCTCTCGGTGCCCAGGGACAAGAGCCCGCACGTGAAGTACATCAGGTTCGCCGAGCCGGTGCCCACGCGCCGCGTGGTGCTGGCGTGGCGGCGCACCTTCACGCGCTACGAGGCGATCGCGGCGCTGCGCAACGCCATCTATGCCTGCCCGCTGCAGGGCGTGAAGCGGCTGCGCGACTGATCCCGCGGCTCAGAGGCTGAGAGGCAAGTCACCCAAGCTATCCATGGGCTAGTGGTTTTCAATTGGCACGGCCTATGAGGGCCGGCCAACATGCGCTTCGTGTCCCAACGAACGGAGTCGCACCCCATGTCTTCCGCTGCCCGATGCCCCTTCCACAGCGCCGCCGCCGGCGGCGGCACGACCGACGCCGACTGGTGGCCGAACCGGCTGCGCCTGGACATCCTGGCCCAGCACTCGGACAGGTCGGACCCGCTCGGCCCCGCGTTCGACTACCGGCGCGAGTTCGCCAGCCTCGACTACTTCGCGCTCAAGCGCGACCTGCTGGCGCTGATGACCGACTCGCAGGACTGGTGGCCGGCCGACTTCGGCAGCTACGCGGGCCTGTTCATCCGCATGGCCTGGCACAGCGCCGGCACCTACCGCACCGGCGACGGCCGCGGCGGCGCCGGCCGCGGCCAGCAGCGCTTCGCCCCGCTCAACAGCTGGCCCGACAACGGCAACCTGGACAAGGCACGCCGGCTGCTGTGGCCGATCAAGCAGAAGTACGGCCAGAAGATCAGCTGGGCCGACCTGATGATCCTGGCCGGCAACGTGGCGCTGGAGTCGGCCGGCTTCAAGACCTTCGGCTTCGCCGGCGGGCGCGAGGACACCTGGGAACCCGACCAGGACGTCTACTGGGGCGGCGAGAAGACCTGGCTCGGCGACGACCAGCGCTACGGCGCAAAGACCGGGTCCCGCGACCTGGCCAACCCGCTCGCCGCGGTGCAGATGGGCCTGATCTACGTGAACCCCGAAGGCCCCAACGCCAGCGGCGACCCGGTGGCGGCGGCGAAGGACATCCGCGAGACCTTCGCCCGCATGGCGATGGACGACGAGGAGACGGTGGCGCTCATCGCCGGCGGCCACACCCTCGGCAAGACGCACGGCGCGGGACCGGCCACGCACGTGGGCGCCGAACCGGAAGCGGCGCCGCTGGAAGCGCAGGGCCTGGGCTGGCACAGCACGCACGGCAGCGGCAAGGGCGCCGACGCCATCACCAGCGGGCTGGAAGTCACCTGGACGCGCACGCCGGCGCAGTGGAGCCACGACTTCTTCGACCACCTCTTCGCGTACGAGTGGGAGAAGACCACCAGCCCGGCGGGCGCCATCCAGTGGGTGGCCAAGGGCGCCGAGCCCAGCATCCCCGACGCCTTCGACAAGACGAAGAAGCACCGGCCGACGATGCTGACCACCGACCTCTCGCTGCGCTTCGACCCCGCCTACGAGAAGATCTCGCGCCGCTTCCGCGCCGACCCGCAGGCCTTTGCCGACGCCTACGCGCGCGCCTGGTTCAAGCTCACGCACCGCGACCTGGGCCCGAAGGCGCGCTACCTGGGCCCGGAAGTGCCGAGCGAAGACCTGCTGTGGCAGGACCCGCTGCCGAAGGCCACGCTGCCCGCGCCCGGCGCCGCCGACATCGCCGCGCTGAAGGCGCAGATCGCGGCTTCCGGGTTGACGGTGGCGCAACTGGTGTCCACCGCCTGGGCTTCGGCGTCCACCTTCCGCGGCGGCGACAAGCGCGGCGGCGCCAACGGCGCGCGCATCCGGCTGGCGCCGCAGAACGAGTGGCCGGTGAACGATCCGGTGCAGCTGAAGAAGGTGCTCGCGAAGCTGGGCGAGATCCAGAGGGCTTCGGGCAAGGTCTCGCTGGCCGACCTGATCGTGCTGGCCGGCGGCGTGGGCATCGAGCAGGCGGCGAAGCAGGCCGGGCTCGAGATCGAGGTGCCCTTCGCGCCGGGCCGCGTCGACGCGAGCCAGGACCAGACCGACCCCGCGTCCTTCGCCGTGCTGGAGCCTTTCGCCGACGGCTTCCGCAACTGGGTGAAGGCGCCGGGCGCGGTGCCGGCCGAGGCGCTGCTGGTCGACAAGGCGCTGCAGCTCACGCTGACCGCGCCCGAGATGACCGTGCTGGTGGGCGGCCTGCGCGTGCTGGGCGCCAACAGCGGCGGCCGCGCGCACGGCGTGTTCACCACCCGGCCCGGCACGCTGACGAACGACTTCTTCGTCCACCTGCTGGACATGGGCACCGAATGGAAGCCCGCGGGCGACGAGTTCGAGGGCCGCGACCGCAAGTCCGGCGCGCTGAAGTGGAAGGCCACGCGCGTGGACCTGGTGTTCGGCTCGAACTCGCAGCTGCGCGCGCTGGCCGAGGTGTGGGCCAGCGCCGACGCACAGCCCAAGTTCGTGCACGACTTCGTCGCCGCCTGGGTCAAGGTGATGAACCTCGACCGCTTCGACCTCGCGCGCTGACCGCACGCGCAGCCGGACGCCCTCCCCTCGGGGACAGGTCGCCACAAGCGACCAGGGGGAGCGGCGGTGGAACACGGGCCGAACCCGATCCGGGTCTCCCGGTCGGGTTCGGAGCCCCCTCGGGGGGCGGCCGCCAGGCGGCCGGGGGTCGTCAGCTCAGCGCGCCAGCGGGTTGGGCGTCGGCTCGGCCACCTTGGCGAGCAGGTTGCGGTCGGTGTGGTGGAAGGGCTCCGCCTGTCCGCGGATCTGCAGCACCGTGTCTTCCTCGTAGCCCCAGGTGCCGTCGTCGTTGAAGCTCACCTTGATGCGGAACGAGGTGGTCTTGAACGCGTGGTTCAGGAACGGCGCCGAGCAGATGCCCCAGGTCTCCAGGCCCTGGGTGGCGACGAGCTCGAACTCGCGCGCGTCGGCGGCCGCGGTGCCGGCGGCCATGGCGGTCTGGCCGCGCGGGATGGTCAGCGTGTGGATCACGCAGCCGGTGGCCGGCTCCCAGAGCCAGTAGCCGACCTGGTCGTGGTAGGTCTTCACCTGGCCGGGCTTGGTGACGTGGGTGTGGTAGCGCAGGCCATAGAGCAGCTGCGGGCCGTTGGTCTGCGGGTCGATCGGCTGCAGCTCGATGCGCTCGACGTAGGCCTGCTTCTTCGGCCCTTCGGCCTTGGGCTTCACGTCCAGCCCGCGCTGGCCCTCCCAGATGCCCGCCATGCGGGTCAGCGGGCCCAGGTTGGCCAGGGTGTCGACGTCGATGTTGGAAGGTTCGGTGTAGATGTCGGCGGGGAAGTCGCTCATGGCGGGGCAGGCGTGGTGGCGGTCGGTGGGGACGATCCTACAAGGGCTGCAGCGATTCGCCGCGCAGGTTGACCAGCAGCGCGCGGCCGTCGGCTTCGACGCGGAACTCGGCGTACTTCGCCTTCGCCCAGCGCGCCGATTCGCCTTCGCGGAAGAACCAGGCGTCGGTGACGAGCACCCAGCGCCCGCCGCGCGGCGCCAGCTCGATGCGCAGTTCGCCTTCGGCGAGTGCGCCGCCGTTGTCCACGCGCAGCAGCGTGGCGACGCCGCGTTCGTCCAGCCGCGCCACCACGCGCGGGCGGCTGGCGCCGCGCAGCGCGTCCTCGTCGGCCGGACCGCCGTCGGGCAGGCGGAAGGCGAGCCGCATGTAGTCGCCCTGCATCAGCGAACGCGGGTCCACCGGCGCCAGCTCCACGAACACCGGCCGGCCGTGGGCGATGAGCGATTCCTTCTGCGCGATGCCGCTGTTGGCCACCGCCAGCGTGGCGAGCAGGCTGGCCGCGACGCCGGCCCGCGCCCAGCGGCCGCCCGGCGCCGCAGCCTGCGCATCGGGCGCGTGCGACCTCGGCAGGCGCGCCCCGGCCCAGACGGCCAGCAGGCCCAGCAGCACGCCGGCACCGGCCAGCACCGCGGCCTTGGTCGCGAGCGGCCAGGCCAGTGCGTAGTAGAAGGCGCCGACGATCCAGGCCGCGGCCAATGCAGCGGTGCCGGCCAGGCGCCAGCGCGACTGCGTGGAGCACAGCGCCAGCACCAGCAGGCTCGCCCCCAGCGTGGGCATGAACCACGCCAATGCCGCCAGCACCGCCGCCACCGCGGCCCAGGCCGGCTGGCGCAGGCCCGGCCAGGCGCGCGCCGCCGCGGCCCCCGCCACCCCGGCCAGCAGCGCCGAAGCGGCCGCCATCGTCTGCCAATCGCCCGCGGCACGCGCCGCGTGGCCGAGGTCGCGCGCGATCTCGCCCACCAGGCCGCCGCCCAAGGCCGCGCCGGCGAGGAAGGTCATGCCCGACCACCAGGCCAGCCCGCCCAGCACGGCCAGCAGCCAGCCGGCCGCCACCGGCTCCAGCCAGGCTTCGACCGCCGCCGGCAGGCCAGGCCGCCGGCGCGCGACCAAGAAGACCAGCCAGACCGCCAGCCCCGCATGCCACGCGGCCCAGTCGCGCAGGCCGCCGTAGCCCAGGTCGGCCCCGCGGTCCCCGGCCACCGCGGCCAGCACCGCGAGCAGCGCCGCTGCCGCACCGAGCAGGCTGCCCAGCCAGGCGCGGCGCAGCAGCGCGGCCAGCAGGAGCACGACCAGCGCCATCGCGGCGGCGCCGCCGCGTGTCTTCAGGTCCTGGAACAGCGCGCCGCCCAGCGAGCCCAGGCCCACCAGCAGCGCCGGCACCGCGAGCTGCTCGACGAAGAGCGGCACGTCGCGCGAACGCAGCACCACCACCGCGCCGGCCAGCATCAGCAGGCCGACGACGTAGAGCCCGCCGCCGTGCGTGAGCAGCGGTCCCAGCAGCATGCCCACCACGCCCAGCAGCGGCAGCGCCGCCAGCCAGGCGCCGAAGGCGGTGAGCAGCACCACCGGCCACGGCCGCTCCTCGGCGGCCGGCAGCGTGGCCTCGGGCGGCAGCAGGCCGGCCGCGACGGCCTGGGCGCGCAGGGCTTCGACGCGTTCGCGCTTCATCGGGCTTCGCCTTCGGCGCGCCGCGCCAGGTGCAGCACCGCCTTCACGCTGCCGGCCAGCAGGCCGGCCGCGACGAGGCCCAGCAGGAACAGGCGGCCGATCGGGTCGCCGCCCGAGTGGCCTTCCAGCAGCAGCCGCCCCAGCCCGGCGACGACCAGCGTGTCCAGCCCGAGCGCCAGTGCGCTGGCGACGAAGACGTCGAAGGCGCGCCGCGTGGCCGTGAGCGCCGCCGCCGCGGCCAGTGCCACCAGCGCCAGCGCGTATTGCAGGCCCACCGCGCTCGCGAACAGCCCGCCCAGCCCGACCGCGGTGATGGCGGCCACGGTGAGCGTGGCCGCGGTGCGCAGCGCCCAGGGTCCGGCGCCGGTGAAGCGCCGCCCCGGCGGTCCCAGCGCCAGCGTCAGCGCCACCAGCATGACCCAGCCGGCGCCCTGCACGCCGGCGTCGGCGGACGAGAAGCGCCAGCGGTGCCCCGTGTGCGCCTGCACCCACAGGGAGACCGCCGCCACCGCCACAAGCACCCAGGGCACCCAGACGAGGTCGCTGCGCAGGCCCAGCGCGAGCGGCAGCGCCAGCGCGGCCCAGAGCGCGAACAGCTGCCAGGCGTCGGCCCCGGTCTGGTAGGTCTGGCCGAAGAAGGCGAAGAGCGCGCCGGTGCCCAGCAGCAGCAACAGCCCGGCCGCCGGCCGCACCGCGCGCTGCGGCCAGGCGCCGGCGGCGGCCAGCAGCAGTGCGCCCTGCAGCACGCCGAAGCGGCCGGCGCGGCCGAGCTCGCCCCATTGCGACGCGATCCAGAACACGGCGCCCAGCCCGGCCAGCGCGGCCGCCAGCGCAACCAAGGCCAGCGGCAGCACCTGCCGCAGCGCCGCCGGCTCGACGCCCAGGCCGGCGAGCGCTTCCAGCCGCCGCCGCGCGGCGGAGTCGAGCCGGTGGCGGCCGGCCCAGTCGAGGATCGTGAGTCGCAGGTCCATCGCGGGTCTTCAGAGATCGTCCAGGTGCTTGGGCCAGCTGGCCTTCAGGAGCCGGCTCAGCGCGCGGTCGGCGAGCAGGCGGCCGCCGGTCTGGCAGCGCGCGCAGTAGTTGGCTTCGTTCTCGGCGTAGACGATGCGCTGCACCGGCGCGCCGCACACCGGGCAAGGCTGGCCGAAGCGGCCGTGCACCGCCATCTGCGGGTGGAAGGCGGTCACCTTCTCGGGCCAGCCGCCGGCCGCGGCAGCCTCGGCGCGCAGGCGTTCGGTCCATTCGGCGAGCACCGCGCGCACGGCCTCGTGCAGGCGCTGCACGGACTCGGCCGGCAGCGACTTCGTCAGCGCCAGCGGCGAAAGCCTCGCGCGGTGCAGGATCTCGTCGGAATAGGCGTTGCCGATGCCGCTGAAGAGGTGCGGGTCGGTGAGCGCGCGCTTGAGCGTGTGGTTCTCCGAAGCCAGCCGGGCGGCGAAGGCAGCGCCGTCGCAGGTCATCGGGTCCAGGCCGCCGGGATCCAGCGCGGCCAGCGCGGCGCGCTCGGGCAGGAAGTGCAGCGAGGCGCGGCGCGTGGTGCCGGCTTCGGTGAGCACCAGGGTGCCGCCGTCGAACTCGAAAGTCGCCAGCGTGATGCGTGCCGGCGGCTTCGCACCCGGCGCCAGCCAGCGCAGGCGGCCGGCGATCATGAGGTGGACGACGAGGAAGCGGCCGTCCTCCAGCGCCAGCACCACGCGCTTGCCGAGCCGTTCGACGCCCGTCACGCGCCGGCCTTCTGCCTCGGCCACCGGCGGCACCGCGGTGCGCAGCAGGAAGGGGTTCAGGATGCGCAGCCGACGCAGCACCTGCCCCTGCAGGCGCGCCTGCGCACCTTCGACGTAGAGCTTGATGTCGGGCAATTCCGGCACCCGGCCAGTGTGCCATCCGGTCACCGCCTGCCGCCCCAAGTGTGCTACCTTGTGCATATGAGCCAGCCGACACCGGACTTGGCCGACCTGAGCCTGCTGTCTGGGCTTGCACCGGAACTGGCTTCGACCTTCGTGAAAGTCGCCAGTGACATCGCATTGGTCATCGGCGACGACGGCGTGATCCGCAGCGTCGCCGAAGGGCAGGTGCCGGTGCGGGCTGCGGGCGACCCCTGGGTGGGTCGGGCCTGGGTCGACACGGTCACCCCCGAGACGCGCCGCAAGGTCGAACTGCTGCTGCAGGAAGCGCGCACCAGCGGCGTCTCGAAGCGGCGCGAGGTCAACCACCCGGGCGCCGGCGGTGGCTCGATCCCCGTCTCCTGGGCCGCGGTGCGGCTGGGCCACGACGGCCCGGTGCTGGCGGTCGGGCGCGACCTGCGTTCGGTGGCCGCGATCCAGCAGCGCATGCTCGACGCGCAGCAGGACATGGAACGCGACTACTGGCAGCGCCGCCAGGCCGAGACGCGCTACCGGCTGCTGTTCCAGGTGGCGCGCGACGCGGTGCTGGTGGTCGACGCGGCGAGCTTCGCCGTCGTCGAGGCCAACCCCACCGCGGCGGCGTTCTTCGGCAGCGGCGCCGCCGAAGGCGCGCGCCCGGCCGAGCACGTGGACCCCGGCTCGCGCGCCGCGGTCGAGGAACTCTTCGCCACCGCCCGTTCCAGCGGCCGCGCTTCCGAAGTGCGGGTGCGGCTGGCCGAACTGGCCGGCCGCCCGGCGTGGACGGCCGCCGTCTCGGCGACGCCGTTCCGCGCCGACGAGCGCCAGTGCCTGCTGGTGCGCGCGCGCCACGTCGAGCCGATGACCGACTTCTTCGAGCACATGCCCGAGGCGGCCGTCATCACCGATTCCAACGGCCGCATCCGCATGGCCAACCCCGCCTTCGTGGCGCTGGCGCGCGCCGGCGACGAATCGCGCCTGCGCGGCTGGCTGATCGGCGACGCGCTCGGCGACGTGAGCGCGCGCTGGGCCGCGCTGCTCACGCAGGTGCGCGCGCACGGCATCATCGGCCGCGCCGCCGTCACGCTGCGCGTGGCCGGCACGCCGCCGATCGCGGCCGAGGTCTCGGGCGCGCTGCTCGCCGAAGGCGACCAGGAAGACATCGGCTTCACGCTGCACCTGAACCAGGCGGCACCCGCCGCCGAGGCGCCCGCGGCGCCGAACGAGCTGGTCGCGCGCCTGGGCCAGACGGCGCTGCCCGAACTGCTGGTGCACGGCCTGCAGTGGGTCGAGCGGCTGCTCGTCGAGACCGCGCTCGAACGTGCCCACCACCGGCTCGACGCCGCCGCGGCGCTGCTGGCCATCCCCCCCGAAAGCCTCTTCCTGCGCATGCAGCGGCTGGGTCTTGCGCCGCCTTCGATGCTGAACTGAGGGCCTGCATGGACAGCCCCGCCTTCGGCCAGGCCGACCTGAGCAACTGCGAGCGCGAGCTCATCCACCTCGCGGGCTCCGTCCAGCCGCACGGCGCGCTGCTGGTGCTGGGCGAAGGCGACCTGCCGGTGCTGCAGGCGAGCGCGAATGCGGGCAGCGTCTTCGGGCCCGCTGCCGAGCCGCTGCTGGGCCGCCCGCTCGCCACGCTGGGCGGCGACCTGGCGGCGCGGGTGCTGGCGCATGCCGGTGCCGACCTCGCCGAGCCGGTGCCGCTGCAGGCCCGCACCGGCGACGGCCGGCAGCTCGAAGGCGCCCTGCACCGCGCCCCCGGCGGCGCGCTGGTGCTGGAGATGGAGCTGCTGGACCCGGCACCGGCGGACCTGCCGCCGGCGCTCTCGCTGGGCAGCGGCGAACTCACGCGCCACCTGGCCGACGCGGTGCAGCGCTTCAGCGCCGCCGCCGGCATCGGCACCCTGGCCGACGCGGTGGTGAAGGTGGTTCGCGACCTCACCGGCTACGACCGCGTGATGGTCTACAAGTTCGACCCCGACGGCCACGGCAAGATCGTCGCCGAGGCGCGCGACCCCCGCCTCGAATCGCTGCTCGGCCACCACTACCCGGCCACCGACATCCCGCAGCGCGCGCGCGAGCTGTACCTGCGCAACCGCGTGCGCCTGCTGGTCGACGTGAACTACGAGCCGCAGCCGCTGCTGCCGGCCGGCGCCGCGCCGCTGGACATGTCGATGTGCGCGCTGCGCAGCATGTCGCCGCTGCACCTGCAGTACCTGCGCAACATGGGCGTCACCGCCACGCTGGTCGCTTCGCTGGTGCGCGAAGGCAAGCTCTGGGGACTGATCGCGGCCCACCACTACAGCCCGCGCCGCATCGGCTTCGCGATGCGGCGCGCGGTCGACCTGCTGGCCGAGGTGGCGAGCACGCGCATCGCCGCCATCGAGAACTACGCCCACGCGCAGGTGGCGCTGATGGTGCGCCGGCTGGAGCAGCGCCTGATCGAGGCCACCAGCACCGAAGGCGACTGGCGGCTGGCGCTGTTCCGCAACCCGCGCACGCTGCTGCAGCCGCTGGAAGCCACCGGCGCGGCGCTGTTCCACGACGGCGAGGTGCTCACCTCCGGCGAGGTGCCTTCCACGCCCGAGCTGCGCGCGCTGCTGGACTGGATCGACGGCCAGGCGCTGGAGCTGCCCTTCGCCTGCAATTCGGTCGCGCAGGCGAACCCGGCGCTCGCCTCGCTCACGCCCACCGCCGCCGGCGTGCTGGCGGTGAAGCTGTCGCACACGCGCAGCGACTGGCTGATGTGGTTCCGCAAGGAGCAGCTGCTCACCGTGACCTGGGCCGGCAACCCGGCCAAGGCGGTGATCGGCGACGACCCGCTGCAGCTTTCGCCGCGGCGCAGCTTCGAGGCCTGGAGCGAAATCGTGCGCGGCACCGCGGCGGCCTGGACCACCGCCGAACGCGCGCTGGCGCGTGCACTCGGCGCGGCGCTGGTGGACATCATCGTGCAGGTGCAGGCGGTGCGCCTGCTGATCGCCGAGCACCAGCTGGCGCAGATCCGCGACTCGGTGGGCGCTTCCGGCGAGCCGGTGCTCGTCACCGACCCCGGCGGCCGCGTGGTGTTCGCGAACCCGGCCTTCCAGGCGCTGCGCGAAGGCCTGCCGCCGCCGGCGCGCGGCGACGACGCGGCCGAATGCTTCGAGCAGCCGGTGCTGGTGCGCGGCACGCTGGCCACGCTGGCGATGCAGCCCTGGCGCGGCGAATGGGGCCTGCGCCGCGGCGGCGGCACGGCGCTGCCGGTGGCGGTTCGCGCCGAGGTGGTGCCGGGGCGCGACGGCGCGCTGCTGGGCTGCATCCTCACGCTGGCCGACCTGTCTGACAGCCGCCGCACCGCCGAGGCGCGCCGCCACCT
Source organism: uncultured Rubrivivax sp. (assembly GCA_964454485.1). GTDB lineage: Bacteria > Pseudomonadota > Gammaproteobacteria > Burkholderiales > Burkholderiaceae_C > Rubrivivax. The sequence continues at coordinate 17,934 of CAYVXO010000109.1, forward strand.
GGAAGACTCGCTGCGGCTGGCCGCGCTGGGCCTGCGCCAGGCCGACGAGGTGATCGGCGCCATCCTCACCAACGCCAGCCTGGCCGCGATGGACATCGCCGACGGCAGCGCCGGCCCGATGGTGGCGCCGCTGCTGCAGGAGCTGGAAAGCTCGGCGCGGCGCGCGGCGCTGCTGTACGCGCAGATCCGCAGCGCCGGGAACTAGGCTTCGGCCAGTTCGCTGAACAGCCGCGCGTGCTGGCGGAAGGCCCAGCAGGCTTCCTCGACGATGGCTTCGGCCGCCGCTTCCCCCGGCTGCATCGCGACCAGCGCGCCGCGCAGGTCTTCGCGCAGGCGCTGCACGCGGGCTTCGTCGCCGAAGTCGTAGAAGCGGATCCCGGCGTCGCCCTGCAGGCCGTAGCGCTTCGCCACCAGGCGCGCCAGCACCTGGCCGCCGTGCAGGTCGCCCAGGTAGCGCACGTAGGCGTGCGCCGCGAGCTCGGGCGCCTGGCGCGCGGCCAGGGCGTGCAGCCGCGCCACGTAGTCGTCCGTCGCCTTCGCCACCGGCAACTCAATGCGCCAGTCCGGCCCGTGCAGCACCGCCAGGTCTTCGGCCAGCCGCGCCGTGCGCTGCAGCGGCGGCACCGGCAGCGGGCCGAAGCCTTCGAGCGCCGGCTCCAGCGCGGCATAGAGGGCGTGCAGGTTGCGCAGCAGGCCCGCGAAGCCGGCGCGCGACAGGCGCCCGGCCAGCAGGTCGGCCATCACGCCGGTGCGTTCGACCTCGGCGTGCAGCTCGCGCGTGGCGCTGCGCAGCCGCGAAGCGAGGTCGGGGGACAGGGGGGTCTGCAAGGTCGAAGCGATGATAATTCGCGGTTCGCCCGCGAAACGCCATGGCCACCGAGACCTCCCCCCGCATCGAGACCGAAGTCCGGCGCCGCCGCACGTTCGCGATCATCAGCCACCCCGACGCGGGCAAGACCACGCTGACGGAAAAGCTGCTGCTGTTTTCCGGCGCGATCCAGATCGCCGGCAGCGTGAAGGCGCGCAAGGCGAGCCGCCACGCCACTTCCGACTGGATGGAAATCGAGAAGCAGCGCGGCATCTCGGTCGCCTCCAGCGTGATGCAGATGGAGTACCGCGGCTGCGTCATCAACCTGCTGGACACGCCGGGCCACCAGGACTTCAGCGAGGACACCTACCGCGTGCTCACCGCGGTGGACGCGGCGCTGATGGTGATCGACGCCGCCAACGGCGTGGAGCCGCAGACGCGGCGCCTGCTGCAGGTGTGCCGGGCCCGCAACACGCCCATCATCACCTTCGTCAACAAGATGGACCGCGAGGTGAAGGCCCCGCTGGACCTGTTCGACGAGATCGAGCGCGAGCTGGGCATGTCGGTGGTGCCCTTCAGCTGGCCGGTGGGCATGGGCAAGTTCTTCGGCGGCGTGCTCGACCTGCGCAAGGAGCAGATGCGCGTGTTCACGCCGGGGGAAGACCGCAACCGCGACGACGACGAGATCATCGAAGGGCTCTCGAACCCGGTGCTGGCCGAGCGCTTCGGCGACGCCTTCGGGCACGCGCACGGCGAGGTCGAACTGGTGCAGCACGCCGCGCCGGCTTTCGACGAGGCGCAGTTCCTCGGCGGCCACCAGACGCCGATGTTCTTCGGCTCGGCGATCAACAACTTCGGCGTGCGCGAGGTGCTGGACGCGCTCGTGGACCTGGCGCCGCCGCCCGGACCGCGCCCTTCGATCCAGCGCGAGGTGCAGCCGACGGAGGAGAAGTTCGCCGGCGTGGTGTTCAAGATCCAGGCCAACATGGACCCCGCGCACCGCGACCGCATCGCCTTCGTGCGCGTGGCCGCCGGCCACTTCGAGCGCGGCATGCGGCTGAAGGTCACGCGCTCGGGCAAGGAACTGCGGCCGAACACGGTGGTGAGCTTCCTCAGCCAGCGGCGCGAGCTGCTGGACGAGGCCTTCGCCGGCGACATCATCGGCATTCCCAACCACGGCGTGCTGCAGTTGGGCGACACGCTCACCGAAGGCGAGGCGCTGCAGTTCACCGGCCTGCCTTTCTT
>CAYVXO010000110.1:0-19960 GCA_964454485.1 uncultured Rubrivivax sp.
GTGTTGCGCAGCGTGAAGCCGGCGTCGATGCGGTCGCCTTCGCGCACCAGCGGCGGCAGGCCGGGCAGCATCTGCAGGTCCTGGCTCACGCGCACGCTGGCGCTGCCGGTGCCGAAGCGCTGGCTGCCGTCGTCGGCCACGGCGACGAGGCGGAAGCTGGTGAGCGAATCGTTGAGCGGCACGTCGATCTCGGCCTCGCCCCTGGCGTCCAGCGCCACCGTGCCGCGCCACAGCAGCAGGGTGTCGAAGAGCTCGCGCGTCGGGTTGCGGCCGCCGCCGCCGCCCGGCGGCAGCGCCTTGCGGCCGTAGTGGCGGCGGCCGACGATCTCGCCCTGCGCGGTCGCCGTCTCCACGCCCCAGGGCCGGCTCTGCATCAGGCCTTCGAGCAGGTTCCACGACCCGTTGGGCGCCAGCGCGAGCAACCCTTCGTCGACGGCAGCGAAGGCCACCTCGGCGTTCGCCACCGGCTGGCCGCCGCGCGTGACGGCCACGCGCGTCTTCACCGTCTCGCGCACGCCGTACTGCGCCTTCGCGGGCGTGACCTTCACGTCCAGCCGGTGTTCGGCCAGGCCCACCTGGAGTTCGGCCACGCCGAGCTTGAAGGCGGGCTTGGAGAAGTCCACCAGCGCAGTCGGCAGCTTGTAGTCCTGCCCTTCGTAGCGGAAGGCGCGCCACCAGTCGGCGGGGTCGCGCCAGCCCCAGGTGAAGATCGACCACCAGGGCGCGTCGCGCAGGCGGCCGCGCAGCACCAGCACCGAGACGTAGACGTTGGGCGCCCACGAGGCCGCGCCTTTCGGCACCGGCAGCTCGATCACCGGGTCGCGGCCGGAAAGGCGCTGCACATGCGCTTCGACGATGCCTTCGCGTTCCACGCTCACCAGCGCGGTGGCGTCGCGGAAGGGCATGCGCACCTGCAGGCGCGCGGTCTCGCCGGGTTCGATCTCGCGCTTCTCGGGCAGCAGGTCGATGCGGTCGTCGTTGTCCTGCTCGAACCAGAGTTCGCCGCGGCCGCTGACCCACACCGTGGCCGCGGCCTCGGCGCGGCGGCCGGCGTCGTCGGCGGCGCGCGCGATCAGCTCCACCTCGCCCGGCGCGTCGAGCGCCGCTTCGCAGTCCAGCCGGCCTTGGGCGTCGGTCTTGCCCTGGCACAGCGCGCCCAGCTCCTTCACCTGGTGCTGGTTGTCGTAGGCATAGAAGCCGCCCACCGAGCGCTTGCGCACCGAGAGCGTGTTGTGCAGCCGGCCCACCACTTCCACCGCGCGGCCGGCCTGCGGCCTGCCGTCGGTGTCGAGCACCAGCGCCGAGAAGCGCGCGGCACCGCGCACCGCGGCCCAGCCGCGCGTGCGCACGCCCACCACCAGCGCGGCAGGCCACAGCGTGGCGCGCCGGCTCACGGTCTGCACTTCGCCTGCGGGGTCGTCGAAGCCGAGTTCGGCGACCAGCTCGGTGGGACCTTCCAGCGCCGGCAGGTCGGCGAGCGTGATGCGCGCGGCGCCCTTGGCGTCGGTCTTCGCGGCCAGGCGGTCGGCGACCAGGCGCGCGTGGTCCTCGGACGCGTCGTCGCCGGGGGCGGCGCGTTCGCGCCGCGGCGGCTGGAAGCTGTAGTCGTCGCGGCCGGGGAAGCTCACGGTCGCCGGTCGCAGCAGCGCCGAGAGCTTCAGCGGCGCGTTCGGCAGCGGGCCGCCGGCGTTGAGGTCGAGCTGGGCGTCGAGCGCGAGCAACTTCGGCGCCACCAGCGGACCGGCCGGCAGCGCCAGCCGCGCGTCGACCAGCGGCACGCGGAACGCTTCCACGCGCAGGCTGCCGCTGGGCCAGCGCTTGTCGCCCTTCTTCAGCGCCACGTCGTAGAGGCCCAGCTTGGCGCTCGCCGGCACCGCCCAGTGCCCTTCGGCCGCGCGCGCGCCGCGCGGCCAGGTGAGCGGCAGCACGGTCTCGGCGCCGCTGCCCACGTGGGTGATCACGGCCGCATCGGGCAGCGTGTCTGGCGCCGGCAGCGCCAGCCCGGCGGCCACCTCGTCGCGCACGAAGTGCTTCATCGACACCGTCTCGCCAGCACGCACCAGCGTGCGGTCGAACACGGTGTGCGCGCGCCGGTCGGGCGTGGCGCCGCGCGCGGCGGCGAGGTTGAAGCGCCAGGGCTCGATGCCCTTGGCCCAGCCGGCGTAGACGAAGGCCACGTCGGCACCCAGACGCGCGCTGACCATCGGGCCGTCGTGGCTGACGCATCGGGCTTCGTCTTCCGGGTCGTCGAAGCCGCGGTCGATGCGGGCCACGCCGTCGGCACCGGTGCTGCCGTTCCAGAGCACGCGGCCGCGGCAGTCGTTCACCGCCACCTTCGCGCCCGCCACCGGCCGGCCGCGGTCGAGCGTGGTCACCCACACCAGGCTGGAGCTGCGCCCGCGCTTGAAGTGCACGCCCAGGTTGGTGACGAGCACGCCGGTGCGCACGTACATCGGCGCCGCCTTCGCGAGCAGCGACTCGCCCAGGATGCGCGACTCGACCTCCACCACGTGGTAACCCGGCTGCGGCAGCGGCAGGCCGATCACCTCGGTGGCCTGCGGCGCGCCGCCGGCCGGGTGCGGCAGCTCGGTGCGCCTGGCGTCGGGCTCGGCGGCGAGCACGGTGAGCTCGCGGCTCTCCCAGCGTTCCGACTGCAGCTGCGCCAGCTTGGCCACCCAGCGCATCAGCTCGGCGTCGGGCGTGCTCGCGTCGAGCCGCTTCACGCGCACCTGGCCGCCGGTGGTGGCACCCTGCAGGTCGACTTGCACCTGGCGCAGCGTGAGCGGCAGCATCGCCTCCGGCCCGGCTTCGACGATGCCGAAGACGGCGCCGCCGGCGAACTTCGCCAGCGGCGGCAGCGGGCCGGTGGCCACTTCGAGCGGGAACGAGGCCGCGTTGGCAAGCGCGCGGCCCGCTTCGTCGGCGATCGCGGGCAGCGTGAGGCGCAGGCGCTGGTTCTCCGGCAGCGGAGCGGCGAACTGGATCTCGCTCACGAAGTCGCCCGGCTCGGCCTTCGGCTCGACGGCCTTGCCGGGCTGGCCTGGCAGCGGCACCAGCCGCGCGGCCAGCGCCGCCGCGCGCGCCACCGGCGCCGAGAAGCGCAGCGTCATCGGCCGCAGCGGCATGCAGGGTGCGCTGGCGCGTTCGCGTTCGCAGCTGAACTCGGCCGTGAGCTTCGCCCGTGTCTTCCACTCGAACCTGCGGCCCCAGACCAGGCGCACCGCGGTGTCGGCCGGAAAGCTGCGTTCGCAGCCCACGAGCAGCCAGCGCGCGGCTTCCTTTTCCAGGTGCTGCGAACGCAGCAGTTCGTTGCGCGGCGCGCCTTCGATCACCTTCGCCGCGATGCGTTCGCCCAGGCCCTGCACCTCGCACCAGGCCGAAGCGGCCTGGCGCGCGTCGGCGTCGCCGTTGAAGCGCAGCAGGAACTGCTGCTGCTCGTCGATGCGCGCGCCGGGGAAGGGGCGGATCGTCTGCACCGCCAGCGGCGCGCTGGCGAAGCTGAATTCGCGCGTGCCTTCGAGCGCGCCGTCCAGCGGCTTCCACGCCGGGTCGGCCGCGAGCACGCAGCGGCGGCCGGCCGGCAGCGGCGCCTTGAAGTCGAACAGCCAGACGCGGTCGCTCGCCCAGCGCGCGTCGCCTTCGACGGCCTGGCCTTCGCAGCGCAGCGTGAAGGGCGCCGGCAGCCGCGGGTCGCCCGCCGGCACCACCGCGCGGTCGAAGCGCACGCTGACCTGTCTGGGCTCGGCAACCTTGCCTTCGGGGCTGACGGCGACCACCCGGGCGCCGAAGGCGGACAAGGAGACGCCGGCGGCGAGCGCGGCGACGAGTGCGGTCAGAGGGCGCGGCACGCGGCGCAGTGTAGGCGCGCGGCCGCGGGCGGGCCTACTGGGGCGGCGGCTCGTTCGGGTCGTTCGGGTCCTTCGGCGCCTTGCCGCCGCGCGCTTCGAGCGCGAGCTGGCGGCGCTGGCCCTGCAGGTCGCGCAGGCGCGCGTCGATGACGGAAGCCTCGATGAAGTCGGGCCCGCTGGCCGAGCGTGCCGCCGTCTGCGCGGCACGCAGGCGGTCGATGGCGCCATTGAGGTCGCCGAGCGCGGCGCGCGCCTCGGCGCCGGCGCGCAGCGCGCGCAGCTTCAGGCCGGCCGCTTCGGCACTGGAGGACAGCAGCGACCAGGCGCCGGCGTCGTGCGGGTGCTCCGCCACCCAGGTCTGCAGCGTCTCGGTGGACTCGCGCAGCAGACCGGCGCCGCCGCCCTGGCGCTGCAGGTCGACGATGGCCTGCGCGCGCATCAGCAGCGGCGCGCGCGCCTGCGCTTCGGGCGGCAGGGCGTCCAGCGCGGCCAGCGCCGCCTTCGCGTCGCCGCGCTCCAGCCGCACCTGCGCCTGCAGCAGGCGCACGGCGCGTTCGGCGCCGGGCTCGCGCGGGCTGGCCTGCTGCGCCAGCGCCAGCGCGTCGGTGGCCGCGCGTTCGGCCAGCGCGTGGTTGCGCGTGAGCGAGGCCGCGAGCGAGGCGCCGTAGGCAGCGGCCAGCCGCTCCTTCAGCGGCGCGCCGGGCAGGCCGCCGGGCTGGTCCTGCAGGCGGTGGAGCTGCTGCGGGTCGGGGTCCATCAGCACGCGCGCGCGCACCTGCATCAGCTGGTGCAGCAGCGACGGGTGCACCCGGCCGGCCGGGCCGGCGAAGAGGGCGCGCGAGCGCGCCTCGCTGATGCGCTCGACCGTCAGCGGGTGGCTGCGCAGGTAGGGGAAGGAACCGTTGTCGTTGAGGCGGCTGGCGGCGTCGAGCTTCTCGAACATGGCGGCCATGCCGGCGCTGCCGAAGCCGGCCGGCTGCAGCAGGCCGAAGCCCATGCGGTCGGCCTCGCGTTCCACGTCGCGCGAGAAGTTGAGCTGGCCCTGGATGGCCGCCGCCTGGCCGGTCATCAGCGCCGCGTTGGCGACGTCGGTGTTGTTCGAGCGCGAGGCCGCCAGGATGGCCAGGATGAGCGCCGCCATCGCGACCATCGAGCTCTTGGAGCTGTTGCCGATGCTGCGCGCGATGTGCCGCTGCGTCACGTGCGAAAGTTCGTGCGCCAGCACCGAGGCCAGCTCGTCTGGCGTGGAGGTGATCGCGATCAGCCCCAGGTTCACGCCCACGTAGCCGCCCGGCAGCGCGAAGGCGTTGACCGCGCGGTCGCGCACGAGGAAGGATTCCCAGGCGAACTGCTGGTCGATCTCGGGCGCCACGTTGCCGAGTTCGCGCGCAGCGGCCACCAGGGGCTGCCAGATCGACTGCAGGTACTCCAGCAGCACCGGGTCGTCCAGGTAGTCGGGGTCGCGCCGGATCTCGCGCATGATCTGCTCGCCGGTGCGGCGTTCGGTGCCGACGCTGAAGTCCTCCGAAGCGCTCTCGCCCAGCGAAGGCAGCCGCACCTGCGCCGGCAGCGGCGCGGCGAACAGGCAGGCGAGGAAGAGCGCGAGCGCGCGGGTCCAGGCGGAGCGGCGGAAGAAGATCAAGCGCAGGGCTTCCCGGGAGAGCGGGCGACTATCATGACAGCATCGCTTTGCCCGCTTGTTTCCGCTCATGAATTCGCCGCTGACCCACTTCGACCCGCAGGGCCAGGCGCACATGGTCGACGTCGCGGCCAAGGGCGAGACGCACCGCGTGGCGCGCGCCACCGGCACCATCCGCATGCAGCCGGCCACGTTCGCGCTGGTGGCTTCGGGTCAGGCGAAGAAGGGCGACGTGATCGGCATCGCGCGCGTCGCCGCGATCCAGGGCGCCAAGCGCACCGCGGACCTGGTGCCGCTGTGCCACCCGCTGCCCATCACGCGCGTGGCGGTCGACTTCGAGCTCGATGCCGAACGACACGCCGTGCGCTGCACCGCGCAGGTGGAAACCGTGGGCCGCACCGGCGTTGAGATGGAAGCGCTGACCGCGGTGCAGGTGGGCCTGCTCACGGTCTACGACATGTGCAAGGCGGTCGACCGCGGCATGGTGATGGAAGGCATCCGCGTGCTGCAAAAGCGCGGCGGCAAGTCGGGCGACTGGGTCGCGCCGTAGCCACCGCGGCCGCGCGCCTTCAGGGCGTGGCGAACTCGCGCCAGTCGTGCGCGCGCTGCGGCGCTTCGCACTGGAAGGGCGCGCTGGCGGCGGGCTCGGCGGCCTCGGGGCTGCTCGCGGCTTCGCCTTCGGGCGCGCTGGCGGCCGCGCCCGGCTCGCAGGGTTCGAAGAACTCCTCGGCGTTCGGGTTGCGAAACTCGCGCAGGCGCGCGGCGACGGCGCGCGCCTGCTCGACCTCGCCGTGCGCCGCCAGCGCCTTCGCCCAGGCCATCATGAGGCGCGTGTCCAGCAGGTAATGGGTGGCGATGCCGAACGGCGCCAGGCTGTTGCCGCCGACCGAGGTGGTGGCGGCCGCGTAGGCCGCGTGGTGCGCGAAAAGCACGCTGCGGCGCCCGGCGGCGATGCGCTGCTCCAGCGGCGGCGTGCCCGGCTCGGCGCTGAAGATGGCGGTGACGCGCTGGTAGTCGAACACCGAGAGCACCGCGCCGGCCACCAGCGCCAGCGCCGCCGCCGGCAGCGTGCGCGAGGGCGTGCGCAGCGAAGCCCAGGGTGATTCGGCGGCGGCGTAGGCCAGCGCCCACGAAGCGGGCAGCAGGAAGTAGGCGTACCAGAGCGGGTACTCCAGCAGGCTGTGCAGGCCGATCATCAGCACCATCACGAGCGCGCTGCGGCGCGCCAGGCTGGGTGCGCCTTCGCTGCGCCGCGCGAGCCGGAATCCGGCCGCCAGCGCGCCCAGCAGCAGCGCCATGATCACCAGCGCGGCGGGCACGCCCAGCTCGGCGGCCAGCTGCAGCGGCAGGTTGTGCGCGTGGTCGAAGAAGGCCACCGGGCGGCCCGGGAAGGGCGTCAGCGTCCAGGCGAAGTTGAACTCGCCGAAGCCGGTGCCGGCCCAGGGCTGCTGGCGGATCATCGCCAGCGTGTTGTTCCAGATCGCGAAGCGCGAGCTCGAGATGTCGGACTCGGCCAGGCGCGCGGTGCCGCCGAAGGCGTGGTCCGACAGGCGCGCCCATTCGGCCATGCCGGCCCAGGTGGCGGCATAGACCAAGGGCGTGGCGAGCAGCAGCACGCGCGTCGGGCGCGAGAGCCGGCGGTCCAGCAGCGCCCACACCGCCAGCCCGAGCACGCTGACGAGCCCGGTGCGCGAGGCCGTGAGCACGACGCCGAACACGCAGGCCACGGCCAGCGGCACCGCCACGCGCCGGCGCAGCCGGCCCAGTTCGGCCAGCGTCACGGTGGCGATGGTCGACCACATCAGCAGGCTGCTCAGGTGGTTGGGCTGGCGCATGTTGCCGACCGCGCGGCCGGGGTAGCTGGAATGCGCGATCCAGTCGCCGTCGGCCCAGTCGGGCGCGAACACCTGCACCAGCGCGATCGCGACGTTGAACGCGCCGGCCACGGCCCAGCCGAGGCAGAAGTCGCCGAAGGCGCGCTCGGCGTCGTCGCGCGACTGGGCCGCCGCGCCGCCGGCGGCCAGCACGGCGGCGGCCAGCAGCAGCCCCAGGGCCGACAGCGCCAGCCCGGTGGGCAGCGTGCCCGGGCCCCACGACCAGCAGACCGCGGCCAGCAGGATCGCGAACGTGCCCAGCAGCGCCTGCGGCCCGCGCCCGCCGGCGCCCGAGAAGGGCTCGCAGACGATCACGAACCAGCCCCACAACGCGACCGCGAGCGCCTGGTTCAGGAAGGTCGGCGACGGCGGGACGTTGTAGGCCAGCAGCGACGGGGCGGCCGCGGCGGCGATGGCGAGGGCCGGGCGCAGGGGGACGGGAGAGCCGGTGGTCATCGGGACGGCCCGGCGCCTGCGCGCCGGGCCATGCGGTCTGGGGGCGGCATGCTAGCAAGTCGCGCCGCCGCGCCGGCCGTCACCTCGCCTTGCCGAGCAGCGCGAGGTTGCGCTGGATCGAGGACTGCGGGTCGTTGACGTTGGCGCGCGGCGTCGAGTACTCCAGGCGCAGGTTGTCGTCGGTCGAGATCCACAGCCGCGGGTCGACGCCGAGCTGGGTCACGAAGCGGTCGACGCCGGCCGGGTCGAGCAGCCGGTCTGCGGCCAGCGCGGCGAGCGGCCGGCCCAGCACCTGGCGCACCGACGCCAGGCCGGGTTCGGACTCGAGCATCGCCAGCGCCTGCGGCTGCTGCGCGGCATGGCGCTCGTCGTTGGTCGCCACCAGGATGCCCTGGCCGCCGATCACGTACAGGCTGACGAAGCGGAACTCGCTGCGGATGCTGGACATGACCTGCAGCAGGTCGGTGGGCGCCAGGCGGTGCAGCTGCATCCACTGCTGCAGCACGCCGTCGGCGCGCAGGCGGTCGGCGGCGAGCCGGTAGAACTCGCGGTTGTAGAGCGACGCGGCGCCGGCGAACCAGATCGAGCTGATCTCGATGCCGATGACGTCGTAGCGGCGCGGCGGCGACAAAAGGAGCAGGTTGCGGCCGTCGGTGACGTGGGCCTTGACGCGCGGATGCTCCAGCACGCGGTCGTTGACGCTGGCGAAGTGCTCGCCGGCGAGCTTGAGGATGTCGCCGCTGAGTTCCGCCACGTCGACCGACTGGAAGCCGGCGGCCGCCATCACGCGCGTGGTGACGCCGGTGCCGAAGCCGATCACCAGCGCCTGCCCGCGCGCCGTGGTGTGCAGCAGCGGCGCGAGGCCGAAGCCCACCTGCGCCTGCATCTCGCCGCGGACGGCGTCGCTGCCCTGGAACTTGCCGTTGGTGAGCAGCGTCTTCACGCGCTCGGTCGGCGAGACCTGGATCTCGTTGACGGTCGTGAGGCCGCCGTCGATGCTCTCGGCATGGGCCAGCACGCGGCCCCAGTCCTGGGCCTGGAAGTAGACGTTGGCTCCCGTCGTGAGGGCGTTGTAGTCCAGGCTCCAGGCCGAGCCGGCCGCGAGCGCGGCCGCGGTGGGCACGACCGGCAGCGCCAGCCGCCACCAGCGCGGCGGGCGCGCCGCCAGCAGCACGCCCAGGCCGAGCAGGGCCGCCGAGAAGCCGATCAGCCGCCCCGCGCCCAAGCCGCCCAGCGCCGGCAGCGCGACGAAGCCGAAGAACAGCACGCCGACGATGTTGCCCGCCGTGTTGGCCGCCGCCGCGGCGCCCAGCCGGCGCGCGCCGGCGCCGCCGGAGGTGACGATGTCCATCGCGAAGGCGTAGGCGGCGCCGATGAACACCGTCGCCGGCAGCATGACGATGGCGCAGACCAGCCCGCGCACCGCCTCGCGGGCGCCGAAGGTGGTCACGAGCGGGTATTCGTCGAAGCTGGCGAAGTAGCCCGGGATCGCGTTCCAGGCCCCGGCGCCGATCGACACCGCGACCGACAGCCCGAGCAGCGCCCAGCCCAGCGCCTTGCCGGCGTCGGCGCGCGGATGCAGCAGCACGCGCCGCGCCGCCTCGCCGCCGGCCGACAGGCCGAGCAGGAAGGTCGACACCATGAGCCCGAAGGCGTAGGTGCTGTTGCCGGCCACGATCGACAGCAGGTGCACGTAGAGCACCTCCAGCCCGAGCGAGAGCACGCCGCCCAGGGCCAGCGACGCGATGGCCGCCGCCTGCAGCGCCGGCGGGGCGGCGCGCGCAGGTGCCGGCGGCTGGGCGCCGGTGGCGCGCGCGATCCACTCCGGCCGCTTCGCGAGTTCGAGCGCGCCCAGTCCCACCAGCAGGTTGAGCACCGCCGCGATCAGCGTGGTCCGGTGCGCGCCCAGCGCGGGGATGACGAAGTAGGCGCTCGTGAGCGCACCCAGCGCGGCGCCCGCGGTGTTGGCGAAGTACAGCCACGCCACCTGCGGGCCCATGCGGGCGCCGCGCGGCACCAGCGCGTGCGCCAGCAGCGGCAGCGTGGCACCCATCAGCACCGTGGGCAGCAGCAGCACGCCGGCGCCCAGCGCGACGCGCAGCGCGGTCAGGACGCCGGCTTCGGCCGGCATGCCGCCGGCGGCGGCCACGTAGAGCGACTGCGCGCCGTCGAACAGGCGCGGCGTGAGCACGCAGTACAGGGCGATGCCGACCTCGGCGAAGGCGTAGGCCGCGACCGGCCGCGCGACGCGCAGCGCGAGGTTGCCGCCGATCAGCGAGCCGATCGCCATGCCGCCGAGGAAGGTGGCCAGCACCGTGAAGGTGGCCGTCGCCGTGCTGCCGAAGGTCAGCGCCAGCTGCTTGGCGAACAGCACCTGGTAGATCAGGGCCGCGAAGCCGGAGGTGAAGAAGAGCGCGCCGACACGTCGCTGCAGCGTGCGCGCGGCGAGGTCGGCCACGGGCTCGGCCGCGGGCTCGGGCGCCCGCGCCGCCGTGGCCGCGAAGCCGCGCATCCAGCGCGCCTGGACGGCGACGACGAGCGCGGTCAGGCCCACCATCAGCCAGCACAGCGCCGGGTGGTCGGCGAGCGTCGGCGTCTGCCAGCGCAGCAGCAGCACCCAGGCCAGCCAGGTGCCCAACCCGGCCGCGAGCACCTGCCCGCGGCGCGAGCCGCTCCAAGGCACGCCGGTCGACGCAAGCGCGATCACCGCCAGCACGAAGGGCACGGCCACGATGAGGTCGACCGCGTAGTGCTCACCCTGGTACAGCGTGGCGACGGCGGTGACCGCGGCCAGCAGCACCATCACCGCGCGCGACCACCACTGCGTGCCCGACTGCCACCACAGGATGGCGGCCGCGAGCGCCCAGCCGAAGTGCATCGAGGGCATGCCGTTGCGCGGGTACGGCGTCACCGGGATCGACTCGATGGCATGCGGCACGCCGTCGGCCAGCGCGGCGGCGAAGCGCTCGGCGCCGAAGACATAGCGCGGGCCGGTGATCGGCATGAAATGGTAGGCCGTCATCGCCGCGATCGACAGCGCGACCCAGATCAGCACCGAACTGGCCACGTGGCGCGGCCGCCCGCTCAGCTGCACGACGGCCACCGCCAGCAGCCCCAGCGGCACGAGCCGGTAGCACATGACGACGAACTGGCTCAGGCCGAGCACGCCGTCGATCTCGCGCACCAGCGCCTGCGCGAAGTTGAGGCCCGCCGCGCGGTCCCAGGCCAGCGCGTACAGGTCCATCGTGTACGGGTGCAGGCTGGTGGTGACGTCCAGCGCCGACTGCGGCACGGTCGCGAACAGCATCGCCAGCACGATGAGCCAGCGGCGGCGGCGCGCGAAAGCCTCGTCGGCCGCCGGCCGCCAGCGCGCGAACAGCGGCTCCAGCAGCATCGCCACGGCGCAGGGGATGGCCATCGCGGTGGCGAGGTAGGTGATCGAAGGGTAATGGCGCGGGTCGACCCAGCCGATGGGCAGCTGGTCCCGCCACAGGTAGGCGAGGCCCGGCGCGAGGACCGCCCAGGTCGCGAAGACGAAGCGGCGCGAGGTCACCGAAGGTCGGCCGCCCCAGTAGGCGATGACCAGCGTGAGCGCGTAGCCGCGGATGGCCACGAAGACATCGATCGGCCCGCCCGCGGTGAGGCTGGCGAAGAGTTCGGCGCCGGGCCAGGTCGCGATGCCCGCCTTCGCGGCGAAGGCGAGCAGCACGGCGCCGAGGCCGAACAGCAGCGCCGACAGGCGCGAGTCGGCAAGCACCGGGTCGGGCACTGCCGGGGCGGGCGGCGGCACTTCGGTTTCGAGCCGCACCGGCTCGGGCGGCACCGGCGCCGCGGGCGCCGGGGCCTGCCGGATCTCATCCATCTGTGCACTCATCGGGCCTCCCGGTGTTGGGGTCGTGCTCGGCAGGGGTCGGGCCGTCGGCGATGCGCGGCCAGGCCACCGCCCGATAGGCCGGCGTGGCGGCCGCGGCGGCGCACCAGTCGCGCCGGGCGGCCCGGCATTCGTCGACCAGGTGCAGGGCACACAGGCGCGTCACGGCCCACGCGGCCTCGGCCGGGTCGCCGTTCAGGGCGCGCGCCTTCGCGTAGCGGAAGAGATGGCCGACGGTGGGATAGCGCGACACGTTGGCGCGCATCCGGTCCAGCGCGGCCGCGGACATCCCGGGCACGGGCTTCACGCGCTGGTCCTCCAGCGCCTGCTGCAGCGCCCCGAGCACCAGCGGCCGCGGCACGGCCGCGGGTTCGCCCATGCCGATGCTCGACTCGTGCAGGCGCCACGAGAGCAGCCCTTCCTCGATGCGCGCGTAGTCGCGCCAGGCCAGCGCCAGCCAGGCGGCGCACGCGAGCCACAGCAGGCCGACCGCTGCCTTCGGCAGCACCAGTCCCGCCCGTGGCCTGGCCATCGCGGCGAGAGCACCCACCATCAGCCCGGTCGGCAGGAAGAAGAACGCGTAGACATGCGGCAGTTCGACCAGCGCGTGCAGCGCGACCACGCCGACGGCGGCCAGCAGCATGGCCTGCACGGGCGTGCGCGGCGCCTTCAACTGCGCGCGCCACCACATCAGCGCAGCGGCGCAGCAGGCGACGCCCATCGGCAGGCCGTTCCACAGCAGCAGGTCGAGCACGATGTCGTGCGCGTGACCGACCGTCACGTGAAGATCCGCGAACCGGTCGGCCAGCGCGACTTGCGCCAGCACGACCTGGTTCCAGCCGTAGCCGAAGGCGGGCCGCAGCGCGATCGCCTGCAGGCTCATCGCCCAGATCGAAGGCCGCTTGCCGGCGTCGACCTGGTGGTGCAGGTTCAGCGTGACCTCGTGCGACAGCGCGTGCGCCAGCGGTGCGAGCACGACGACGAAGACCGCGAACGCCGCCGCCAGCCCGAGCGCGACCCAGCCTGCGCGGCGGTGACCGAGGTGAGCGCGCCAGCGCAGGGCCAGCACCGCCAGGAAGGCCACCTGCAGCCAGCCCGTGCGCGACTGCGTGAGCGCGATGCCGAAGAGCACGAACAACGCCGCCGCGATAGCGGGCACCGCGCGCAGCCGGCGCGACAAGAAGGCCCACTGCAGACCGACCAGGCCCCACGCGAGCAAGGTCGACAGGTTGTTCGGCTGGCCCACATTGGCCCGCAGGCGCCGGTCCGGCCCGAGGGGCTCCACCAGCAGTCCCAGCCAGGACAGGTCGAGCCACTGGTACACGGCCAGCCCGGCCGACAGCAGCGCCGCCACCGCGAGCGAAGCGAAGAGCGCCTGCGGCAGGGCGTCGGGCTGACAAGTCTGCGCCCGCCGGCCGACCAGCACGGCACCGGCGACGCCGACGAGGCAGGCGGCCACGGTCCACGCCTCGGCCGGGTAGACCAGCTGGCCTGAAACGGCCTGGGCGACAGGCACGCAGGCCAGGGCCAGCAGGCCGGCTTCGGTGCGACCGCAGCGCCATGCGGCGCCGCCCCGCAACAGGAGCCCCGCGGCAGCGACGAGCACGGCGGCGGCCATCGTGGCCTCGGCATGGAACGTCGGCCAGGGATCGTCGTGCACCGGCAGCAGCCAGGGCAGGACCGCCATCATGGCGATGAGCGCCAGCGCCGGCGACCATGCCGCTTGGGCACCCTGGCGGGCGGCGATCGACGGATTCAATTGGGGAAAAGAAAAGAGGGCGGCCATGGAGGCCGCCCTGCTGTTCTCAGTCGAGAAGGAGCTTGAGCCGGATCAGCGGCACTCGGCCGGCAGGTACTTCGACGAGATGCCAGGCGCCGTGCAGGCCCACTTCAGCTGGCCGCTGCCGACGTCCGTCGGGGTCAGGATGAGGTTGCCGGCGGCGCCCGGAACGATCGAGTTCACGGTGACGACGCCGGTGCCGTCGGCGATCGAGACGCCGGACACGTACTTCGTGGCGCCAGGGAAGGCATAGCCGCTGGTGGCCGCCGTGACCGAGGCCAGGCCACCGACCGACGAGCTGGTTTCCGACACGGCCAGCTTGGCGGGCGCGGCCATCAGCAGGACTTCGCTGACCTTCGAGCGGGTGGTGTAGTCCTGGTAGGCCGGCAGGGCGACCGCGGCCAGGATGCCGATGATCGCGACGACGATCATCAGTTCGATCAGAGTGAAACCTTGCTGAACACGCTTCATGGAGAGCTCCTGGGGGAGGAAAGAGGACGAAGACACCCCCCAAGAATGCAGGCTGCGTGCCATGCTGCCTGACGCGACATCCGTCACGTCTTGTGACGCGATTGGTCGGTGCCGCGAAGTCGCCCGGGAAATGTGCACGGCGCCGGGTGACGCAATTTGTCAGGCCGAACGGTTTCGGTCGCCCAGCACCATGCGCTGGCCGGGAGCCAGCGCGCCGATGCGGTGGACGCTGCCGTGCGCGGCGATCTCGGACATCACGGCCTCGACCTCGCCCGGCTTGATGTGCGTGATGTGCACGTCCGTCGGTTCGCGCAGGCGCGCGAGTTCGGCGCGCAGCATCGACGGGTTGAGATGCCGGCTCACGGTGGCGAGCTCGTGTTCGTCGTCGCGGAAGGCGGTCTCGATGACGATGGACTTCACCTTCATCGTCGCCAGCCGGTCCCACAGCGCGGGGTTGGGACCGGTGTCGCCGGTGTAGACCCAGGCCGCGCCGTCGGGGCCGAAGACCGCGAAGCCGACCGCCGGCACGGTGTGCGCGGCGCTCAGCACCTCGACGCGGCGTCCGCCGAGGTCCAGCACCTGGCCGACCGCGATCGGCGAGAAGGCGAGCACCGGCTCGTCGGCCGTGGGCAGGCGCGTGAAGTCGGGCCAGATGACGCCGTTGAAGACGTGGCGGCGCAGGGCGTCGATCGTCTGCGGCAGCGCGTGCACCTGCACCGGCGGGCGCCCGGCGGCGCTGCGGCGGCGCGTCACGCTGTCGGCGAGCAGACCGATCGCCAGCACGTGGTCCAGGTGCGAGTGGCTGACCAGGATGTGGTCGATGCGCGCCATCTCCTCGAGCTCGAGGTCGCCGACGCCGGTGCCGGCGTCGATCAGCACGTCGTCGTCGAGCAGGAACGAAGTGGTCCGGCTGCCGGCGGCAATCGAGCCTGAACAACCGAGGACGCGGATCTGCATGAAGAAGGACCGGGCAAACGCAGGTACTCCGCCGGCGCGCCGGCGGAAGGGGTCAATGCTGACCGCGCACCGGCTGCCGCGCAAGGCGTGGATGTCGCAAATCGGGATCGCCGAAAGCGGCCGCGCCGTGAAGCCTGTCACGGCCGCCGCGGGGCCGGCGGCGCGGTGTTCAGTGGTGGATGAACTGCATCTGCGTGCCGGCGAGCTCGATGACGTCGCCGTTGCGCAGCGGGACCGAGTCGCCGACCAGCGGCACGCC
Source organism: uncultured Rubrivivax sp. (assembly GCA_964454485.1). GTDB lineage: Bacteria > Pseudomonadota > Gammaproteobacteria > Burkholderiales > Burkholderiaceae_C > Rubrivivax. Next base: position 15,156 of record CAYVXO010000110.1, read on the forward strand.
GTTGATGCTGGGCCGCGAGCTGCCTTCGACGTGCGCGAACGCGTAGCCGTTCGGCCGCTTGGTGATGGAGGCCACCTGCACGCCCGGCTTGCCCACGGTGGTGACGACCTTGGTGAGCGTCACCTCGCGGCCGGCGGCGGCGCCGTTGAGCACCTTGATCGACGCCGGCGTGGACGACATCGCCGCATGGCCGCCGTACGCGGGCTGCGCGGACTGCGCCGGGTTCTGCGTCGGCGCGAACGGCGGCACCGCGCCGCCGGGCCGCATGATCATCGTCTTCTCGTACTCGCCGCTCTCGTCGACGAGGTACTTGATCTTGTACTTGCCGATCTCGACGGTGTCGTTGTGGGCGAGCAGCTGCTTCTTGATGGCCTTGCCGTTGATGTAGGTGCCGTTGGTGCTGTTGAGGTCCTCGATGAAGACGTCGGCACCCACCATCTGCAACACGGCGTGCTCGCCGCTCACGGCGAGGTTGTCGATCACGATGTCGTTGTACGGCCGACGGCCGAGCGTGGTCTTGTCCTTCGTGATCTGGACTTCCTTGATGACCACCCCGTCGAGCGATACGACCAGCTTGCCCATGCCTGACCTCTTCTCGTGCGCAGCGCGCCGGACTCAGCCGGTCTTGCCGCGTGCCTGCTCTTGCTTCCGCTCCCTCGCGGCGCCCTGCAAGCGCCCGGCGGCCCGCGCGTTCAGCGCTTGAAGGGCCACCAGGACCGCCCGGATGCGCCGCTACCCCCGGAAGCGCGTACGAGTATCACCGAAATATTGTCTTTTCCGCCAGCGTCGTTCGCGGCATCGATCAGGGTTCTGCCGGTCTCGTCGAGCGAGTCGCAGCCCTGCAACAACTGACCGATGCTGTTGTCGTCGAGCATGTCGGACAGCCCGTCGGAGCACATCAGGTACAGGTCTCCTGGCATGACCTCGTGCTGGTGCGTCTCCAGCAGCACCGTGTCCTCGACGCCGACGGCGCGCGTGACCAGGTTCTTGTTGGCCGAGAACGCGGCCTGCTCGGGAGTGATGAGGCCGGCGTCGATCTGCTCCTGCAGCAGCGAGTGATCGCGCGTGATCTGCACCAGGCGGCCGCCGCGGAATCGGTAGCAGCGCGAGTCGCCGACGTGGCCGACGAGCAGCCGGTTGTCGCGGAACAGCGAGACCACCAGCGTCGTGCCCATGCCCGCGTACTGGGGGTTGGAATTGGCGGCGTTGAAGATGGCGCGGTTGGCATTGTCGACGCAGATGTCCATCGCGCGGCGCACCTCGGCGTCGGTGGCCTGCGCGCTGGCTTCGCGCAGCCAGCGGCCGAGCTCGGTGCGGATGAAGCTGGTGGCCATGTTGCTGGCCACCTCGCCCGCGTTGTAGCCGCCCATGCCGTCGGCCAGCACGGCCAGCGAGACGGCTTCGTCGAGCGCGACCGAGTCCTCGTTGTTGCTGCGCGCGCGACCTGGGTCGACGGCGGCGAAGAGCTCGATCGTGAGGGGCACGGCAGGTGACGCGTGGCGCAGGGAGGGCCAAAGGTCCATCGATTGTGCATCGGTTGGCCCGGGCCCCGCCCTGCGACACCCCTAAGGGCGTGACTTCGGTCCGCCGCCCGCTGGCTGCATCTCCAGTGCTGTGCGGCGCAGCAACGCCGCCACGTCGGCGGCGCTGCGCGGCCGCTCGGCCGGCGCGCGCGCCAGCAGGGCCGCCACCAGCGTCGCCGCCGCCGTGGGCACCTCGGGTCGCAGGCCGGCCAGCGGCGGTGCCGCTTCGGTGGCGACGCGGCGCAGCAGTTCGCCCAGGGTGGCGGCCTCGTGCGGGCGCCGGCCGGCCAGCAGTTCGAACAGCAGGACGCCGAACGCGTAGAGGTCGGTGGCGGCACTGGCCGGCCCGCTCGCCAGCAGTTCGGGCGCCATGTAGGCCGGCGTGCCCAGCATCAGGCCGGTGCGGGTGCGCTCGCCGTCGACCAGGCTGGCGACGCCGAAGTCGGTGAGCGCGACACGGCCGCCGGCGGCGTCGATCATCACGTTGGCCGGCTTCACGTCGCGGTGGACCACGCCCTGCGAGTGCGCGTGCGCCAGCGCGGCGGCCACGCGTGCGCCGACCGCGACGGCGTGCGCCATCGGCAGCAGGTGGCCCGGGCGCGTGTGGCGGTCCAGCGGCACGCCGGGCAGCAGTTCCATCGCGATCCAGCCGGTGCCGCCATCGACGCCGGCGGCGAGGACGCGGGCGATGTCCGGGTGCTCCAGTCGCCGGGCCGCCGCCGCCTCGGCAGCGAAGCGTTCGCGCAGCAGGGTGTCGCCGGCGCCGAGCGGCATGCGCTTGAGCGCCACGGTGGCGCCGCCGGCCAGGTCGACCGCGCGCCACACTTCGGCGGTGGCGCCGCTGCCGATCAGGCATTCGAGCCGGTAGTTCCCGAGCGTGTCGCCCGCCCCCGGGGCTGCGCCCGCCGCGTGCCTTGCGCCCGAATCCGACCTGCCGACCACCATGCCGGCGCGCACGCTAACACAGCACTGCCGGGCGGGGCTCTCGACCGGTAAGCGTCAGTCGGTGAGCGCCAGCAGCAGCGACAGCCCCGAGGCGGCGGCCACCGGCAGCGGCCAGCGCGCCCCTTCGGCGGCCGGCCCGTCCACCAGCGGCGCGAGCCGGCCGCCGGGCCGTTCGGCACGCAGGTCCAGCAGGCGCAGGTCGCTGCCGAAGCGCACGCGCAGGCGGTCCACCTGGCGCGGCAGCGGGCCGCGCGCGAGCACCCACTCGACCTCGGCGCTGCCGAAGCGGGGGGCCAGCGCGGCGCGCAGCGTGCGCACCCAGCGCTGGCGCCACTGCTCGCGCGCCGGCTCGTTCACCCAGCGGCCGATGTGGCGCGTCAGGCGCGGCGGGCAGCCCACCACCACCCATTGCACCCGCGCGGCCGCGGCCGGCATCAGCGCTCGCAGCTGCGCGTCGGCACGCGCCGCGTCGTCCACGAAGACGGCGATCTTCTCCATCGTTGCGCTCCTCGGTGCGGGCCGCGCTCAGGCGGCGAGGGACTCGTTCTGGCGCCGGCGCCGGGCGGCCCAGTGGCCGGCCGCCAGCACGCCTGCCACCAGCAGCGAATAGGTCGCCACGCGGGCGGCGAAATGGGGGTCGAACCAGGCGTCCAGCAGCGGTTCGTCGACGATCATCTTGGCGGCGGTGAAGGCCAGCACGGCGGCGCCGACGTAGCTGATGGCCGGGAAGCGGTCGATCAGGCGCAGCACCAGCGTGCTGCCCCAGACCACGATCGGCACGCTCACCACGAGGCCGATGACGACGAGGTCGAAGCGGCCATGGGCGGCGCCGGCCACGCCCAGCACGTTGTCGACGCCCATCAGCGCGTCGGCGATCACGATGGTGCGCATGGCGGCCCAGAAGCCGTCGGCCACGGGCTCGTGTTCGGCCCCTTCCTCGGCCGGGGCGACCAGCTTGTAGGCGATCCAGACCAGCGCCAGGCCGCCCGCGGCCATGAGGCCCGGGATGCGCAGCAGCCAGACCACGGCCAGCGTCATGCTGGCGCGCACGACCACCGCGCCCACGGTGCCCCAGACGATGGCGCGCCGGCGCTGTTCGGCCGGCAGCCGGCGCGCCGCGAGCGCGATGACGATGGCGTTGTCGCCCGCGAGGACGATGTCGATGAGGATGATGGCGGCCAGGGCGGACAGCCAGGCAGCGGAAAAGGGCTCCATGCACACTCCTGTGGGGCTGAGGCGAAGACGAACGACCGCGGGCACTGCCGGTTGGCGCGTGCCCGCACGTCGAAGGTCTTGCTCGGCTGGAGTGGGTGTTGATTGCCTGGCAGACCGGAAGCCTGGGCTTCGTCTTGACGGCCTGCCTGCGGCCCTTCCGACGGAAATCTCCCTCGTGTCGGAACGGCTGGAGCTACTCCCCTTCACCGACCATGATAGCGCGCAGGCCCGCGGCGCGCGTTCGTGGAACTACTTGCCCGGCGCCTCGGCGCGGGCGCGCTCCTGGCGCCGCTGCAGGGCCGTGCCGACGATGACCACCAGCGCGGCGCCGATGGCACCGGCGATGTTGATGATGGTGTGGGAGAGCTCGCCGAAGCGCGCGACCACGGCCGGGTCGGTGAGCAGCATCTCGCCGGCCAGGAAGCCCAGCAGCGCCGCGCCGGCGGTCACGATGAGCGGGAAGCGCTCCATCACCTTCAGCAGCAGGGTGCTGCCGAAGATGATCAGCGGAATGCTGATCGCCAGGCCGATGATCAGCAGCGGCACGTCGCCCTTGGCCGCGGCCGCGACCGCGATCACGTTGTCCAGGCTCATCACGAGGTCGGCGATCAGGATCGTGCGGATCGCGGCCATCACGCTGGCATTGCGGCCGTCGCCGCCCTGGCCACCGCCGTCGTCGTCTTCCACCAGCAGCGTGGTGCCGATGTACAGCAGCAGCAGGCCGCCGACGATCTTCAGGTAGGGCCACTTCAGCATCTCGAGCGCGATCACCGTGAGGCCGATCCGCATCACGATGGCCGCGGCACTGCCCCAGAAGATGGCCTTCTTCTGGTGCTGTGGCGGCAGCGAGCGTGCGGCCAGCGCGATGACGACCGCGTTGTCGCCCGACAGCAGGATGTTCACCCAGATGATCGAGCCGAGCGCCGCCCAGAAGGCTGCCGATGTGAGATCCATGACTCCTCGCCCCCGCCGTCTTCGCGGCCGAACCGGAGGAGTTTAGGCAGACAGGATGCTGTCGCCGGTGCGTGGAAATACGCACCGGCACGCGGCGATGGCTAGATGAGCGACTTGAGCAGCCGCCCCATCTCGCTGGGGTTGCGCGTGACCTTGAAGCCGCACTCT
>CAYVXO010000111.1:0-19947 GCA_964454485.1 uncultured Rubrivivax sp.
CCGAGTGCGCCTTGGCGATGTTGTTGATGAGCTCCATCATGTTCACGGTCTTGCCGACGCCGGCGCCGCCGAACAGGCCCACCTTGCCGCCCTTGGCGAACGGGCAGATCAGGTCGATCACCTTGATGCCGGTCTCGAGCAGTTCCTGCGAGGGGCTCAGCTCGTCGTAGGCCGGGGCCTTGCGGTGGATCGGGGCGGTCAGCGTCTGGTCGACCGGGCCGCGCTCGTCGATCGGGTTGCCGAGCACGTCCATGATGCGACCGAGCGTCGCCTTGCCCACCGGCACGGTGATGTTGGCGCCGGTGTTGGTGACCATCAGGCCGCGGCGGATGCCGTCGGACGAACCGAGGGCGATGGTGCGCACCACGCCGTCGCCGAGCTGCTGCTGCACCTCCAGCGTCAGCGCCGAGCCTTCGAGTTTCAGTGCGTCGTACACGCGCGGCATCTGGTCGCGCGCGAACTCCACGTCCACGACCGCGCCGATGCACTGGACGATCTTGCCCTGGGCTTGAGTGTTGGCCATTTGTCTTTCCTTCAATCGGTATTCGTGTGCGTGATCAGACCGCGGCCGCGCCGCCGACGATCTCGGAGAGTTCCTTGGTGATCGCGGCCTGGCGGGTCTTGTTGTAGATCAGCTTCAGTTCGGCGATCAGGTTGCCGGCGTTGTCGGTCGCGGCCTTCATCGCGACCATGCGCGCCGACTGCTCCGAGGCCATGTTGTCGGCCACCGCCTGGTAGACCAGGGCTTCGATGTAGCGCGTCAGCAGCTCGTCGATGACGGTGGGCGCGTCCGGCTCGTAGAGGTAGTCCCAGCCGTACTGGGCCTTCTCGGCCGCGCTCTGCGCCAGGTGCGCCGACGACAGCGGCAGCAACTGCTGCACCTGCGGCTCCTGCTTCATCGTGTTGATGAACTGCGTGAAGCACAGGTACACCGCGTCCAGGCGGCCGGCGACGAACTCGTCGAGCATCACCTTGACCGGGCCGATCAGCTTCTCGAGCTGCGGCGCGTCGCCGAGCTGGATCGCGTGCGACACGACCTTGGCGCCGATGCGGTTCAGGAAGCCGAAGCCCTTGTTGCCGATCGCCACCGCCTCGACGCTCGTGCCCTCGGCCTGCAACTCGCGCATCTTGGTCGTGACGGCGCGCAGGATGTTGGTGTTCAGGCCGCCGCACAGACCCTTGTCGGTCGTGACGACGATCATGCCCACCTTCTTCGCGCTGCCGCCCTGGCGCATGTAGGGCGAGTGGTACTCGGGGTTCGCCTGCGACAGGTTGGCCGTGATGTTGCGGATCTTGTCGCTGTACGGGCGCGCCGCACGCATGCGGTCCTGCGCCTTGCGCATCTTGGAGGCGGCGACCATTTCCATGGCCTTGGTGATCTTCTTGGTGTTCTCCACCGATTTGATCTTGCCGCGAATTTCCTTGCCGACCGCCATGGTCAGGACTCCTTGAGCTGGGGCTTAGGCGAAGGACTTCTTGAACGCCGCGATGGCGTTGTTGAGTTCCGCTTCGGCGTCCTTGTCCATGGCCTTGTCCTTCTCGAGCTTGGCGAGCAGGCCGGCGTGGCTGGACTTCAGGTGCTGGTGCAGGCCGTGTTCGAAGGGCAGGACCTTCTTGACGTCGATGTCGTCCATGTAGCCCTTGTTCACCGCGAACACCGAGGCGGCCATCAGGCTGATGGGCAGCGGCGAGTACTGCGGCTGCTTGAGCAGTTCGGTCACGCGCGCGCCGCGATCGAGCTGCTTGCGGGTGGCGGCGTCGAGGTCGGAGGCGAACTGCGCGAACGCGGCCAGCTCGCGGTACTGCGCGAGGTCGGTACGGATGCCGCCCGACAGGCTCTTGACCAGCTTGGTCTGGGCCGCGCCGCCGACGCGCGACACCGAGATACCGGCGTTGATGGCGGGGCGGATGCCGGCGTTGAACAGGCTGGTTTCCAGGAAGATCTGGCCGTCGGTGATCGAGATCACGTTGGTCGGCACGAACGCGGACACGTCGCCGGCCTGCGTCTCGATGACGGGCAGCGCGGTCAGCGAGCCGGTCTTGCCCTTGACCTCACCCTTGGTGAAGGCCTCGACGTAGTCGGCGTTGACGCGCGCGGCACGCTCGAGCAGGCGGCTGTGGAGATAGAACACGTCGCCGGGGAAGGCTTCGCGGCCCGGCGGGCGGCGCAGCAGCAGCGAGACCTGGCGGTAGGCGACGGCCTGCTTGGACAGGTCGTCGTAGATGATCAGCGCGTCCTGGCCGCGGTCGCGGAAGTACTCGCCCATCGTGCAGCCGGAGTAGGCCGACACGTACTGCATGGCCGCCGATTCGGAGGCCGAGGCGGCGACGACGATGGTGTAGTCCATCGCGCCGTCCTGCTCGAGCGCGCGCACCACGTTCTTGATCGACGAAGCCTTCTGGCCGATCGCGACGTAGACGCAGGTCATGTTCTGACCCTTCTGGTTGATGATCGTGTCGATCGCCACCGCGGTCTTGCCGGTCTGGCGGTCGCCGATGATCAGCTCGCGCTGGCCGCGGCCGACGGGCACCATCGAGTCGATCGACTTCAGGCCGGTCTGCACCGGCTGGCTGACCGACTGGCGCGCGATCACGCCCGGGGCCACCTTCTCGATGACGTCGGTCATCTTGGCGTTGATCGGGCCCTTGCCGTCGATCGGCTGGCCGAGCGCGTTGACGACGCGGCCGATCAGCTCGGGGCCGACCGGCACCTCCAGGATGCGGCCCGTGCACTTGACGGTGTCGCCCTCGGAGATGTGCTCGTACTCGCCCAGGATCACCGCGCCGACCGAGTCGCGCTCGAGGTTGAGCGCCAGGCCGTAGGTGGGCTGGCCGCTCTTGGTGGGCGGGAACTCCAGCATTTCGCCGGCCATCACGTCCGACAGGCCGTGCACGCGGCAGATGCCGTCGGTGACCGTGACCACCGTGCCCTGGTTCTTGATGTCCGCGCTGGCCGCGAGGCCCTCGATGCGGCTCTTGATCAGCTCGGAAATCTCTGCGGGATTCAGTTGCATGGGGTTCTCCTGGAAGGCGTCACGCGACGAGCGCGGCCTTCATCTGTTCGAGTCGGGCCTTGACCGAGGTGTCCAGCACCTCATCGCCGACGACGACGCGGATGCCGCCGATGAGCGCCGGGTCGACCTCGACGGTCGGGTTGAGCTTGCGGCCGAAGCGCTTCTCCAGCGCCGCCTTCACCTCGGCGAGCTGGGCGCCGTCGATCGGGAAGGCGCTGTAGACGGTGGCGTCGGCGACGCCCGAGTCGGCGTTCGCCAGCGCGGCGAACTGGGCCGAGATCTCGGGCAGCGCGGCCAGGCGGCCGTTGTCGATGACGGTGCGCAGCAGGTTCGCGAGCTTCGTGTCCAGGCTGCCGCCGGCGACGCCGGCGACGAGGTCGAACACCTGCTGGGCGCTCGCCTTCGGGTTGTCGGCGAAGCTGCGCAGGCCGGCGTCGGCCGCCACCGCGGCCAGCGCCGCCAGCGGCGCCTTCAGCGCGGGCGCGCCGCTGCCGGCGGCCTTGTACAGCGCCTCCGCGTACGGCCTTGCGATGGTGGCCAGTTCCGCCATGGCTACAGCTCCGACTTCAGCCGGTTCAGCAGCTCGGCGTGCACGCCGGCGTTGACCTCGCGGCGCAGGATCTGCTCGGCGCCCTTGACGGCCAGCGCGGCCACCTGCTCGCGCAGCTGCTCGCGGGCGGCGATCATCACCTGCTCGGCCTCGGCCTTGGCGTCGACGACGATCTTGACGCCCAGGTCGTTCGCCTTCGCGCGCGCCTCCTCGACGATCTGCGCGGCGCGGCGCTCGGCGTCGGCCAGGCGCTTGGTCGCGTCCTCGCGGGCGGCGGCGAGCTGCTGCTCGACGCGCTGGTTGGCGGCGGCCAGGTCGGCCTTGGCCTTGTCGGCGGCCGACAGGCCGTCGGCGATCTTCGCCGCGCGCTCGTCGAGCGCCTTGATGATCGGCGGCCAGATGAATTTCATCGTGAACCCGACCAGGGCCAGGAACACGATCATCTGGATGATCAGTGTCGCGTTGATGCTCACGTTGCTTGTCCTCGGAATGCTTCGGACGGCGCCGGGCCGGCTTCAGGCACGTCGCCTCGAACGCACGGTCCGCCCAAGGGCGGCCGCGCGCCGAATCACTTCGGCAGGTTGGCGAGCTGGCCGAGGAACGGGTTGGCGGTGGCGAACCACAGCGCGATACCGGTGCCGATGATGAACGCGGCGTCGATCAGGCCGGCGAGCAGGAACATCTTGGTCTGCAGTTCGCCCATCAGCTCGGGCTGGCGGGCGGCCGATTCGAGGTACTTGCTGCCCATGATGCCGATGCCGATGCAGGCACCGATGGCGCCCAGACCGATGATCAGGCCGGCGGCGAGGGCGACAAAGCTGATGACTTCCATGATGGCTCCTGTTTTGGAAGGGGGTTTGGAAAGGAAACGAAGAAACGGATTCAGTGCGCGTCGTGCGCCTGGCCCACGTACACCAGCGTCAGCATCATGAAGACGAACGCCTGCAGGGTGATGATCAGGATGTGGAAGACGGCCCACACCCAGCCCGCGATCACGTGGCCGATCGCAAGCGGCACACCGACGGCGGTGAAGAAGGCACCGCCCATCAGCGCGATGAGCAGGAAGATGAGCTCGCCCGCGTACATGTTGCCGAACAGCCGCATGCCGTGGGAGACGGTCTTGGCGATGAACTCGATGATCTGCATCAGGAAGTTCACCGGGTAGAGGAACCACTTGTCGCCGAACGGCGCCGCGAAGAGCTCGTGCACCCAGCCGCCGACGCCCTTGATCTTGAGGTTGTAGTAGATGCAGACCAGCAGCACGGTGACCGACATGCCCATCGTCACCGAGAGGTCGGCGGTCGGCACCACGCGCAGGTAGGGCAGGTGGGCGCCCTTCTCCCCGATCAGCGGCAGCAGGTCCACGGGCAGCAGGTCCATCGCGTTCATCAGGAAGATCCAGATGAACACCGTGAGCGCCAGCGGGGCGACGAACTTGCGGCTGGTGGCGTTGTGGACGATGCCCTTGGCCTGGGTGTCGACCATCTCGATGAGGATCTCCACCGCGGCCTGGAAGCGGCCCGGCACGCCCGAGGTGACCGATTTCGCCACCCGCCACAGCAGGAAGCAGCCCAGCACGCCCAGCAGCACCGAGAAGAACACCGAGTCCAGGTTGACCACCGAGAAGTCGACGACACCCTTCTGGTGGCCGGACTGCAGGTGGTGCAGGTGGTGGACGATGTATTCGCCCGCGCTCGGCGCGTGTTCCGCGTGTTCCTCGGCTGCCATGTTCTACCTGTCGTCCTGGACTCTCTTCTTGCCGCGCCACAGCAGCGCGACCCAGTAAACCTTCATGCACAGCACCAGACCGACCAGCAACGCGGGCCAGCTGAGGGGCTGCACGAGCCTGGGTGCCAGCATCAGCATGGCCACCGAGACCGCGATCTTCACAAACTCCCACAACATGAAGCTGACGGCACCGGTGCCGGGCGACATGCTGGAAAGCCGGCTCGTCATGCCGCGCGCCAACAGCGCGCCCGGCACCACGACCGTGGCCGCGCCGTACAGCAACGACACGCCCCACTCCGGCCTGCCCGTGGCCAGCCCTGCAAGCAGCGCCGCCACCGCACCGACCCCCGCCTGAAGCCCGATCACGCGCCACGGTGAAACGGGCGGTTCGCGGTCTCGCAGCGCCTGCGCCTCCTCGCGCGTCAGCGGCTTGAAGTTCGGTGCTGCCGCCTCATCTTCTTCGTCCACCCAGCGGTCGCGGCGGAGGTTCCGTTCGATCGCCATGGTGAATTGCGGGATGCGGTCGGCAAAGCCGCGGGATTATACGAACAAACCCGAAACATCCCGAAACCCGGTCGACCGCCCGGCCGGGCGCCGCTGCGATGATCGCGGCCCATGCCGTTCCGCACCCTGGCCTGCGTCCTGATGTTCGCCGCCGCGTCGGCGGGCGCGCAGGCGCTGCCCGAGCCGCCGCGCCACCACCGCGAAGGCGGGTTCCAGAACAACTACATCGAGTTCGACGGCAAGGGCTTCGGCGCGCTGCTGCGCTGGCGCTGGCAGGCCTGGCGCGACGACCTGCCTGCGCCGCCGAAGACGCCGACGCCGCGCGTCGAGCCCGACCTCGCGTTCCTGCGCGCCAATGCCGCTGCCGGCGCCGCGATGGAGCCTTCGGTCACCTGGATCGGCCACGCCACGGTGCTGGTGCAGATGGACGGCCTCAACATCGTCACCGACCCGGCCTGGAGCGAGCGCGCCTCGCCCTTCCAGTGGATCGGCCCGAAGCGGGCGCAGCCGCCCGGCGTCGCGCTCGCCGACCTGCCGCATGTCGACCTCGTGCTGGTCTCGCACAACCACTACGACCATTTCGACGAGGCCAGCGTGCGCGCGCTGGCGGCGCAGCCGGGCGGGCCGCCGCTGTTCGTCGTCGGGCTGGGGCTGAAGGAGTGGCTGGCCGGCATCGGCATCACCAACGCGGTCGAACTGGACTGGTGGCAGTCGACCCGCCTCGGCGCGGTCGAGGTGGTGATGACGCCGGTGCAGCACTGGTCGGCACGCGGCCTGCATGACCGCATGAAGACGCTGTGGGGCGGCTTCGCGGTGTTCGGCCCCTCGATGCACCTGTTCCACGCCGGCGACACGGGCTACTCGAAGGACTTCGCCGACATCCGCGCGCGCTTCGCCGACCGCCAGCGCGGCGGCGGCTTCGACCTCGCGCTGCTGCCGGTGGGCGGCTACGAGCCGCGCTGGTTCATGGCCCAGCAGCACGTGAACCCCGAGGAAGCGGTCCGCATCCACCGCGACCTGGGCGCGAAGCGCTCGCTGGGCATGCACTGGGGAACTTTCCAGCTCACCGACGAGTCGCTCGACGCGCCGCCGGCCGCGCTGGCCGCCGCCCGAAAGGAACTGGGCGTGCCCGACGACCAATTCTTCGTGCTCGCCATCGGCGAGACCCTGCGCCTGCCGCGCCGCTGACCGACAATCCCGCCTTCCAACCCGCCTGCCGATGCAACTGCCGCGCCTCCTGACCGTCCTTGCAGCGCTCGCCGCGCCCTTCACGGCGCTGGCGGCCGGCGCCGTCGTCACCACGCCGCAGGTGCGCGCCGAGCTGGTGGCGCAGGCGCCCGAAGGCGTGGCGCCGGGCAAGCCGCTCTGGCTGGGCCTCACGATCGAGCACAAGCCCGGCTGGCACACCTACTGGAAGAACCCGGGCGATTCCGGCCTGCCCACCACGCTCGCCTGGACGCTGCCGGCCGGCTTCGCGGCCGGCGAGATCGAATGGCCGACGCCGAAGAAGCTGCCGCTCGGCCCGCTGCTCAATTACGGCTACGACGGCGTCGTGCTGCTGCCGGTGAAGGTGGCGGTGCCGGCCGGCTTCGCCGGCGACAAGCTCGCCGTCGCGCTGAAGGCCGACTGGCTGGTCTGCAAGGACGTCTGCATCCCGGAATCGGGCGAATTCGCGCTCGACGTGCCGGCCAGCGCCGCCACCGCCGGCCACGCGGTGCTGTTCGACACCACGCGCGCGGCCCAGCCGCGCGACCTGCCCGGCGCCGCGGCGAGCGCCGCGCTCGAAGGCGACAAGCTGGTCGTCAAGGTGAGCGGGCTGCCGGCGGACTGGCAAGGCCGCGAACTCGAATTCCTGCCCGAGACCGCCGGCGTCATCGCCAACGCCCTCAAGCCCGAGGCCGCCTGGGCCGGCGGCGAGTGGACCGCCCGCGTGCCGCTGGACCCGCAGCGCAGCTCCGGTCCCGAGGTGATGCCGGTGGTGCTGGCCAGCGCCGGCGAAGCCGCCGGCCTGCGCGTGGCCGTGAAGGTGACGACGCCCTGGCCGGCGCTGCAGCCGCCAGCGGCGCTGCCGCCCATCGTCGATGCGGCACCGAAGCCGGCACCGCCGCCGCCTGCGCCGGCGTTCGGGCTGCTGGCCGCGGCGGCGCTCGCCTTCGTCGGCGGCCTGCTGCTCAACCTGATGCCCTGCGTGTTCCCGGTGCTCTCGCTCAAGGTGCTGGGCTTCGCCTGCCACGCGCACGAACGCGGCCGGCTGCTCGCCGGCGGGCTGGCCTACATGGCGGGCGTGGTGCTCTCCTTCGTCGCGCTGGCGGCGCTGCTGCTGGCGCTGCGTGCCGGCGGCGAGCAGCTCGGCTGGGGCTTCCAGCTGCAGCAGCCGGTGGTGGTGGCGGGTCTGGCGCTGCTGTTCACGCTCATCGGCCTCAACCTGGCCGGCGTGTTCGAGGTCGGCGGCGTGCTGCCGTCGTCGTGGCTGGCCTCGCGCGCACGCCACCCGCTGGTCGACTCGCTGCTCACCGGCGTGCTGGCGGTGGCGGTGGCCGCGCCCTGCACGGCGCCCTTCATGGGCGCTTCGCTCGGCGCCGCGGTCACGATGCCGCCCGCGCACGCGCTGGCGGTCTTCGTGGCGCTGGGCCTGGGCATGGCCTCGCCCTTCGTCTTGGCCAGCGCCTGGCCGGCGGTGGCCAACGCGCTGCCCAGGCCGGGCGCGTGGATGGCGCACTTCAAGACGCTGCTCGCGTTCCCCATGTTCGCCACCGTGGTGTGGCTGGTCTGGGTGCTCGGGCAGCAGGTGGGCATCGACGGCGCCGCGGCGCTGCTGGCCACGCTGGTGGCGCTGGCCTTCGCGGCCTGGGCGCTGGGCTCGCCGGCGCTCGGCGCGCGCGCGCGGCGCGGCTTTGGCGCGCTGGGGCTGGCGCTGCTGGCGGCCGCGATCCTGTGGGCGCTGCCGGTGCTGCGCGAAGGCCCGGCCGCCGCGCAGCGCGGCGAAGCCGGCTGGGAACCCTGGAGCGCCCAACGCCTGGCCGAGCTAACCGCGAAGGGCCAGCCGGTGTTCGTCGACTTCACCGCCGCCTGGTGCGTGACCTGCCAGGTCAACAAGCGCACCACGCTGTCGCGCCCGGAAGTGAAGTCGGCCTTCGAGGAAAAGCGCGTCGCGCTGCTGCGTGCCGACTGGACGCGGCGCGACGCCGCCATCACCGCCGAACTCGCGCGCCTGGGCCGCAGCGGCGTGCCGGTCTACGCGCTCTACGCGCCGGGATCCGAAGCGCCGCAGGTGCTGAGCGAGATCCTGTCCGCCGGCGAGGTGAAGCAGGCCCTCGCCACCCTGCCCTGAAACCAAGGAGCCTCCACGATGCCGACCTGGTTCGAGCGCACCCTCGTCGCGGCCTTCGCCGCCGGCTTCGCCGCAGCTGCTTCGGCGGCAGCCGTCGTCGGCCAGCCGGCGCCGGCCTTCAGCGCCGTCGACACCGCCGGCCGCACCGTCACGCTGGCCGACTTCAAGGGCCGCACCGTGGTGCTCGAATGGGTCAACCCCGGCTGCCCCTTCGTGCAGAAGCATTACGGCAGCGCCAACATGCAGGGCACGCAGGCCGAGGCGGTGGCCAAGGGCGTGGTCTGGCTGGCGGTGAACTCCACCGCGCCCGACGCCTACGATTACAAGCCGCCGGCCGAGATGGCGGCCTGGATGCAGCAGCAGAAGGCACGCGCCAGCGCCACGCTGATGGACAGCGACGGCAAGGTCGGCCGCGCGTATGGCGCCCGCACCACGCCGCACCTGTACGTGATCGACCCCGCGGGCAAGCTGGTCTACGCCGGCGCCATCGACAGCAAGCCGACCGCGCGCGTGGCCGACATCCAGAGCGCCACCAACTACGTGAAGCAGGCGCTCGGCGAATCGCTCGCCGGCAAGGCGGTGGGCACGCCGGTGACCACGTCGTACGGCTGTTCGATCAAGTACTCCAGCGGCGCCTGAGGCGCCGCTTCAGGGCAGGCTGGCGTAGCGCGCGGCCAGCGCCTTGAAGGGCGCGGCGTTCACCTCGCGCCCGGTCTCCACCGCCAGCAGGCGCGCCACCGCGTCGGCCAGGCGGCCTGCCTCGGCGGCGTCCAGGAACAGCAGGCGCGAGCGCCGCGCCAGCACGTCGCCCACCTCGCGCGCCATCTCGTGGCGGGCGGCGAAGCGCACCATCGCTTCGCTCAGGCCGCCGTCGCCGTCGCGCCAGAGCCAGCGGTCGGCGCCGGGCAATGCGCGCAGCGCCGCCGCCTCGCTGCCGTAGAGGTGTTCGCCGGGCGGCGCGGCGAGCGGCCGGCCGGGCGCAGCGCCCACCAGCGGCAGCTGCGCGGTCACGCCGCCGGGCTTGCGCGGCAGCAGGCCGCGCGCCATGCAGCGGTCGAGCACGTCCTCGGCCATCGCACGGTAGGTGGTCCACTTGCCGCCGGTGACGGTGACGAGCCCCGAGCGGCCGACGATCACGGTGTGCTCGCGCGAGAGCGCCTTCGTGCTTTCCCCGTCTTCTCCGGAGTGCTTCACCAGCGGCCGCAGGCCGACCCAGACCGAGCGCACGTCCTCGCGCTTGGGCGCGCTTTCCAGGTAGCGCGCCGCCTCGCCCAGGATGAAGGCCACCTCGTCGGCGAAGGGCTGCGGCTCGCGCGCCAGGTCCTCGCGCGGCGTGTCGGTGGTGCCCAGGATCAGCTTGCCCAGCCAGGGCACGGCGAAGAGCACGCGGCCGTCGGCCGTCTTGGGTACCAGCAGCGCGTGCGTGCCGGGCATGAAGCGGCGGTCGACCACCAGGTGCACGCCCTGGCTGGGCGCCACCATCGGCGGCCGCGGCGGCGCGCCGGGGTCGCGGTCCATCGCGCGCACCGCGTCCACCCACACGCCGGCGGCGTTGACCACGCAGCGCGCGCGCAGGCGCCATTCGCGGCCGCTCTCGCGGTCGCGCACGACGAGGCCCTTGACGCGGCCGGCCTCGCGCAGCAGGTCGACCGCCTCGACGTGGTTGACGACGAGCGCGCCCCGCGCGGCCGCCGTGCGCGCCAGCAGCACCGCCAGCCGCGCGTCGTCGAACTGGCCGTCCCAGTAGCGCACGCCGCCGGAAAGCCCGGCGCGCCGCACGCCGGGCAGCAGCGCCTGCACGCGCGCGCTGGAGAGGAACTCGGTGGCACCCAGCCCGCGCCGGCCGGCGAGCAGGTCGTAGGCCTTGAGGCCGCTGCCGTAGAAGGCGCGTTCCCACCAGCGGTAGCCGGGCATCACGAAGGGCAGCGGCTGTGCCACGTGCGGCGCGTTGGCCAGCACCGCGGCGCGTTCGTGCAGCGCCTCGCGCACCAGCCCCACGTTGCCCTGCGCCAGGTAGCGCACGCCGCCGTGCACGAGCTTGGTGGCGCGCGAGCTGGTGCCTTCGGCGAAGTCGTGCGACTCGACCAGCACGACCGCAAAGCCGCGGGCCGCCGCGTCCAGCGCCACGCCCAGCCCGGTGGCGCCGCCGCCGACGACGGCCAGGTCCCATTCGCGCGCCTCGCCCAGGCGCGCCAGCAGCGCAGCACGTTCGAGCGCGGCGGGCTCCATCGTCAGCCGTGGGCGAAGTGCACCGGCAGGCCCGGCACCTCGACGCGCATCGAGAGCACGCCGCCGGCCAGCGGCTGCGCCGCCAGTTCTTCGGCCGGACGCTTCTCGCGCGCGGTGGTCACGTACAGCGTGCGCAGGTCGGGCCCGCCGAAGCAGGGCATCGTGGGGCAGCGCACCGGCAGCGGCACTTCGAGCAGCAACTCGCCGGCGGGGGAGAAGCGCAGCAGGCGCTGGCCCTCGAACATCGCCAGCCAGTAGCAGCCTTCGGCGTCGACCGCCGCGCCGTCGGGCCGGCCGCCATAGTCCTGCAGCGGCTGGCCGGGTGCGCGCCGCGGGAACTCGAGGAAGAGGCGCCGGCGCGAGAGGCTGCCCTCGTCGGCGTCGAAGTCGAACGCGAACACGCGGTGCGTGTAGGTGTCGGCCCAGTACATCGTGCGGCCGTCGGGGCTCCAGGCGAGCCCGTTGCTGGCGCTGATGTCGCCGGCCACGCGGTCGAGCCGGCCGCGCTGCCAGCGCCACAGCGCGGCCCGCGGCGGCTCGCGCGGGTCGCAGATCGTGCCCACCCACAGCCGCCCCTGCGGGTCGGCCTTGCCGTCGTTGAAGCGCTGGTCCTTCGGGTCGTAGGGCGCGGCGGCGAGCGCCGTGCGCCGGCCGCTCGCGGGGTCGAAGCGCTCGAGCCCGCTGCGCAGCGCCAGCAGCAGGTGGCCGCCGGGCAGCGGGGCGCAGCAGCCGATCTCGCAGTCGAAAGGCCAGGCGTCGTGGCGTGCGCCGGCGGCCTGCCAGCGGTGCAGCGCGCGGCCGGGGATGTCGACCCAGTACAGCGCACCCTGCTCGGGCCACCAGAACGGCGACTCGCCGAGCCCGCAGGGCGCGAGCGGCAGCGCGCTGATCTCCGGTGCGACGCTCACACGCCCGCCACCTCGAGCTTCATCCAGCCGTCGCAGCGTTCGCCGGGCTGCACGGTGCGCAGGCCGTGTGCCGCCGGGTCGGCCATGTGGATGGCGTTGCTGACGTGGCTGACCGGCTCGACGCAATAGATGGGCTTGGTGTCGGGCGTGTAGACCACCAGGTAGGGCAGCGACGAGGTCAGCTTCAGCGAGAGCTTCTCGTCGCGGATGCGCGCCGCGCCGCGCCAGCCTTCGAAGCAGTGGTCGAAGGCGAGGTGCGAGACGTCGCCGTCGATGCCCGGCTGCGGCACCTTGCGCGTGGGCAGGCCGCTGGCGTCGGACTCCCAGCGGTCGGTGAGCTCGATGTGCAGCCGGCTGCGCGGCCGCTTCGGGAAATACGGGTGCCAGCCCAGCCCCACCGGCTGCGCCAGCGGCGCCAGGTTGGCGAAGACCAGGTGCGCTTCGAGCGCGCCGGCGCCGAGCACGAAGCGCTGCGTCACCTCGAAGGCGAAGGGCCAGTGGGCGTCGGGCTCGTGGCGGTAGCGCAGCTCGGCTTCGCTCGCGCTCGCCGAGACCACGTCCCAGGCGCGTTGCCAGGCCACGCCGTGCACCGAATGCGGGTTGCCGGGATCGAAGTTGGGCGCCGTGGTGTAGTCGTGGCCCTGCCAGCGGAAGCGCCGGTAGCCCAACCGGTTGGAGTAGGGCACCAGCGGGTAGCAGCCGGAGGCGCGCGCGCTCTCCAGCTCCCCGGGCTCGGTGCTGCGCAGCACCGGCAGCCCTTCGCGCCAGAGGCCGGCGATGGACGCGCCCAGGTCGGGGCGCAGGGCCAGGCGCAGGGGGCCGGCGGCGAGTTCGATGACGGTGGCGCTCAAGAAGCGGGTCTCCTACCAGCGGGTGCTGATGTCGTTCAGGTCGGCGCGCAGGTAGTGCGCGCCGGCGATCGGGTTGTAGTAGTAGGGCGGGATCTCCTCGAACCCCAGCGCCTCGTAGAGGCCGCGCGCCGACTCCATGTCGTCCAGCGTGTCCAGCAGCATGTTGGCGTAGCCGGCCTCGCGCGCGCGCTCCAGCAGCCGCTGCGCCAGCAGGCGGCCGATGCCGAAGCCGCGGAACGCCGGCCGCACGTACAGCCGCTTCATCTCGCAGGCGTTGGCGTAGTCGACGTCGGCGAGCGCGCGCATCGCGCCGCAGCCGGCGAGCTGGCCGTCGACGAAGGCCAGCAGCAGGGCGCCGGCGGGCGGCCCGTATTCACCCGGCAGGCCGGCCATCTCGCCTTCGAAGTCCTGGAACGACAGGTCCACGCCCAGCCCGGCGGCGTATTCGCGGATGATCGCGCGCGCCGATTCCAGCAGCGCCGCGCTGTCGGCGTCGACGATCCGGATCTCGGGGGTGTCGTCCACTGGGTGGCGTCAGGTGCCCAGCTTCCAGATCCAGCCGACGACGCCGAAGGCGGCGAGGAACAGCGCCAGCGCCAGCACGCGGCTGGCCAGCCCGTCGGCCGAAGGCGGCGTGCCGGGCGGCAGCAGCTTGTCGCCGTTCAGCATCGGCGGCACCAGGTTCTGCTGCTTCTTCACCTTGTAGAAGACGATGGCGCCCACGTGCAGAACCACCAGCAGGATCAGCAGCCACTGCCCGACCTCGTGGTGCCAGGCGGTCGCCTTCTGCGCGGTGGCGTTGGCGACGAACCTGTTCAGCGGGCCGGTGGTGGCCACCTCGTCGTCGGCCACCAGGCCGGTGGCGACCTGCACCACCAGCAGCGCCAGCAGCGCGAAGACCGAGAACGCGCCCAGCGGGTTGTGGCCTACATCGAGGTGCTCCTGCGGGCGCGACTCGCCGCGCAGGTAGCGCTTCACGGTGGCCGGGCCGTAGGCGAAGCTGGAAAAGCGCGACCAGCGGCCGCCGACGAAGCCCCAGACGATGCGGAAGATCAGCAGCCCGCAGGCCACGAGGCCGAAGCGCACGTGCCATTCCATCGCGTCGAGGTGGCCGCTCACCACGGCAGAGATGACCACCAGTGCCAGCAGCCAGTGGAACAGGCGGGTCGGCAGGTCCCAGACGCGCACCGGCTGGAGGGTGCCGTTCGAAGGGTCGTTCGCAGGCATCTTGAAGTGCTGAGGGGCGGCCGTTGCCGCGAGGCGCAACCATACCGCGAAGCGGGGCCACCGCTGCCGCTCGGGAATTACCCTAGCGCTGGAATGCGTTCCATGCCGGCTCCGTACACTTTGCGACCTCGGCGAACAGCCGGGCTGATCCACCTCCTCACAAGCCTTCCTTCGGAGATCACGCATGAAACGTCTGCTTCTCGCCGCGGCCGCTGCCGCGGGCCTGGTTGTCTCGCTGCCCGCCGCCGCCCAATGGCAGAAGCCCGAGGACGCCATCAAGTACCGCCAGAGCGCGCTCACGGTGATGGCCAACCACCTCGGCCGCATCGGCGCCATGGCGCAGGGCAAGGCCCCGTTCGACGCCAAGGCGGCGCAGGAGAACGCCGAGATCGTGCTGATGATGAGCAAGCTGCCCTTCGTCGCTTTCGGCGAGGGCACCGACAAGGGCATGCCCAACCGCGCCAAGCCCGAGATCTGGAGCCAGAACGCCAAGTTCAAGGCCGCCGCCGAGAAGATGCAGGCCGAAGTGGTGAAGCTCGAGGTCGCCGCCAAGACCGGCAACCTGGACAACATCAAGGCCGCGGTCGGCGGCGTGGGCCCGGCCTGCAAGGCCTGCCACGACGACTTCCGCGCCGAAAAGTACTCGGCGAACTGAGCGCCTCGGCGCTTCAGTGAAGGGCCGCCTCGGCGGCCCTTTGCATTTCAGCTCGCGAAGCCGAGCACGACCCTTCGGGTCTGGGCCGACTTCTTTTCGATCTTCGTGACGACCACGTGGCCGATCTCGGCCGTGTTCGACACGTGCGTGCCGCCGCAGGGCTGCAGGTCCACGCCCTCGATCTCCATCACGCGGATGCGGCCCTGGCCGCGCGGCGGCTGCACGCTCATGCTGCGCACCAGCTGCGGGTTGGCGTCGAGCTCGGCTTCGCTGATCCAGCGGTGGCGCACCGGGTGCGCCTCGGCCACCAGGCGGGCGATGCCGGCGGTGAGCGCTTCCTTGTCCAGCGGGTCGGTCATGTGGAAGTCCAGCCGCGCGTAGCCGGCCGTGATGCTGCAGCCGTCCACCGGGTGCGGCACCAGCGCGCACAGCAGGTGCGTCGCGGTGTGGAAGCGCATGTGGGCGCCGCGCTTGTCCATGTCGATGCGCGCCGTCACGCGCGTGCCGACCGCCGGGACCACCGCGTCGGGTGCCAGCACATGGGCGATGGCACCCGGCACTTCCTTGGACTTGCGCGTGTCGGCGACCCCCACGCGCGTGCCGTCGGCCGCCAGCAGCTCGCCGCTGTCGCCGGCCTGGCCGCCGCCCTGCGGGTAGAACACGGTGCGGTCCAGCAGCAGGCCTTCGGCGGTGTGGCCGACCACGGTGGCTTCGCATTCGGCCAGCAGCGCGTCTTCGCGGAACAGCTCTTCGGTCGTCATGGGGCGGCGGACTCCAGCGTGACCAGGCCCTTGGGTGTACGCAACTGCGCGGTGATCGGCACGCCGGGTGCGGCGGTGACGCCGACGCGCACGAGCCGCAGCACGTCGCGCGCGCGTTCGCCCACCCCGGCGAGCGCCAGCGATTCGAGCGCGACGCCGGAATCCGGCATCGCCGCGGTCGGGTGGCGGCCGCTCCACTGGATGAGCGTGGGCAGCGCGCCGCTGCAGAGCAGTCGGCCGTCTTCGCGCACCACGATCTGCCACGACAGCGTGCCGGCCGGCGTCTCGCGGCTCGCGGCCAGCGTGGTGCCCGGCTGCAGGCCGACGTTGATGAGGCCCCAGCGGTGCATGTCCAGCATGGTCGAGCGGGCGACCATGTGGATCAGGCGCGGTCCGGCCGAGAGATCGATCTCGTCGAGCCCGAACCAGCGCACGCGGCCCGGCGGCGGCGCTTCGGGGTCGATGGCGATGATCTCCAGGAAGCTGTCCGGAAAGCGCTCGCTGGAGATCTTCAGCAGCCGGTTGTGCGTGCTCATCAGCGGGTGCTTGCCGCCGGGGCCCGGCGGCACGCCCAGGGTGGCTTCGCACCAGGCGGCGCCTTCTTCCAGCGTGCGCGCCGCGACGACGAGGTGGTCGACCTGCGTCGCGCTCAAATCGACACCTCGCCTTCGACGCAGGCCACCACGTCGCCGCCGATCCAGATGTCGTCGCCCTCGGCCTGCACGTGCACGCGGCCGGCGCGGCCGAGGGCGGTGCCCTGCGCGGCCACGTAGCGGCGCGGCGCCAGCCCGGCGCCGACGAGCCACTGCGCCAGGCTCGCGTTCAGGCTGCCGGTGACCGGGTCCTCGGCCACCGCCAGCGTGGGCACGAAGGCGCGCACCTCGAAGGCGGCGTCGTGGCCGGCGGCCTGCGGCGCCACCACACCCAGCTTGAGGTCGCCCATCGCCGCGAAGTCGGGCCTGAGCGCCAGCACCTGTGCCGCCGATCCCAGCATCACCGCACACCATCCGGGTCCGTTGTCCACCCACTGATGATGCAGCACCTCGGCCGCGCTCACGCGCAGCGCGGCGCAGGCGCGTGCCAGCACCTCGGGTTCCAGCGGCCCGGTGCGGCGCAGCGGCGGCGCCGCGAAGGCCAGCCGCGCGCCCTGGCGGCGCACGCGCACCAGGCCCACGCCGCACTGCTGCACGACGACGCCCTCGTCGCGCGGCCGGCCGCCGGCGGCCAGCCAGGCCCAGCAGCTGCCCAGCGTGGGGTGGCCAGCGAAGGGCAGTTCGCCGCCGGGCGTCCAGATGCGCACGCGGTAGTCGGCCCCGGGGTCGGTGGGCGGCAGCAGGAAGGTGGTTTCCGAGAGGTTGGTCCAGCGCGCGAAGGCGGCCATCGTCGTGTCGTCCAGCCCTTCGGCGGCATGCACCACGGCCAGCGGGTTGCCCTTCAGCGCCACCGCGCTGAAGACGTCGACCTGGTGGAAGCGGCGCTTCACGGCTGCGCCGCCTTCAGCACGCGCGCCAGCGCCGCGATGCCGGTCTCGATGCGATCCGGCGCCACCGTCACGAACGACAGCCGCAGCGTGTTCGCGTGCTGCGCTTCGTGGCCGGCAAAGAAGGGCGCGCCCGGCACGTAGGCCACGCCGGCGTCCACTGCCTTGGGCAGCAGCGCGGTGGCGTCCAGGCCCGCGGGCAGCTCGACCCAGAAGAACATGCCGCCCACCGGCACGTTCCAGCGCGTGCCGGCCGGCATGTGGCGTTCCAGCGCCGCGCGCATGGCGTCGCGCTGCGCCTTGTAGCGCGCGCGGATGGTGGGCACGTGCTGGAGCAGGAAGCCGTCCTTGACGATCTCGTGCACCACGCGCTGGTTGAAGCCCGGCGTGTGCAGGTCGGCCGCCTGCTTGGCCTGCAGCAGCTTGGGGTACAGCGCCTTCGGCGCCACCACGTAGCCCAGGCGCAGGCCCGGCGCCAGCACCTTGCTGAAGCTGCCCAGGTAGAGCGCGCGCTCGCCCATGCGGGAAGAAACCGGCGGCGGCGGCGGCTGGTCGAACCAGAGGTCGCCATACGGGTTGTCTTCCACCAGCGGCAGGCCCAGGGCCAGCATGCGCTCGGCCAGCGCCACCCGGCGCGAAGCCGACAGGCAGCGCCCGCTCGGGTTCTGGAAGTTGGGCAGCAGGTACAGGAAGCGCGAACCGCGCGCCGCTTCCAGCGCACTGGGCAGCGGGCCTTCGTCGTCGCCTTCCACCGCCACGAACTCGGGCTGGTAGGGGTTGAAGGCCTGCAGCGCGCCCAGGTAGGTGGGCGACTCCACCGCCACCCGGCTGCCGGGGTCGATGAGCACCTTGCCCGCCAGGTCCAGCCCCTGCTGCGAGCCGGTGGTGATGAGCACCTGCGAGGCGTCCACCGCCAGCCCGTGCTGCGCCATCTCGGCCGCCACCCACTCGCGCAGCGGCGCGTAGCCTTCGCTGGCGGCGTACTGCAGTGCCTCGCGCGGGTTGTCGCGCAGCACGCGGGCGGTGGCCTCGGCCATCGCCTCGACCGGGAAGGTCTCGGCCGCCGGCAGGCCGCCGGCGAG
The DNA here is from genome assembly GCA_964454485.1 of uncultured Rubrivivax sp. Classification (GTDB taxonomy): domain Bacteria; phylum Pseudomonadota; class Gammaproteobacteria; order Burkholderiales; family Burkholderiaceae_C; genus Rubrivivax. The sequence goes on from CAYVXO010000111.1 coordinate 18,321, forward strand.
CGAAATGATCCCGGGCCTTTCGGTGACCTTCAGGATCTCGCGGATGGTCGAGGGGTTGAGCCGCTCGGCGCGGCCGGCCAGGGTCCAGTTCATGTCTTCAAGGCTCCAGCAAGGCGGGGCGTCGACACCGGCATGCGGCGCCCCAGGAAGACGACGGCGATGACGGCGAGCGCGAAGCCCACCGTCACGGGTTCGAGCCGCTCGCCGAGGATGGGCACGGCGAACAGCAGCGAAAGAAAGGGTTGCAGCAGCTGCACCTGGCTCACGCGCACGACGCCGCCCATGGCCAGGCCGCGGTACCAGGCAAAGAAGCCGATCCACATCGAGAACAGGCTCACGTAGGCGAAGCCGCCCCACGAAGCCCAGCGTGCCGGCTGCGCGGGCCACAGCGCCAGCGCCGCCGGCAGCGAGAAGGGCAGCGCGATCACCAGCACCCAGCAGATCACCTGCTCGGCCGGCAGCACGCTGGCCACCTGCGCGCCCGCAACGTAGGCGATCGACGCCGAGATCACGGCCAGCAGCAGCAGGCCGTCGGCGGTGCCGAGCGTGCCGCTGCCGGCCCAGGCCGCGAAGGCCAGCACGAGCGCGCAGCCGCCCACCGCGCAGGCCCAGAAGCCGGCCGAAGGGCGCTGGCGCAGCGCGAAGGCGCCCGCCACCGCGGTGGCCAGCGGCAGCACGCCGGTGATGACGGCGGCGTGCATCGCGTCCACCCGGCGCAGCGCGAGCGAAAGGAAGAGCGGAAAGCCGATCACCGTGCCGGCCGCGCTCACCGCCAGCGCGCGCCAGTGGCGCCGCGCGGGCAGCGGCGCGCGCACCGCCAGCAGCCAGGCCACGCTCAGCAGGCCGGCGATGGCCGCGCGGCCCGCGGTCACGAAGGCGGGCGGCAGTTCCGGCGCCGAGGCGTCGCCGACGGCCAGGCGCGTCATCGGCAGCGTCATCGCGAAGATGGCGACGCCGAGGGCCCCGAAGAGCATGCCGCGGCGGGCAGGGTTCGTCATGGGGCGCAGTCTAGCGGCCGCGGCCAGTACAGCGGCAGTACACTTTCCAGCACAGAGATCCCAGGTGTACTGCTCATGACGACCACACAGTCGGCGGCCCTGCCTCCCGAAAGCGGCCTCGCGCGCGACGCCGGCACGCCGCTCGCGGCCCAGCTGGCGGGGCGCTTCGCCGAGCGCATCGGCCAGCGCCTGCTGGCGCCGGGCACCCGGCTGCCTTCGGTGCGCGACTGCGCGCGCCGCCACCAGGTGAGCCCGTCCACCGTGGTCGGCGCCTACGACCTGCTGCAGGCGCAGGGCCTGGTGGAAGCGCGGCCGCAGCGCGGCTTCTTCGTGCGCGCGGCGCCGGCCGCGGCGGCGCGCGAGCCGCTGCGTGCCGGGCCCGCGCTCGCGCCGATGGCCGCGCCGGTGGACGCCACCGCGCTCATCCGCAGCATGTTCCAGGCCCAGGGCGGGCGGCCCGCGCCGGGCATGGGCACGCTGCCCGAGGACTGGCTCGACGCGCCGCTGCTGCGCCGCGCGTTGCGCCGCGCCACCGCCGGCGACGCGGCCGCCGGCTGGCTGCGCTACGGCGAACCGGCCGGCGACGCCAGCCTGCGTGATGATTTCATCTATGCTCGCGATGGATTCGG
>CAYVXO010000112.1:0-19736 GCA_964454485.1 uncultured Rubrivivax sp.
CACGGGTGCAGCGCGTGCTGCTGATCGAGGACTCGGCGCATTTCCAGAACCTGGTGACGCTGCTGATGCGGCAGTCGTTCCCCGGCGTGGAGCTGCACGTGGCCGACGACGGCATCGCCGGCCTCGCGCTGGCCGGCCGGCTGCAGCCCGACGTGCTGATCGTCGACATCCTGCTGCCCGGCATCGACGGCGCCACGCTCATCACCAGCCTGCGTTCGCACCCGCAGTTCAGCGCCAGCCGGCTGATCGTCGTCACCTCGCTCGACGAGCAGCAGCGCGCGCCCTACGCGTTCGCGCTCGAAGGCGTGCCCGTGGTGCACAAGCCGGCGCTCGTGACGGCGCTGCCGCCGCTGCTGAAGGCCGCGCTCGCAGCGAGATGAACGCGCCGGCGCGCGTGCTGCTGGTCGAGGACGACGCCTCGATCCGCCGCTTCGTCGAGATCGCGCTCGAAGACCTGCCCGGCATCGCCCTCGTGCAGGCGGCCACGCTGGCCGAGGCCGACGCCGCGCTCGCCGCGGCACCGGCCCGGCTGGTGCTCTCCGACCTGATGCTCCCGGACGGCAGCGGCACCGCGCTGCTGCAGTCGCTGGTGGCCGACCCCGCGCGCCGCGCCGGCGCGCGGCTGGTGGCCTTCAGCGCCGGCATCTCGGCCGCCCGCCGCGCCCAGCTGGAGGCGATGGGCGTCGACGAGGTGCTGGCCAAGCCGGTCTCGCTGGCCGCGCTGGTCGACTGCGTGCAGCGCGCGCTCGATCCCGCCGCCGCCACGCCCGCGGCGGCAGCGGCGCCCGCGCCGGCGACCGACGACGACGTGGTGCAGCGCCACTTCGGCGGCGACCGCGCGCTGTTCGAGGCCTACCGGGCCAGCTGCCGGCAGCAGTTCGGCGTCGACCGCGCGCGCGGCGACGCCGCCGCGGCCGCGCCCGACCTGCCCGCGCTGCGCCGGCTGGCGCACAGCCTGAAGACCGTGCTGCTCACGCTCGGCCACGAGCCGGAGAGCCGGCAGGCGGTGGCGCTCGAGGCGCTGGCCGCCGAAGGCGCCGCCGCGCGCGCGCTGGCGGCCTGGGCGCCGCTGCGCGCGGCCCTCGAACGCCTGTCCGCCGCGGCCTGAGAGCCGGCGCCGCCGGCCGCATCGGCGGGCTTATCACCTATATCACTTCGACCGGCGCCCAGGCCTCGGCGCGCCGCTGCTTCGAAGGAAACACCCGAAGTGATAAATCGGCAAGACTTCACAGCGTCAAAAGTGATAAAGATGCAAACTGGCTTCAAGGAACAAACGCCATGCACAGCTCGCTTGCCGAACTCCTCGAAAACCTGAAGTCCGGACTGCTCTGGGTCCAGCGCGACGGCGTCGTGCGCTACGCCAACGGCAACGCTTCGGCACGCACCGGGCTGGCACCCGGGCGCAAGGTCTACGACCCCGACCTGGCGCGCGCGGTCGCGGCCACCGTGGCCGGGCAGGCGCCGCGTGTCGTCAACGCGGTCGCCAGCCACCCCGGCAGCGAGAACGGCACCCAGTCGCTGGCCTGCCGCGTGCTGCCCGGGCTGGCGCGCGACGACGCCTTCGTGCTCATCGGCACCGAAGCCGGCGACGGCAGCGCCTTCGACAACCTGATGCAGGTGATCCGCTCCGACCTGCGCGACCCGCTGAAGGCGGCCGGCCGCGCGCTCGAGGTGGCGCGCGCGCCCGACGACGCCCACCCGACGGCCGCGCTCGTCGACCAGGTCGGCGAGCTGCTGCGCGTGCTGGACAAGCTGGTCGACCTGGCCGAGCTGTGGGGCAGCGGCGCGCTCTTCGCCAGCGACCGCATCGAGCTGTGGCCGCTGCTGCAGCAGGTGTGGGGCGAGGTCGAGCCGATGGCCATGGACCGCGGCGTCAAGGTGCGCTTCCGCGCCCAGGTCGAGGCCGCCAGCCTGGCCACGCTGTACGGCAGCGAACACTGGTTGCGGCGCGTGTTCCTGGAATGCCTGGAAGGCGCGCTGCGCAGCGCACGCCACGGCGCCACGCTGGAGATCGAGCACCGCCAGCTCGGCCCGCGCGCGCTCATCGTCTTCCGCGACAGCGGCGTGTTCGCGCTGCGCGCCGGCGCCAACGACATCGAGATGACCAAAAGCGGCCGCAAGGGCGCGCCGCGCCTGGCCGCGCGCGACCAGATCGGCCTGAAGCTGTGCCAGCACATCGTCTCGCTGCACGGCGGCCAGCTGCGCGAGGAAGACGAGGACGGCGTGCGCCTGTTCCTCATCGACCTGCCCACGGGCGCGCCGGCGCGCGCCGACAACCACGAGCTGGACATCGCGCAGGCGCAGCAGTACGCGCGCGACCTCGCCGCCCTGATGGCCCGCGCGCGCAACCGCCGCGGCGCCGAACACTGAACCGACCGGAACCCGGGAAGGAACCCACCATGAAGCGCGTCCTCATCGTCGAAGACCAGGCCGACATCCGCAAGCTGATCCGCATGACGCTGGAGTTCGAGGCCTACGAGATCCACGAGGCCAGCGACGGCGCCTTCGGCCTGCGCATGGCCCAGGCCGTACACCCCGACCTGGTGCTGCTGGACGTGATGATGCCCGGCGAGCTGGACGGCCTGCAGGTCTGCCAGCGCCTGAAGGCCGACCCGGCCACCCGGGGCATGAAGATCGTGCTGCTCACCGCCCGCGGCCAGGCGCGCGACCGCGAGGCCGGCCAGGCCGCCGGCGCCGACGAATACCTGGTCAAGCCGTTCAGCCCGCTGCAGCTGATCGAGACCATCGAGCGGCTGCTGGAGACCGCGTGAACCCTGCCGTTCCGCGCTGGTGGCCGCAGCGGCTGCGCCACCAGCTGCTGCTGCTGCTGGCCGGCATCACCGCGCTCACGACGGTGCTGCTGTACACCGTCTCCACCGCGCGCCTGGACGACGCCGCGTTCGCCAGCAGCCAGCGCTGGGCGAGCTCGGTGGCGCGCGCCGCCGCCAACGCCGGCCTGCTGGCGCTGGAGGCGGGCGACACCGCGGCACTGGAGACGGCGGTGCGCGACATCGCCGGCCTGCGCGGCGTGCTGCGCATCGACATCATGGGCGCCGACGGTACGCCGCTGCTGGCGCTGCACCGCATGGCCGAAGGCCGCGTGGTCTCGCAGCTGGCGCCGCGCGACACGCCCCTGGCCACCTCGGGCAGCCGGCTGCCGCGCCGGCTGGTGGTCGACGAGCAGGACGCCGTCCAGGCCTGGTCCGCCGCCGGGCGGCTGGGCAGCTTCGGCGTCACCTACAGCCTGGAGGACGAACGCGCGCCGCTGGGCTCGCTGCGCTACGACGCGGTGCTGACGCTGGCTTTCGGCGGGCTGGTGACCATCTTCGCGGTCTACACCTTCCTGCTGCGCGCGCTCGCGCCGCTCGGCCGGCTGGCGCGCTTCTCGGCCGAGATCGGCCGCCAGGCGGGGGCGCGGCTGGAGCAGCGCGCCGGCAGCCGCGAGGTCGCCGAGCTCACGAACGCGCTCAACGACGCCTCGGCGCAGCTGCGCGAGCGCATGGACGCGCTGCGCGCCGCCGAGGCGCGCACGCACGCGATGCTCAACGCGGTGCCCGACGTGATCCTGGGCCTGGACGGCACCGGCCGCGTGCAGTCGGCCAACCCCAGCCTGGCCAGCGTGTTCGGGCTGCCGCCGGAGCAGGCGATCGGCCGCCGCATCGACGAGCTGGTGCCCGGCCTCACGCCCGGAGAAGCCGAGTCGCGCACGCTGGCAGGCCTGTTCATGCGCGCCAGCAACACCCACGTGGCGCGCTTCGAGATGAACGCGCGCCGCCACGACGGCACCGGGTTCCCGGCCGAGCTGTCGCTCTCGCGCACCGAGACGCCCGAGGGCGTGCGCTACGCCGCCGTGGTGCGCGACGTCACCGAGCAGCGCATGGGCTTCGCGATGCTCAACCTGTACAGCCGCGCGCTCGAGTGCACCACCAACGGCGTCGTCATCAGCGACATGTCGCTGCCCGGCAGCCCGGTCTTCTACGCCAACCCGGCCTTCTACCGCATCACCGGCTACGAGCCGGGCGAGGCGATCGGCCGCAACTGCGCCTTCCTGCAGCGCGAGGACACCGCGCAGCCCGAGATCGACCAGCTGCGCGCCGCCGTGCGCGAGGGCCGCTCGGCGCAGGTCGTGCTGCGCAACTACCGCAAGGACGGCACGCTCTTCTTCAACGAGCTCTCGATCTCGCCGGTCGACGAGGACGGCGGCCGCGTGCGCCACTACGTGGGCGTGCTCAACGACGTCACCGAGCGCGAGCGCGCGCGGATGGCGATCGCCGAGCGCAGCGCGCGCCTGAACGCGGTGTTCGACCTCAGCCCCGACGGCTTCGTCGTCTTCGACCGCGAGGGCCGGCTCGTCTACTGCAACCACGCCTTCCAGGCCATGACCGGGCTGGACCCGCTGGACGGCGACGAGGCGCTCACGCTGGCCGGCTTCGACCGCGCCTTCCACACCCTGTGCGACCCGTCGCAGCCCTACCCGCCGGTGGAGGCCGCGCTGGTCGAAGGCGCCGCCGAGGGCGGGCCCGACCTGGTGCAGGTGGTGCTGCCGGAACGGCGCGTGCTGGCGCGCATGGCGCGGCGCACGCGCGACGCCGACGGCGACGGCGAGGCCATCCTCTTCTTCCGCGACATCACGCGCGAGACCGAGGTCGACCGCATGAAGAGCGAGTTCCTGACCACCGCCGCGCACGAGCTGCGCACGCCGATGGTCAGCGTCTACGGCTTCACCGAGCTGCTGCTGCGCCGCACCGTGCCCGACGAGAAGCGGCGCGACATGCTGGAGACGATCCACCGCCAGGCCTCGCTGCTGATCAACATGGTCAACGAGCTGCTCGACCTGGCGCGCATCGAGGCGCGCCAGGGCAAGGACCTCAAGCGCGAGCCCTGCCGGCTGGACAGCCTGGTCACACAGGCCGCCGGGCCGCTGGCCATCGACGGCCGGCACGACCTGCAGATCGACATCGCGCACCCGGACTGCGTGCTCTTCGTCGACCCCGAGAAGACGCACCGCGCGCTCACCAACGTGCTCAGCAACGCGGTGAAGTACTCGCCGGCGGGCGGGCCGATCATCGTCACCACCCAGTCGGGCGAAGTGCGCGGCGAGCCGGCGGTGGGGCTGCGCGTCACCGACCGCGGCATCGGCATGAGCCCGGAGCAGCTCACGCGCGTGTTCGAGCGCTTCTACCGCGCCGACCCCTCGGGCAACATCCCGGGCACCGGGCTGGGCATGAGCCTGGTCAAGGAGATCGTCGAGCTGCAGGGCGGCCGCGTCGAGGTGGCCAGCGCGCTCGGCCGCGGCACCACGGTCACGCTGTGGCTGCCGATCGCGGCCGCCGCCGGCCACGGCGGCGCGGGGGCCGATGCCATAATGACCGCACGACATTCCCCAGGAGCACCGGCCTTGGACAGTCCCCACTCTCGGTGACCGTCCGCCCGCGGCAAGCCGCCGAAGGCGAGACGGTCGAAGCAGAGCCTCCCGCCCGCCCTTTCAAGCCCCGGCTTCCCGCGCATGCTCAATGTCTTCACGCTGGCCAGCGGCCGGCTGTTCCAGGAGGAGATCGAAAGCTCCGAGGCGCTCACCCACGTGAGCCCGGTCTGGGTCGACCTGGAGGCGCCCACCGCGGAGGAGAAATCCTGGATCGAGCAGCGCTTCGGGCTCTCGATCCCGGCCGACATCGTCGACGACGACCTCGAGGAATCGGCCCGCTTCTACGAAGAGGACAACGGCGAGCTGCACATCCGCAGCGACTTCCTGATCGACGGCGACACCGGCGAAGGCGCGCGGCCGGCGCGCAACGTGCGCGTGGCCTTCATCCTGTTCCGCAACGTGCTGTTCTCGGTCCATGCCGAGGACCTGCCCGTGTTCCGCCTGCTGCGCCTGCGCGCGCGCCGCATCCCGGCGCTGATCGAGGACGCGAAGGACGTGCTGCTCAAGCTGTTCGACGCCGACGCCGAGTACTCGGCCGACGTGCTGGAAGGCGTGTACGACAAGCTGGAGCAGGTCAGTGCCACCGTCATCAAGCCCGACCTCGACGACCGCGCCGCCGGCGAGGCGCTGGGCGCGATCGCGCGCGAGGAGGACCTCAACGGCCGCATCCGCCGCAACGTGATGGACACGCGGCGCGCGCTCAGCTTCATGATGCGCAGCCGCATGCTCAATGCCGAGCAGTTCGAGGAAGCGCGCCAGATCCTGCGCGACATCGACAGCCTGGACAGCCACACCGCGTTCCTGTTCGACAAGATCAACTTCCTGATGGACGCCACCGTCGGCTTCATCAACATCAACCAGAACAAGATCATCAAGATCTTCTCGGTGGCCAGCGTGGCGCTGCTGCCGCCGACGCTGATCGCCAGCATCTACGGCATGAACTTCAAGGCGATCCCGGAGCTGGAATGGACCTGGGGCTACCCGTTCGCGCTCGGGCTGATGGTCGCTTCGGTCGCCGCGCCCTTCATCTACTTCCGGCGCAAGGGATGGCTGCGCTGAAGGCCTGGGGCCTGGCGGTGTGGCTGGCCGCCGGTGCCGCGCAGGCGCAGTTCGAGCAGCTGCCCGCGCCGCGCACCAGCGCCACCCCCAAGGCTTCCGAAGCGACGACCGAGGAGGCCTACCGCGTCGACGCCGCGCGCCACCTCTACGCGGCCTACCCGCAGCGCATCTTCAAGGGCAAGCTGCCGCCTCTCGTCTACCCGGTGATGATGGTGCAGTCCGACACCGAGGCCGACGGCAAGGTGGCCGCCGTCACCGGGCTGCGCCAGCCCGCCGCCGACGAGGTGGCGCCCTGGGTGGTGGCGATGGTGCGGCGCGCCGGGCCGTTCCCGCCGCCGGCGAAGCTGGGCGGGGCGCGCTACGTGGACATCTGGCTGGTCGACGTGAGCGGGCAGTTCCAGCTCGACACCCTGACCGAGGGCCAGCGCTGACCAACCGGATACACATCGCCGGCCCGCGCCGGTGGACACTCTCGACATGCGCCCATTGATGCCCGCCTTCCGCGCCCTGGCCGCCGCCGCCGGCCTGCTGGTGCTGGCGCCCGCCGTGCCGGCGCAGGACGCCGCCGCCAGCCGCCCCGCCGCCGGCGGCAGCGGCGCGGCCGAGGCGGCGGCCGCCTGCGAACGCGCGGCGCGCCAGTCCATCACGCGCCAGGACCAGCTGGCCGCCGAGATCCGCTTCAACGGCGCGCCCGCGGTGCAGCCTTCGCCTTCGGGCGACGGCAGCCTGCTGCTGCTGGGCAGCGGCCAGTGGAAGACCGCCAGCGACGGCCGCCGCTTCGACTACCGCTGCAGCTACGACCCGCGCTCGCCCGACGCGGTGGGCCTCGTGATGCGCGACCTCGCGCCCGCCGCCGGCGAGGCGAAGCCCGCGAAGCCGGCGATCGAGCCCGATCTCAGCTTCGTCTCGCCCGCGGCCTGCGAGTCCAGTGCGGCAGCGGCGCTGAAGAAGCGCTGGCCGCGCGTCACGCAGATCTCGTTCGACCCCGCCACGCGCAGCCTGGCCCAGGAGAGCGGCGTGAAGGCGGTGTTGCGCGGCCAGGGCCGCGCCCAGCCGGGGCCGGGCGAGCCGACGGTCTACTTCAGCTTCGACTGCGAGCTCGACCCGCGCAACGGCCGCGTCGCCGAGACGCGCATCGGCGGCTGAAGCTCAGCTCGAGGCGCGGCGTTTCAGCCAGCGCATCAACCCGCCCACGAGCGGCAGCTTCTCGTACAGTTCCTCGGCCGCGTCCCAGTAGTCGCGGTGCCAGGCGATGCGGCCGTCGGCGGCCAGCTTCAGGTGGCTGGCGCCGCGGATGCACTGCTCGGCGCGGTCGAAGCGCTTCATGCGGAACCGGAAGTCCCAGCCGACGAAACACTGGTCGCCTTCGGCCACGAGGTCGCGCACCACGAAGCGCGGGCCGTCGAGGCTGGCGAACATGTGCTCGAAGACGGCGCGGATGGCGGCCGTGCCGCGCACCTCGTTGAAGGGGTCCTTGAAGTAGGCGTCGTCGGTGTAGAGCTCGTGCAGCGAAGCGAGGTCGGCGCGCGTGAACGACTCGAAGCGTTCGGCGATGCGCTCGACGCGGGCGTCCGGGTGGCGCGCCATCGCTACAGGCCGGTCGACCGGCGCACGGCGGCGAAGTAGGGGCCGTAGGCCAGGTGGCGCAGCATCTTCAGCCACAGCGTGAAGCGCTTCGGGAAGTGGATCTCGAAGTCGCCGCGCTCCCAGCCCTGCACGATCTCGCGCGCGGCCTGCTCGGGCGTCAGCAGCGCGGGCATGCGGAACTCGTTGCCGGCGGTGAGCGGGGTGTCGACGAAACCCGGGTTGACCACCGAGACGCCCACCCCCAGCGGCTGCAGGTCCAGGTACAGCGTCTCGGCCAGGTTGATGAGCGCCGCCTTCGTGGGCCCGTAGGCCAGCGACTGCGGCAGCCCGCGGTAGCCGGCCACGCTGGCCATCAGGCTCAGGTGGCCGCGGCGCTGGCGGCGCAGCTGCGGCAGCACCGCGTCCAGCAGGTGCAGCGCGCCGACGTAGTTGACCTGCAGGTGGCGTAGTGCGACCTCGAGGTCGAAGCCCTCGGCCCGCATCGGCGCATAGGTGGCGGCGCAGTAGACGACCATGTCGAGCCGGCCGTGCACGCTGACGACGCGCGCGGCGGCGTCGCGCATCGCCTCGCGGTCGGTGACGTCGAGCGCGATCGAATCGCTGCCGGCGTGGGCAGCGACGAACTCGTCGAGCGCCGGCGCGCTGCGCGCCGAGACCACCACCCGCGCCCCGCGCGCGTGCAGCCGCTCCGCGGTGGCGCGGCCGATGCCGCTGGAGGCGCCCACCAGCCAGGCGGTGCGGCCGCTCCACGAGTCGATCCGGGGGTTCAGGGGCATCTCAATGCTTTTGAAAGGCGAGGGTGACCTCGCCGAGGCGGAAGCCGAACTTGCTCATCACGGCGCGGTTGAGCATGACCCGATCATCCATCTGCCAGAGCCAGTCGTCGAACTGGACTTCGTAGACCTTGCCGTCGACCGGCAGCCTGAGCGTGTAGCGCCAGTTGAGCGCGTTGCCGGCCGACTGGCCTTCGGCGGTGCCCACCACGTCGTCGGCGCGGCCGGTCCAGCGTCCGTTGCCTTCGTCCTTCAGGCGCCAGACGCGGCGCTCGGTCTTGCCGTCGCTGTAGGTGAAGCGCTCGTCGAGCGTGCCTTCGTTGCCGTTCCAGGTGCCGGTCATCGCCACCGTGAAGCGGCGCACCACCTTGCCGGAACGGTCGGTGAAGAGGCCGTGGGCGGTGAGCTCGCCGTTGAAGTAGGTCTTGAGGTCGAGCACCGGTTTCTCGGCCGCGTAGTCGGCCGGCACCGGGCCCGCGCAGCCGGCCACCAGCGCGGCGGCGGCAAGGAACAGGGTTCTTCGGATCATGAGGGGCTTCCAGGGTTCGGGCGGATCACGCGCCGCCACAGCAGCGCCGCGGCGGCGGCCTTCAGGGCGCAGGGCAGCGCGCAGTACGCCAGCGCCAGCGCGTGCAGCGCCTGCGCGTCGCGCGCGCCGGGTTCGTAGCCGGCCCATTGCAGCAGCGGCAGCGCCAGGCCGGCGGCGAGCGCCAGGTTCAGCTTGCCGGCGCAGTTCCACCAGCCGAAGTAGGCGCCTTCCAGCCGGCCGGCGTGGCCGGCGCGCTGGATCACGCCGGCCAGCAGCGCGCCGGGCAGCGAGAGATCGGCCCCGAGCGCGAAGCCGCTGGCCACGCAGACGGCGGCGTAGGCCAGGTGGTCACCCGGCCCCAGCAGCGCGGCCCAGGCGAAGCTGGCGACGGCGAGCGCCATCGCCGCCAGCCAGCTGGGCGCGAGGCCCAGGCGCTGCACGGCGCGCACCCACAGCGGCATCGACAGCGCGCCGGCGGCGAAGTAGGCGGCCAGGAACACCGGCTCCCAGGCCGGCGCCTGCAGGCGGTCGCGCACGAAGAAGAGCACCAGCGTGGCCGGCACCGCGCTCGCGATGCCGTTGACCAGGTAGACCGCGAGCAGGCCGCGGAACTCGGCGTTGCCGAACGGCGTGCGCATCGAAGCCGCCGGCGGCTGCGCGGACGCCTCCGGCCGCGGCGCGCGCGCCAGCAGCGCCACGCCTGCCGCCAGCGCCACCGCCAGCACGACGCCGGCGGTGCCGTAGCCGGCGAGCGACGGCAGCACGCTGGCGACCAGCACGCCGGCAAGCGCGAAGCCTTCGCGCCAGGCGACGACGCGGGTGCGCATGGCCTCGTCGCCGCCCAGGCGCGCGCCCCAGCTCTGGTGCAGCACCGAGAGCAGGCTGTAGGCCAGGTAGGTGACCACCAGCAGCAGCGCGCAGGTGACGACGAGCGCGGAGCCTTCGCGCACCGGCGGGAAGAACAGGCCCGCGAAGCCGAGCGCCATCACCGCGGCGGCCGGCACGGCGGTGGCAAGCACGCGGCGCGCCGAGCGCGCGAACCAGCGGTCGACCTGGCGGCCGATCAGCGGGTCGACGACGGCGTCGAGCGCGCGCGCGGCCAGCAGCAGCGTGCCCAGGGTGGCCAGCGGCACGCCGAAGGCGGTGGCGTAGTGGTGCGGCAGCTGCACGTACAGCGGCAGCGCGACGAAGGCCAGCGGCAGGCCGAGCGCGCCGTAGGCCGCGCCGTCCAGCGGCCGCACGCCGGGGCCGGCGCTCATGCGCCGAGACCCAGCAAGGCGCGCCGCAGCGCCGGCTGCGAGCCGGCTTCCGAAAGCCAGATGCCGAAGAAGCGGCGCGCGAACTCGGGCTCGCGCACCTCGCCGCGCGGCGTGCCGTTGGCGAAGAAGCGCGCGCCCTGGTCGGGCTCGTGCAGGCCGGTGAGGCGGTCGCCCTCGGTGACGTCGGGGAACAGCGCCTGCATCGTGGCCAGCCAGCGCGCCGCGGTGGTCTCGGCGATCGGGCCCTGGCGCCGCATCTCGGCGAGCGAGCGTTCGGCGATCGCGCGCCCGGTGAAGGCGCGCGCGTACTCGATCTCCAGCGCCAGCGGCCGTGCCGCCCAGTCGGCCGCGGCCAGCGGGCCGTTGGACCACAGCCGCGCCTCGTAGACCGAAAGCCCGAACCAGCGCAGCCGGTGGCTGCCGACCAGGCGCGCGCCGGCGAGCGCGCCCACCACCTCGGGCGGCGCGCTGCGGGCGCGGGCGGCGCCGGCGGCGCAGGCCAGCGCCGCGGCGGCGAGCAGGCGGCGGCGTTGCAGCATCAGTCGCGCTGCAGCGTGAACTGCACGACGTCGGTGTTGCCGGTGTCGAAGGCCGCTTCGCAGTAGGCCAGGTAGAACTCCCAGATGCGCAGGAAGCGCTGGTCGAAGCCCAGGCGCAGCACCTGCTGCTGCTCGGCCAGGAAGCGCAGCCGCCAGCGGCGCAGCGTCTCGGCGTAGTCGGTGCCGAAGGCGAGTTCGTTGACGACCTCGAAGCCGGCGCGCCGCGCCTCGGCGCGGAAGGCCTCGGGGCTGGGCAGCAGGCCGCCCGGGAAGATGTACTGCTGGATGAAGTCGGTCGACTTCACGTAGCGCTCGAACAGGTCGTCGCGGATCGTGATGGTCTGGATGCAGGCGCGGCCGCCCGCCTTCAGCTGGCGGCGCAGGGCGTCGAAGAAGGCGCCCCAGTACTCGCGGCCCACGGCTTCGAACATCTCGATGGAGACGATGGCGTCGAAAGGGCCGCCGTCGATGTCGCGCCAGTCCTGCAGGCGCAGGTCGGCCATCGGCGCGAGGCCAGCACGCACCAGCCGTTCGCGCGCGAAGGCGAGCTGCTCCGAAGAGAGCGTGACGCCGGTGACGTGCGCGCCGCGCTCGCGCGCCGCGGTCTCGGCGAGCGCGCCCCAGCCGCAGCCGATCTCCAGCAGGCGCTGGCCGGGCCCGATGCCGGATTCGGCGAGCGCGCGCCGGATCTTGGCGCCCTGCGCGTCGGCCGAAGGCCGCGCGAGGTCGCCTTCGAAGAGGGCGCTGGAGTAGTTCATCGTCTCGTCCAGCCAGAGACGGTAGAAGGCGTTGCCCAGGTCGTAGTGGGCGTGGATGTTGCGGCGGCTGCCGCGGCGCGTGTTGCGGTTGAGCAGGTGGCGCACGCGGTGCAGCAGCGCGCCCCAGCGGCTGCCGTAGACCACGCGCTCGACGGCGTCGCGGTTGGCGGTGAAGACCCGCAGCAACGCGGCCAGGTCGGGGCTGGACCAGCCGCCGTCGATGAAGCACTCGGCGAAGCCGATGTCGCCGCTCTTCAACGCCGCCGCGCACACGCGCCAGTCGGCGAGGCGGATCGACGCCCGCGGCGCTTCGCCGCTGCCGAAGCGCGCGAGCGAGCCGTCGGGCAGCTGCACGTCCAGCGTGCCGTGGGCCAGGTTGCGCAGCAGGCCGAAGACCACCCGCGCGGCGGCGGGCGCGCCGGAGGGCAGGGTGAAGGAGCGCTCGGTGGTGAGGGTGGTGCTCATGCGCCGTGGGGGGTCAGCGGGTGATGAAGGCCTGCGGCGGGGCAGGCTTGCGGAAGAAGGGCACGCGCTTGATCCACAAGCGCAAGGCGTGCCAGTGGATGCGCGCGATCACGCCCAGCGTCATCAGCGGCATGCCGAAGAAGGCGGCGCGCACGGCGGCCGGCGTCAGCGGGACGAGGCGGCCGCCGATGCGCGTTTCGAGCAGCGGGCCTTCGTCGTCGTCGTGGTCGACGCGCGCGAGCAGCCGGTCCTCGGTGCGCGCGAAGCGGAAGCGGTAGCGCCCCTGCACGCGGCAGAACGGCGAGACGTGGAAGACCTTGGCGGCCTGCAGTTCGCGCCCGAAAGCGACGCCCGGCCCGGCGAGCAGGTAGCAGTGCCGTTCGCCGAAGGTGTTGTTGACCTCGGCCACCACCGCCGCCAGGCTGCCGTCGGCGCGGTGGCAGTACCAGAAACTCACGGGCTTGAAGACGTAGCCCAGCACACGTGGGTAGGTCTGCAGCCAGATCTCGCCGTCGGCGCCCTGCACGCCTTCGGCGGCGAGCAGCGCTTCCAGCCAGGCCAGCGCGTCGGGGCCGCCGTCGCCGTGGTCGCGGTCGTGGAACGAGAGCCAGCCGAAGCGGTTGCGCACGAGCGCCGGGTCGGGCTGCGCACGCAGGCTGCGCATCGGCAGCAGCAGGCAGTAGGTGCCGGTCTCGAACTCGTGCGCGGCCGGCCGCAGCCGCCGGTGGTGCACCGTGCCGGTGACGAGGCTGGCGCGGGCGGCCGTCATCTCAGTTGCCCATGGCCGAAGCCACACGCGACCGATGCACCACGAAGGCCTCCAGCGACCGCTGCAGACCGGCTTCGCCGGGCTGCCAGCGGTGCCCCCTCGAGGGGGCGCGCGAAGCGCGTAGGGGGTGGTTCATTTCAGGCCGCCGCGCTGTCGGTGAGGCGCCAGCGCTCGCGCAGCGCGGTCGCGACGTCGAGGCCGGAGACCAGTCCGTCCTCGTGGAAGCCGTAGCGGGTCCAGGCGCCCGCGAACCACACGTGCGAACGGCCCTGGATCTGCGGCAGCCGGCGCTGGGCCTCGATGGCGCCGAGGTCGAACACCGGGTGCGCGTAGTCGATCTCGGCCAGCACGCGCGAAGGTTCGGGCGCGCGCGCCGGGTTCAGCGAGACGACCACCGGCTGCTGCCAGGGCAGCGGCTGCAGCCGGTTGATGAGGTAGTGCAGGCAGACGCCCGTCTCTTCCTGCGCGGCGGAGGCGGCGCGCTCGTAGTTCCAGGCCGCCCAGGCGCGGCGGCGGCGCGGCAGCAGCGTGGTGTCGGTGTGCAGCAGGGCGCGGTTCGGCTGGTAGCGCACGGCGCCGAGCAGCGCGCGTTCGTCGGCGTCGGCGTCGGCCAGCAGGCGCAGGCTCTGGTCGCTGTGGCAGGCCAGCACGACGTCGTCGAAGCGTTCGCTGCCGGCGGCGGTGGACACCACCACGCCGGCGGCGCCGCTGCCCGGCGGCAGGCGGCGCACCTCGAGCGCCGGCGTGGCGGCGCGGGCGTCGGCCAGCCCGGCGACGATGCGCTGCACGTACTGGCGCGAGCCGCCGGCCACCGTGTACCACTGAGGGCGGTCGCTCACCTGCAGCAGGCCGTGGTTGTGGCAGAAGCGGATCAGCGTGGCGACCGGGAAGCGCAGCATCTGGCCGGTGGGGCAGGACCAGATGCAGCCGATCATCGGCAGCAGGTACTGCTCGCGGAAGGCGCGGCCGAAGCGGTGGCAGTCGAGGAAGTCGCCGATCGGCTCGGCCAGCGCGGCTTCGGCGCCCCGTTCGGCCAGGCCGGTGGCCAGGCGGTTGAAGCGCAGGATCTGCGCCAGCATGCCCAGGAAGGCCGGCCGCAGCAGGTTGCGGCGCTGGGCGAAGACGCTGTCCAGGTTGCTGCCGCTCCATTCCAGCCCGCTGGCGCGGCACTGGACCGAGAACGACATGTCCGAGGCGGCCACCGGCACCTGCAGTTCCTCGAACAGGCGCACCAGGTTCGGGTAGGTACGGCGGTTGAAGACCAGGAAGCCGGTGTCGACGCCGTGCGTCACGCCTTCGAGCGTGACGTCGAGCGTGTTCGCGTGGCCGCCGAAGCGGGGCTCGGATTCGAAGAGGGTGACCCGGGCTTCAGGCGACAGCGCGCGCGCGGCGGCCAGCCCCGCGATGCCCGACCCGATGACGGCGACGCGGCGCATCGCTCAGGCCTGCGCGGCGTGCTGGCGCCGGATGCGGGCGGGGGCGCCGGCGATTGCGGCGCCCCCTGCAAGAAAGACTGTTGTGCGGCGCCTCTGAGCGAACGAGGGAGGGAGGGAGGAGGAGGAGAAGCGCTCAGAGATTGCGGACAGACGGGCTGTGAGGCTGCACAACAGGAAAACCGTCGGATCCCCCGTGCGCCGCCCCTCATGCGAGCGGCGCCACGAAAGGACCGTGCTCACTGCGACCTGCCCCCGCGCCCAAAGTTCCGGCGACCAGCGACTTTGTGGTTTCCGGTTTGTGAAGTTGGCGTCGGCGCGCATGGGGTTCCTGTCGGGGTGGTACGCCCGGAAGGGCGAATCGGATTTGAACCGATTAGTCTCCATTATGACTGACGAGTCTACTTGGCCGCAAGCAGCCGCTCGACGTCGCGAAGGAAGGCCTTGTCCAGCGGGTCGACTTCGGAATCCCGGCTCAGCACCGATTGGCCGTCGCGGCTGATCAGGTACTTGTGGAAGTTCCACTTCGGCGCCTGGCCGGTCTTGGACGTCAGCGCCGCGAAGAGCGGGTTGATCTCTCCGCGCGAGCGTGCACTTACATTCGATTTCACGAACATCGGGAAGCGCACCGCGAACTGGTTCTCGCAGAACTCGGCGATCTCGCCGTTGCTGCCCGGCTCCTGGCTGCCGAAGTCGTTCGACGGGAAGCCGAGCACGACGAGGCCGCGCTCGCGGTAGCGCTCGTACAGCGCCTCGAGCTCCTTGTACTGCGGCGTGAAGCCGCATTGGCTGGCGGTGTTGACGACCAGCACCACGCGGCCGGCGAAGCCGCAGAGGTCGACCGGCTTCTCGTCCTGCAGCCGGGCCTGGGTCTGCTTCAGCAGGGCCGGGCACTCCGGCGCGGCCTGGGCCGCCACGGCCCCGACGGCCAGCAGGGCCGCCACGGCTGCCGCTCGAATCACCTGGAAAGCGAACATGGTTGTCCTGTGCAAATGATGGACAGTGGCGTATATTAGGCCAAGGTTGTGCTCTGTCAAAGTGTTTGTCCTGGACATAACCACCCTGCCGGCATGAACGACCGTCTACCTCCGGGTCCCATCACGCTCTCGATCGCGGCCGTCGAGCGCGACACCGGCCTCAGCAAGGACACCTTGCGGGTCTGGGAGCGGCGTTACGGCTTCCCGACCCCCGCGCGAGACGACCTCGGCGAACGAGCCTACACGCTCGACCAGGTCGAGAAGCTCCGCCTCGTGAAGAAGCTGCTCGACGCCGGCCACCGCCCGGGCCGCATCGTGCCGATGTCGCTGGCCGAGCTGCAGACGCTGTCCGAATCGACCGTGGACGTGGTGCGCCGCGGCGCCCCGGTGCCGCGGCGCGACCTGGAACTGCGCCGCGTGCTGGACCTGCTGCGGTCGCGCGACCGCGCCGGCCTGCGCGCCGAGCTCGCGCGCCAGCTCTACGGGCTGGGGCTGCAGCGCTTCGTGGTGGAGGTGGTGTCGCCGCTCACCACCGCGGTGGGCGACGCCTGGCTGCGCGGCCAGCTGGAGATCTTCGAGGAGCACCTGTTCACCGAGACGCTGGTGCGCGTGCTGCACCAGGCGCTCTCGGCGCTGCCCGAGGCGCCGCCCTCGGCTTCGCCCTGCGTGGTGCTGACCACCTTCCCGGGCGAACCGCACGGCCTGGGCCTGCTGATGGCCGAGGCCATGCTGGCCCAGGACGGCTGCCGCTGCATCTCGCTGGGGGTGCAGACGCCGCTGTGGAACGTGGTGCTGGCGGCCGAGGCGGTGAACGCCGACGTGGTGGCGCTGGGCTTCACCGGCTGCCTGAACCCGAACCAGATCGTCGACGCGCTGACCGAGTTGCGTGCCAAGCTGCCGCCGCGGGTGGCAGTCTGGGCCGGCGGCAACGTGCCGGTGCTGGTGCGGCGGCGCGTCGAAGGCGTGCTGCCGATCCCGTCGATCGAGGACGTCGGCCCCGAATTGCAGCGCCTGCGCGAAGCCCTGCGCGCCCTTTCCGGGGTGGCTGCCGCATAGAATCCGCGACTCCTTCCAGGCGGGTCGTCATGCTTTATCCGGAACTGTTCAAGCAGCTCGAGGCGGTGCGCTGGAGCATGGATCGCGACATCCCCTGGGAGCGCTTCGAGGCCGAACGGCTTTCCGAAGAGCAGGCCCAGACGGTGAAGATGAACGCCATCACCGAATGGGCGGCGCTGCCGGCGACCGAGATGTTCCTGCGCGACAACCGCGAGGACAGCGACTTCTCGGCCTTCATGAGCGTCTGGTTCTTCGAGGAGCAGAAGCACGCCCTCGTGCTGATGGAATACCTCAAGCGCTTCCGCCCCGACCTCGTGCCGACGGAAGAGGAACTGCACGCCGTGCGCTTCGAGTTCGACCCCGCGCCGGCGCTCGAGACGCTGATGCTGCACTTCTGCGGCGAGATCCGCCTCAACCACTGGTACCGGCGGGCCGCCGAATGGCACACCGAGCCGGTTATCAAGGCCATCTACGAGACGCTCGCCAAGGACGAGGCGCGCCACGGCGGCGCCTACCTGCGCTACATGAAGCGTGCGCTCGGCCGCTTCGGCGACGAGGCGCGTGCCGCCTTCGCCAAGGTGGGCGTGCTGATGGCCAGCGCGCGCCGCACCGCGCAGGCGCTGCACCCGACCAACCTGCACGTGAACACCAAGCTGTTCCCGCGCGACACCATCCAGAGCCGTCTGCCCAACCCGGCCTGGCTGGAGCAGTGGCTGGACAAGCAGATCCAGTTCGACACCGTCTGGGAAGGCAAGGTCGTCGACCGCATCCTGCACAACCTCTCGCTGCTGATGGAACGCAGCTTCGCCAGCGTGCAGGAGCTCAACCGCTACCGCAAGGAACTGGCGGCCACGCTCGCGCAGCCGAAGCCGGCCTCCGCCTAGGCTCCTAGCGCCGGTTCACGAGCGCGATGCCGCCGGCCACGGTGGCCAGCGCCACCAGCAGGCGCGCCGTCACCGGCTCCGACAGGATCCACGCCCCCGCGAAGAGGCCGAAGATCGGCGTCAGCAGCGTGAAGCTGGCCGCCTGCGTCGCCGGGTAGTGGCGCAGCAGCCAGAACCAGACCAGGTAGCTCACGAACGAGACGATCACGGTCTGGAAGGCCAGCGGCAGCAGCGACTTCGCCGTCAGCACCGCGGGCCACGACTCGCCGGCCAGCGGTGCCGCGGCGGTCAGCAGCAGCCCCGACACCGCCAGCTGCCACAGCAGCGTCTTCTCCGGCGCGGCGGTCGAAAGCCGGCTGCCGCGCAGCACCAGCGTCGTCAGGCCCCAAAGGACGGCGGCGCCGATGCCCAGCGCATCGCCCAGCCACTGGCGCGGACCGGCCGCCGGTTTCACGAAGCCTTCGGCAAAGGCCCAGACCACGCCGCCGAAGGCGCCCGCCAGGCCGAGCACCTGCAGCGGCTTGAGCTTCTCGTGGCGGGCGATGAAGGGCATGCCCAGCGCGACGACGAAGGGCGCCAGGTAGATGAACACCACCATGCGCGAGGCGGTGGTGAACTGCAGGCCGACGAAGATGCAGCCGAACTCGGCCGCGAACAGCAGCCCGGCGAGCAGTCCGCCCGGCGTGGTGCCGTCGGCCCGGAAGAGCGCGATGCCGCGCCGCCACGACCACAGCGCCACCAGCAGCGCGGCGCCGAGCGAGCGCAGTCCGGCCTGCAGCAACGGCGGGATCTCGGTGAGGCCCACCTTCGAGGCCACCTGCCCCAGTCCCCAGGTGAGGCAGCAGCCCACCAGCAGCATCACGGCCAGGCCGTCCAGGTGCGTCTTGCGGTCGTCGGTCATCGTTGTTCTTCTGCGCTGTCCCGGCGGTGCAGCAGCAGCGCCAGCACCAGCCCGACCAGCGCGCCGCCGGCATGGGCCATCGGCACCACCGGGATGCCGAGTGTCGCCGATACGGTGACGGGTGCCCCCCAGGGTTGTTCCAGCAGCAGCTTCGCGAACAGGCCGGCGCCGATGGCCATCGCCACGCGGCGGCGGCGCCCTTCCAGCACCAGCCACGTCACCGCCACCGCCACGCCCGCGTGCAACACGCCGGAAAGCCCGGCGTAGTGCGTCACCTCGGGCCGCAGCAGCAGCACGCCATGGCCCGGCGGCCAGGCCAGCGCCCAGGCCAGCGCGGCTCGCTGCGGCAGGCGGCCGACCACCCCGAGCGCGGCCACCAGCGCCAGACCCAGCAGGTTGCCCGCCAGATGCAGGCCGTTCAGGTGCACGAAGGCCGCGGTCCACCAGCGCCAGGGCTCGGCCGCCTTCGAAGGCTGCCAGTCCCATTCGGGCGCCGGCACCAGCAGGCCGAGCAAGGCCCCGGCGCCCAGCGCCAACGCCAGCGCCACCCAGGCGCGGCCGGGTTCGTTCAGCCGAAGACCGCGTGCCACAAGGCCAGCACCGCGTCGCGCGGGCCGGCCAGTTCCGCGGGGTCGAACTGCGTGGGCTTCTCGTCCAGGCGCGCGCGGTGCTGGGCGCGGCGCAGTTCGCGGTAGGCATCGGCGGCGGCCGTGCCCACCGAAGGCGGCAGCAGATCGCAGGCTTCGGCGCGCTGCAGCAGCGCGATGTTGCCGACGTTGCCCTGCAGTTCCGCGTGCGCCCGCGCATGCGCCAGCACCAGGTACTGGACCGCGAACTCCACGTCCATCATGCCGCCGGCGCTGTGCTTGACGTCGAAGCGGTCGGCCGGCACCGGGCGCGCCTTGCGCACCTTCTCGCGCATGCCCTGCACCTCGGCGCGCAGCGCCGCGGCGTCGCGTTCGGCGGTCAGCACCGCGCAGCGCGCGGCCTCGAAGCGCTCGGCCATGCGGCGGTCGCCGGCGGCGAAGCGCGCGCGCGTGATCGCCTGGTGCTCCCAGGTCCACGCGGTGTTGCTGCCGCGCCCGCGCTGGTAATTCTCGAACGAGGCGATCGAGGTCACCAGCAGCCCGGAGTTGCCGTTCGGCCTGAGCGCGGTGTCGATGTCGAACAGCTCGCCGGCCGGCGTGCGCAGCGTGAGCCAGGTGATGAGCTTGCGCACGAAGGCGCCGTAGACCTCCTGCGCGCGCTGCGGGTCGGGCTCGTCGCTGTCGTCGTAGAGGAAGACGACGTCGAGGTCGCTGCCGTAGCCCAGCTCCTTGCCG
>CAYVXO010000113.1:0-19647 GCA_964454485.1 uncultured Rubrivivax sp.
CGCGCCCTTCAATGCAGGGCCCGATAGATTTCTTCTGCGAGTTCACGCGATCTTCCCTCCACGGTGGCCAGGTCCTCCACGCCCGCGGCGGCCACCCCGCGAACGCCTCCGAATCTCTGCAGCAGGCGCGCCCGCTTGCGCGGGCCGACGCCGGGAATGTCCTCCAGCTTGCTGCCGCCGGTGCGCACGCGCTCGCGCCGCGCCCGCATGCCGGTGATCGCGAAGCGGTGCGCCTCGTCGCGGATCTGCGCCACCAGCATCAGCGCCGCCGAGTCGTGGCCCAGCCACACCTTCGGCCGCCCGTCGGCGAACACCAGTTCCTCCAGGCCCACCTTGCGCCCTTCCCCCTTCTCGACCCCGACGATGAGCGAGAGGTCCAGCCCGAGTTCCTCGAACACCTCGCGCGCCACCGACACCTGGCCGCGCCCGCCGTCCACCAGCACCAGGTCCGGCAGGCGCGCGGCGCCTTTCTTCGGCGCCCCTTCGCCCCCTTCGGCCGCGGCCTCGGCGAGTTTGGCATAGCGGCGCGTCAGCACCTGCCTCATCGCCGCGTAATCGTCACCGGGCGTGACGCCTTCGACATTGAAGCGCCGGTACTGCCCGCTCTGCATCGCGTGGTTCTCATAGACCACGCAGGAGGCCTGCGTCGCCTCGCCCGCGGTATGGCTGACGTCGAAGCACTCGATGCGCAGCGTGTCGGGGTCGGCCACGTCCAGGTCCAGCGCCTCGACGAGCGCACGCGTGCGTTCCTTCTGCGAGCCCTCTTCGGCCAGCAGTCGCGCCAGCGCGAGCTCGGCGCCCTTCTCGGCCATCTCGAGCCAGATGCGCTTCTGCTCGCGCGGCTGGTGCGTCGTGCGCAGCCGCACGTTGGCCGCCTCGCCCAGCGCCTCGATCAGCGCCGGGTCCACCGGGTGGCTGGTGACCAGCTGCGAGGGCACCGCCTGGCCCGGGTAGTGCTGCGCGATGAAGGCCTCGAGCACCGCGCTCTCCGGGCTCTTGGCCTCCTCGGCCTCGGCGCGTTCGTCGGCCTCGTCGGCCGACAGCGCCGCGCCGTCGTCGACGTGGGTCGGGAAGTAGGCGCGGTCGCCCAGGTGGCGGCTGCCGCGCACCATGGCCAGGTTGACGCAGGCGCGGCCGCCGGCCACGCGCACGGCCAGGATGTCCACGTCGCGGTCGGCCGCCGACAGGCTGCTCGCCTCCACCGCCTGCTGGTGCAGCACGCGCGAGAGCGATCCGATGCGGTCGCGGATGGCGGCCGCCTTCTCGAACTCCAGCGCGTCGGCGAAGGTCATCATCTGCGCCTGCAGGTCGTCGACGACGGCCTGCTCGTCGCCGAGCAGGAAGCGTTCGGCGTCGCGCACGTCGCGCGCGTAGTCCCCGGGGCTCACCAGGCCGACGCAGGGGCCGGAGCAGCGCTGGATCTGGTAGAGCAGGCAGGGCCGGGTGCGGTGGTTGAAGACCGTGTCTTCGCAGGTGCGCAGGCGGAACACCTTCTGGATGAGCTGGATCGTCTGCTTCACCGCCCAGGCGTTCGGGTAGGGGCCGAAGTAGCGGTGCTTGCGGTCCACCGTGCCGCGGAAGTAGGCCACGCGCGGGTAGGCGTGGGTCACGAGCTTGAGGTACGGGTAGCTCTTGTCGTCGCGGAAGAGGATGTTGAACTTCGGGTCGAGCGCCTTGATGAGGTTGTTCTCGAGCAGCAGCGCCTCGGCCTCGGTGCGCACCACGGTGGTCTCCAGGCGCGCGATGCGCGCGACCATCGCGCCGATGCGCGTGCCGCCGTGGTCCTTGTGGAAGTAGCTGGAGACGCGCTTCTTCAGGTTGCGCGCCTTGCCCACGTACAGCACGCCACCCGCGGCGTCGTAGTAGCGGTAGACGCCGGGCAGGCCGGGCAGCGCGGCCACCTCGGCCAGCAGCTTCTCGCGATCGGCTGGTTCGGTCATCGGGCCCGGATTGTGGCTTCGATAATGGCCCTCCATGCGCTGGGACGTCTTCTGCCGCGTCATCGACAACTGGGGCGACATCGGCGTGTGCTGGCGGCTGGCGCGCGACCTGGCCTCGCGCGGCCAGACGGTGCGGCTGTGGGCCGACGACGCGTCGGCGCTGGCCTGGATGGCGCCGCAGGGCGCGCCCGGCGTCACGGTGGGCGCGTTCGATGCCGCCGGCGAGCCGGGCGACGTGGTCGTCGAAGCCTTCGGCTGCGACCCGCCACCGGCCTTCGTCGAACGCATGCACGGGCACCGACCGGTCTGGATCAACCTGGAATACCTCAGCGCCGAGGACTGGGTCGAGCGTTCGCACGCCCTGCCCTCGCCGCAGCTCGGCGGGCTGGTGAAATGGTTCTTCTTTCCCGGCTTCACGCCGCGCACCGGCGGCCTGCTGCGCGAACCCGGCCTGCTCGAAGCGCGCGCCGCGTTCGACCCCACGCGCTGGCTGGCCGAGCGCGGCTGGGCACCGCGGCCGGGCGAGCGCGTCGTCGTGCTCTTCTGCTACGAGAACACGCGCCTGCCGGCCCTGCTGGACGCGTTGGCCGAAGCGCCCGCGCTGCTGCTGCTCGCCGCCGGCCCGGCCCAGGCGGCCGCCGGCCGGGCGCCGGCCGGCGTGCGCACGATCGCCCTGCCGCGCCTGCCGCAGGACGACTTCGACCGCCTGCTCTGGTCGGCCGACCTCAACTTCGTGCGCGGCGAGGACTCGCTGGTGCGCGCGGTCTGGGCCGGCGCCCCCTTCGTCTGGCAGGCCTACCCGCAACACGACGGCGTGCACGCCGCCAAGCTGGACGCGCTGCTCGCGCGGCTGCCGCCGGTGCCGGGCCTGGCCGGACTCTGGCGCGGCTGGAACGGGCTCGGGCCGTGGCCCGACGCCCGGCATGTCACCTGGCCCGATCCCGCCACCTGGAGCGCGGCCTGCCGGGCCTTCCGCGACGGTCTGGCGGCGCAGCCGGACCTGGCCGGCGCCCTGCTCGGCTTCGCCCTCCGCAAGGCCGCCGCCTGCTAGAATTGCGGGCTTTGCGCAAGAGCGCATCCCCTACCGAATTCCCAACCGTCCCCGAACGGATCCGATCATGAAACTCGCCCAGGAAATCCGCGCCGGCAACGTCATCATGCAGGGCAAGGACCCGATGGTCGTGCTGAAGACCGAATACAGCCGCGGCGGCCGCGGCGCCGCCACCGTGCGCATGAAGATGAAGAACCTGCTCAACAACGCAGGCGCCGAAGTCGTCTTCAAGGCCGACGACAAGATGGACCAGATCGTGCTGGACAAGAAGGAGTGCACCTACTCCTACTTTGCCGACCCGATGTACGTGTTCATGGACGGCGAATACAACCAGTACGAGGTCGAGGCCGAGAACATGGGCGACGCGATCCAGTACCTGGAAGACTCGATGCCGGTCGAGGTGACCTTCTACGACGGCAAGGCCATCTCGGTGGAAATGCCGACCACCGTGGTGCGCGAGATCATCACCGAGCCCGCCGTCAAGGGCGACACCTCGGGCAAGGTCATGAAGCCGGCCAAGCTGGCGGGCACGGGCTTCGAGATCTCGGTGCCGCTGTTCGTGGAAAGCGGCGACAAGGTCGAGATCGACACCCGCACGCACGAGTACCGCAAGCGGGTGTGACCGCCACGGCCACCCCACCCGACAGGGCACCCCGGCGGTGCCCTTCGTCTTTCTGGGCATGATCGGGCCATGCCGTTCGACTTCGACGCCGCCGTCAGCGCGCCCTTCCGCATGCAGCCCGGCCTGCGCCGGCTGGCACCGGGCGCGCCGCAGCTGACGCCGCTGGCGCCGGGCTCGCGCCACCAGCGCGAGAAGCTGGCGGTGCTCTCGGCCTACGCCGGCGAAGCGCTGCTGCAGCGCGAAGGCTTCGACCCCCGGCCGGCATTGCACACGCTGTGCCGGCAGGCGGCGCAGGAGCATCCGCAGGCCTTTGCGTGGGACGGCCGCCGCGCCACCGCGCGGCTGCTGGGCACCGCGGTGGAAGACGGCGCCGTGCAGCAGCTCGCGGCCGGCAGCTTCGGCCTCGGCGACGAGGTCGCGCGCTGCCTGCAGGGACTGGCGCTCGAATGGCGGCTGCCCGGGCTGCTGGCGCTGGCCTTCGCCGAAGACCTGGCCGTGATCGACGGCGACGACGGCACGATCCCCTGGCTGGCCGTCGCCCTGCCCTCCAGCTGGGCGCCGGCCGAAAAGGTCGGGCGCCACTTCGCCGAGGTGCACGCGCCGGTGGCCGACAACACGCTCATCGTGAAGGCGGCCGACGCGCTGGCGCGCATGGTGAGTGGTCCCGACCGCTGGGAGCGCTTCGTCTGGAACGTGACGCCGCAGACGCGGCTGCACGCGCACCCGGCGCGCATCGACCCGCGGCGCTGGGCGCTCGGCGGCGTCGAACGCGCGTTCTGGCGCACCGAGCGGCAGACCTTCGTCCCGGTGGACGGCGCGCGCCAGGCCGTCTTCACGATCGAGGTCGGCCTCGCGCCGCTGGCCGAGGCGGTGCCGCCGGGGGAACGCTCGGCCCGGCTGCACGATGCGATCGCGACCATGAGCGACGCCGTGCTCGCCTACCGCGGCCTGGCGCCGGTGCGCGCCGAGCTGCTGACGTGGCTGGCGGCGCGGCGCTGAAGTCGCGGCCGTGAAGACCCAGCCGGTCGTGCCGGCACAGATCGAGCACGGCGACACCCCCTTCGCGCCCGCCTTCGGCGACGTCTACCACCCGCGCGTCGGCGCGCTCGCGCAGGCCCGCCACGTCTTCCTGGCCGGCAACGGGCTGCCGGACCGCTGGCGCGGCCGGCCGCGCTTCACCGTGCTGGAGACCGGCTTCGGCCTGGGCAACAACTTCCTCGCCACCTGGGATGCGTGGCGCGCGGATGCCGCGCGCTGCGAACGGCTGGTCTTCGCCAGCGTCGAGCGCCACCCGCCGACGCTGGCCGACCTGCGGCGCGCGCACGCCGGCTCGCCGCTGGCGCCGCTGGCGGAACTGCTCGCCGCGGCCTGGCCGCCGCTCGTGCCCGGCCTGCACGGGCTCGACTTCGAAGGCGGCCGCGTGCGCCTGCTGCTGGCCTTCGGCGACGTGGCGGCCTGGCTGCCCGAACTGGCGCTGGCCGCCGACGCGATCTACCTCGACGGCTTCGCGCCCGACCGCAACCCGGCGATGTGGACGCCGGAGGTGATCAAGGCCGTGGGCCGGCGCGCGGCACCCGAGGCCACCGCCGCCACCTGGTGCGCGACGCGCGCGCTGCGCGAGCACCTGACGAGCGCCGGCTTCGAGGTCGAACGCGCACCCGGCATCGGCGGCAAGCGCGAGACCACGCGCGCCCGCTTCCGGCCGCGCGCCTCGATGCACAGGCTGGCGCCGGCCCAGGCCGCGACCACGGTGGCCGTGATCGGCGCCGGGCTGGCAGGGGCGGCGGTCGCCGGCACGCTGGCCGGCGAAGGGCTGGCGGCGACGGTGTTCGAACGCGGTGCCACCGCCGCCGCCGAGACCTCGGGCAACCCGGGCGGCCTCTACCACGGCGTGGTCCACGCCGACGACGGACCGCACGCGCGCTGGCTGCGCGCCGCCGCGCTGCTGGCACAACGCACGATCGCGCCGCGCGTGGCCGCCGGCATGGCCGGCCAAACGAGTGGATTCCTGCGCCTGGCCGGGCCCGATGCCGCGCCGCTGCGCGATCGCATCGTCGCGCAGTCGCTGCCGCCCGATTGGGTGCGGGCACTGGACGCCGCCGAGGCGTCGTCGCTGGCCGGCCTGCCGCTGCACGAAGCCGCGTGGTTCTTTCCGGGCGGCGGCTGGGTCTCGCCGGCGGCGCTCTCGCAGTCCCTGCTGAAGGCCGAGGGCGTCGATCTGCGCACCGGCGTCGAGGTGCAGCGGCTCGCTCAGGCCGACGGCGGCTGGCAACTGCTGGGCGCCGAAGGCCGTGTGCTCGTGCAGGCCGACGCGGTGGTGCTGGCCAACGCGGCCGATGCCCTGCGCCTGCTCGAACCTTTCGGCTACCACGCGCCGCTGTCGCGCCGACGCGGCCAGGTCAGCTGGTGGCCCGGAAGTGGCTCATCGCTGGCGCTGCCGCTGGCGGGTGACGGCTATGCGCTGCCCCACCCGGAAGGCCTGCTGTTCGGCGCCACCGACACGGCCGACGACGAAGAGCCGGCTCTGCGGGCGACCGACCACGAAGCCAATCTGGCCCGGCTGGCGCGGCTGACCGGCCTGCCGGCCGACGCGTCGCGCCCCTGGCAGGGCCGCGTCGGCTGGCGGCTGCGTGCCGAAGACCGGCTGCCGCTCGCCGGCCCGGTACCGGCCACCGACATCAAAGGTGAATCGCTGGGCCGCTGGCCGCGCCTGGAAGGGCTGCACCTGTGCACGGCCCTGGGCGGTCGCGGCATCACGCTGGCGCCGCTGGTGGGGCGGCTGGTGGCGGCGCGCATCGCCGCCGCGCCGCTGCCGGTGGAGCTGAGCCTGGCCGAAGCGGCCGACCCGGCGAGGTTCCTGGAACGCGCGCGCCGCCGCCTCAGAGGCTGAGAGGCTGAGAGGCCATCCCGTGTGCCCGCGCAGGGGTGGTCTCTCAGGGCTGGCCGCTGACGGCCGGCGGCGGCACGGCAGGGTCGTCGTCTTCGGCGGGCTGGCCGTCGGGGCTGCCGGGGTGGGTCTTGCGCGCGGCCTTCTCCTCGGCCTTCTCCTCCTTCTTGCGCTTCTTCGCCAGTTCGCGCTGGCGCTTCTCGAACGCGTAATTGGGTTTGGCCACGGACGATCCTTCTGCAAGGGCAACGCGAACCATTATCGGCCCCGCCAGGGGCCGCCGCGCACCTTCGGTTGCGACGCTTCGCAAACCTTCACCGGCGGTTGCCGGCAGGGCAACAGCCCCCGTCCTACGATGGCCGTCAGACCTCTCCCGAACTGGAATGCCCGTGACGACACTGCCCCGGCCCCGCCCCTACCCCGCCGCCAACGAACGGTCCTGGCCCGTGCTGCGCTTCGACCGCGTCGCGCTGCCCGGCGGCGCGGTCAGCTTCGACGCCCACCCGGGCGAGATCGTGCACCTGGCCGGCGGTTCCACCATCGCCCAGCTGCGCGTGCTGGCCATCGCCAGCGGCCATGCCTTCGGCGGCCCCGGCCGCTGCGAGATCGCCGGCCTGGACACGATGAGCCTGGGCCCGGCGCAGCGCGAGTCGCTGCGCACCAGCCAGGTGGCGCGCGCGCTCGTGTCCGACACGCTGGACCCCGAACTGCCGCTGCTGGCCAACGTGGGCCGGCTGGCGCTGGCGCGCGGCACGCCGGCCCACCTGGCGCTGCACCGCGCCTCGCTCGAACTGGACGCGCTGGGCCTCACCGAATGCCAGTCGCTGCCGCCCACCGCGGTGGGCCTGGCGGCGCAGCGGCTGGCGGTCATCGCACGCGCGCTGGTGTGCCGGCCGCGCCTGGTGGTGCTGGAGCGCCCCGACCTCGGCCTCGGGCCCGACGAGCTGACCAACCTGCGCGTGGCGCTGCTGGCGGCCGTGTCCAGCCACGACTGCTGCATCGTCATGACCTGCACCCAGCCGCGGCTGGCCGCGGCAGCGCACCTGAAGGTGCAGATCGGGCCGGCGGCCTGAAGGCTTCAGCGGCGCCCGAAGTCCAGCGTCTTCACGCCCTCGGCCGTGCCCAGCAGGCACAGGCTGGCGCGGTGGCGGGCGAAGATGCCCACCGTCACCACGCCGGGCCACTGGTTGATCTCGGCTTCCATGCCCGCGGGGTCGACGATGTCCAGCCCGCGCACGTCCAACACCGGGTGGCCGTTGTCGGTGACGACGCCGGGCCGCAGCGAAGCCTGGCCGCCCAGCTCCGCGAAGCGCCGCACCAGCTGCGGCGCCGCCATCGCGATCACCTCCACCGGCAGCGGGTAGGCGCCCAGCCGCTGCACCAGCTTGGAAGCGTCGGCGATGCAGACGAAGCGGTCGGCCAGGTCGGCCACGATCTTTTCGCGCGTGAGCGCGGCGCCGCCGCCCTTGATCATGAAGCCGGCGTGGTCGATCTCGTCGGCGCCGTCGATGTAGACCGGCAGCCGTTCGGCCGCCTCGGCCTCGACGACGCGGATGCCGCGCGCGGCCATGCGCTCGCTGCTCTGGCGCGAGCTGGACACGGCGCCGGCGATGCGGTCCCTCATGCCCGCGAGCGCGTCGATGAAGTGGTTCACCGTCGAGCCCGTGCCCACTCCCACCAGCTGGCCCGGCACCACGTGGGCCAGCGCCGCCTGCCCCACCAGGGCCTTCAGTTCGTCCTGAGTCATGGGGCCCGATTATCCGGCTGCGACAATCGCGGCCCATGGCTTTCGTCCCCTTCGGGCTGGCGCGACCGGCGCTCTTCGCCCTCGACCCCGAACGCGCCCACGACCTCACGCTGGCCGCCCTGGCGCGGCTGCAGAACACGCCGGCGGCGCGGCTGTGGGCCGCGCCGCGTGTCCAGGACCCGGTGCAGGTGGCCGGCCTGCGCTTCCCCAACCGCGTGGGGCTGGCCGCCGGGCTGGACAAGAACGGCCGTTGCATCGACGGCCTGGGCGCGCTGGGCTTCGGCTTCATCGAGGTCGGCACGGTGACGCCGAAGGCGCAGCCCGGCAACCCGCGGCCGCGCCTGTTCCGCCTGCCGAAGGCCGAGGCGCTGATCAACCGCTTCGGCTTCAACAACGCCGGGCTCGAGGCCTTCGTCGCCAACGTGCGGCGCGCGCACAGCTTCCGCGCCGGCGGCGGCGTGCTGGGCCTGAACATCGGCAAGAACGCGGCGACGCCGATCGAGCGCGCCGCCGACGACTACCTGGACGGGCTGGCCGCCGTCTACCCGCATGCCGACTACGTGACGGTGAACATCTCCAGCCCGAACACGAAGAACCTGCGCGCGCTGCAGTCCGACGAGGCGCTGGACGCGCTGCTCTCGGCGCTGGCCGCGCGCCGCGCCGAGCTGGCCGCGGTGCAGGGCCGGCGCGTGCCGCTGTTCGTGAAGATCGCGCCCGACCTCGACTTCGCGCAGGTCGGCGTCATCGCCGCCACGCTGCTGAAGAACGGCATCGACGGCGTCATCGCCACCAACACCACGGTGGCGCGCGACGCGGTGCGCGGGCTGCCGCATGCCGACGAAGCGGGCGGGCTCTCGGGCCGGCCGCTGCTGGAGCCCAGCAACGGCGTGATCCGGCTGCTGCGCAGCGCGCTCGGGCCGGCCTTCCCCATCGTCGGCGTCGGCGGCGTGTTCTCGGGTGCCGACGCGCGCGCGAAGATCGAGTCCGGCGCCAACCTGGTGCAGCTCTACAGCGGGCTCATCTACCGCGGGCCGGCGCTGGTGACCGAGGTGGCGAAGGCGCTGCGGCAGGCCTGAGGCGGTGCGCTGCACTATGCTGGGCGCGGGATGAGCGAAGGGCCCGCCAGCACGATCGAACTCGACCGCCGCGCGGCGGCGCTGCTGGACCGCCTGCTGGTGTCCGGCCCGGCCGCGCCGGCCGAACTGGACCACCTCTCGCAGACCGACCCGGCGCTGCACGCGCGCGTGCTGGAACTGCTGCGCGAACGCACGCTGGCCGTCTCCACCGCCGCCTTCGCGGCGCCGCTGGCGGCCGCGCTGGCCGCGGTGGGCGGCCAGGTGGTGGCGGGCGAGCGCATCGCCGGCTACCGGCTGCTGAAGGAACTGGGCCGCGGCGGCATGTCCACCGTCTGGCAGGCCGAGCGCGCCGACGCCGACTTCCGGCGCGAGGTGGCGCTGAAGCTGCCGCTGGCGCCGCACCTTTCGGGCGTGCTGGCCGAGCGCTTCGCGCGCGAACGCGACGTGCTGGCGGCGCTGGACCACCCGAACATCGCACGCCTGTTCGACGCCGGCGTGGCCGAGAACGGGCGCCCGTTCATCGTGCTCGAGTTGGTCGACGGCCTGCCGCTGACCGAGTACGCGGTGAGCCGGCAGCTGTCCACGCACGACCGGCTGGCGCTCTTCCTGCAGGTGCTCGCGGCGGTCGAGCACGCGCACGCGCGCATGGTGGTGCACCGCGACCTGAAGCCGAGCAACATCCTCGTCGACACCCAGGGCCGGGCCAAGCTGCTGGACTTCGGCATCGCCAAGCTGCTCGCGCTGCCCGAAGGCGAGGCGCCGCTCACGCAGGAGGCCGGCGCCCTGATGACGCCGCGCTACGCCGCGCCCGAGCAGGTGCTGGGCCAGCCGGTGACGGCCGCGACCGACATCTACTCGGCCGGCGTGGTGCTCTACGAACTGCTCACCGGCCGCATGCCGTACGGCGCGCCGGAAACCACCAGCCTGCAGCTGATGCAGGCCGTGACCGAGGTCGAGCCGCGCGTGCCGCGGCTGTCGACCGACATCGACACCGTGCTCCTGAAGGCGCTGGCGAAGGACCCGGCGCAGCGCTACGCCTCGGTCGAGCGCTTCGCCGAGGACATCCGCCGCCTGCTCGACGACCGGCCGATCCTGGCGCGGCGCGTGCCGCCCTGGCGGCGCGCGGCGCTGCTGGTGAAGCGCCACCGCAAGGCCAGCGTGGCGGCGGCAGCGGCGGTGCTGCTGCTGGCCGCCTTCGGCGCCACCGCGTGGCAGCAGGCGCGCGAATCGGCGGCGCAGCGCGCACGCGCCGACGCCGTGCGCGACTTCGTGTTCTCGATGGTGGCCGACGCCGAGCCGGCCGAAGGCCGCAGCGACGTCACCGGCCGCGAGATGGTCGACGCGGCGGCCGCGCGCGCCCGCCGCGAGGTGGCCGACCCGCGCCTGCGCGGCGAGCTGCTGGGCGAGCTGGGCCGCGTCTACTTCCGGCTCCAGATGGCCGAGGCTTCG
Source organism: uncultured Rubrivivax sp. (assembly GCA_964454485.1). Taxonomy (GTDB): domain Bacteria; phylum Pseudomonadota; class Gammaproteobacteria; order Burkholderiales; family Burkholderiaceae_C; genus Rubrivivax. The sequence goes on from CAYVXO010000113.1 coordinate 10,773, forward strand.
CAGGCCACGCTCGAAGAGGCGATCGCGCTGCTGGCCCCGCGCGTGCGCGCCGACGACCCGCCGCTCAACCGCGCCCGCGCGGTGCTGGCGCGCACGCTGCTCAACCGCGACGCCGAGCGCGCCGCCGCCCTCGCCCGCCAGGCGCTGGCCGACTGCACGCGCGCCGACCGCGAATGCGCCGACGCACGCGGCGCCGCCCACTACGCGCTCGCCGCGCTGGCCAGCTGGCGCGGCGACCACGAGGAGTCGGTCGTGCAGGCGCGCGCGCTGGTCGAGGAGACGCGCGTCTCCGACGGCCCGAAGTCGACGCCGATGGCGCTGGCGCTCGAGACCCTGGCCACGACGGCGCGCAACGGCGGCCACCTGGACGAGGCGTCGAAAGCCATCGAGCAGGCCCAGGCCATCGCCGCCGACCGCGTGATGCGCGCGGCCAACCGCAACCGGCTGGACCTGATCGCGGCCACCATCGACCACGACCTCGGCCGCTACGCGCCGGCCCGCGAACGGCTGCGCGCGCTGCTGGCGCGGCCGGCGGCCGAGGCCGAGCGCGTGATCCAGTGGCGCTGGCTCTCGGCGGTGGAACTGCAGGCCGGCGACGCGCCGGCGGCGCTGGCCGCGGCCGAAGCGGCGCGCGCTGCGCAGCGGCCCGACGCGCCGGCCGTGGACCGGGCAGCGACCGAGATCGCGTGGGCCAACGCGTCGTCGAAGCTCGGCCGCCACGACGATGCGCTGCCGTCGTACGACCGCGCGCTGGAGCGCCTGTCCTCGGCCGGCTTTCCGCCGAATTCGGGCTTCGTGGTGCGCGCGCGCCGGCTGCGCGCCGAGGCTTTGCTGCGCCAGGGCAGCACGGCGCCGGCGCTGGCCGAACTGCAATCGGTGGCGGCCGACCTGGCCGGCGGCAGCGACCGCGTGGAGCGCGCAAGGGCGCTCGACGCCTTGGGCTGCGCGCTGGCGCGTTCGGGTGAAGCAGCGCAGGCCGCGCAGCGCTTCGACGAGGCCGCCGCCCTCTGGAAAGCGGCCTTCGCCGCCGAGCACCCGCTGCGCCGGCGCCACGAGGCGCTGCGCCAGGCCGCCGACTGCCGCACGCTGCTCTAGCGTGCCGGCAGCGTGCGGCCCGGGAGCGCTACTGCAGCGTCACCCCGGTCTTGGCCTGCAGCTCGTCGCGCGTCACGCCGGGCGCCATCTCCACCACCTTCAGGCCGTGCGGCGTGACGTCGAGCACCGCGAGGTCGGTGATGATGCGGTCGACCACGCCCACGCCGGTGAGCGGCAGCGTGCAGGCGGGCAGGATCTTGAGGTCGAAGCCGCCGTCCTTGCGCTTGGCCACGTGTTCCATCAGCACGACGACGCTCTTCACGCCGGCGACGAGGTCCATCGCGCCGCCCATGCCCTTGACCATCTTGCCGGGAATCATCCAGTTGGCCAGGTCGCCCTTCTCGCTGACCTGCATGGCGCCCAGGATGCTGAGGTTGATCTTGCCGCCGCGGATCATCGCGAAGCTCTCGTGGCTGCCGAAGATGCTGCTGCCCGGCAGCGTGGTCACGGTCTGCTTGCCGGCGTTGATGAGGTCGGCGTCGACCTCGCTCTCGTCCGGGAAGGGGCCGATGCCGAGCATGCCGTTCTCGCTCTGCAGCCAGACCTCGATCTTCGGGTCGACAAAATTGGCCACCAGCGTCGGCAGGCCGATGCCCAGGTTGACGTAGAAGCCGTCCTGCAGTTCCTTGGCGGCACGCGCCGCCATCTCGTCGTGGGTCCAGGGCATTTCAGGCTCCCTTCGGGTTCTGCTTGGTGGTGCGCTTCTCGATGCGCTTTTCGGGCTTCGCGTTCAGCACCAGCCGGTTCACGTAGATGCCGGGCAGGTGGATCGCGTCGGGGTCGAAGGTGCCGGTGGGCACGATCTCTTCCACTTCCACCACGCTCACCTTGCCGGCCATGATGCAGGCCGGGTTGAAGTTGCGCGCCGTGCGCCGGAAGATCAGGTTGCCCGACTCGTCGGCCTTCCAGGCCTTGCCCAGCGCCACGTCGGGCACCAGCGCGCGTTCCATCACGTAGGTGTGGCCGTCGAACTCGCGCGTCTCCTTGCCTTCGGCCACCAGCGTGCCGACGCCGGTGCGCGTGAAGAAGGCCGGGATGCCGGCGCCGCCGGCACGCAACCGCTCGGCCAGCGTGCCCTGCGGCGTGAACTCCAGCTCCAGTTCGCCCGCCAGGTACTGGCGCTCGAACTCCTTGTTCTCGCCGACGTAGCTGCTGATCATCTTGCGGATCTGGCGCGTCTCCAGCAGCTGGCCAAGGCCGAAGCCGTCGACGCCGGCGTTGTTCGACACCACGGTCAGGTCCTTCACGCCGCTTTCGCGCAGGGCGGCGATCAGCGCTTCCGGGATGCCGCACAGGCCGAAGCCGCCCACCGCGAGCAGCTGGCCGTCGTGCACCAGGCCGTCGAGCGCGGCCTGGGCGCTGGGGTAGATCTTTCTCATGGGCTGGTTCGCCTCGTGGGTTCGCGAAGGCGCGAAGCGTACTACCTAAGGCCTTAGGTAGGGGTTACGTAGAATTGATTAGGGTCCGCCACGGACCACGTGAGGAGCGCGCCATGGAGACCCAGTCCTTCGTCGACGTCGAGACCCTGCAGGCCGCGCTGACCCGCGTCTTCGCCGAATGGGTGCAGGAACTCGACCTGCGTGTGCTCGACGCGCGCGCCGGCGAGGTGACGCTGGCGCTGCCGGTGACGCGCAAGCACGTGCACGAAGGCGGCGTGCTCTGCGGCCAGACCATGATGGCCGCCTGCGACACCGCCATGGTGCTGGCGATCATGACGCGGCTGGGCGGCTTCAAGCCGATGACCACGGTGCAGCTGCAGACCAGCTTCATCCGCCCGATCTCGGGCTCCAGCGGCGCGGCGCGCGTCATCGCGCGCGTGCTGCGCATGGGCAAGAACCTGGTCTTCGGCGAGATCCAGGTGGTGAATGCCGACGACGAACTGGCGGCGCACGCGACGACGACCTACGCGCTGCTGTGACGGCGGCGCTGGACTACAAGGTCGCCTTCGACCAGGCGCCCATCGGCCTGGCGCTGTCGCGACAGCGCCTCATGATCGACTGCAACCGCGAGCTGCTGGCGATGTTCGCCGCCACGCGCGAACAGCTGCTGGGCCGCAGCTTCGAGGTGCTGTACCCCAGCAGCGCCGAATTCCAGCGCACCGGCGAGCGCATCGTGGCCAGCCTGGACGCACGCGGCCGCTACGCCGACGAGCGCGTGATGCGGCGGCTCTCGGGCGAGCTCTTCTGGTGCCACGTCTCGGGGCGCGCGCTCGACCCCCAGGCACCGCACGCGGCCGGCATCTGGGCCTTCGAGGACCTCTCGTCGCGGCGCGTGCTGAAGGTGGAATTCACGGCGCGCGAGCGGGAGATCGCGGCGCTGCTGATCGAGGGGCTGACGAGCAAGCTCATCGGCAAGCGCCTTTCGATCAGCCCGCGCACGGTGGACGTGTACCGCGCGCGCCTGATGCGCAAGACGGGCGCGTCCACCACGCCCGAACTGGTCAACAAGCTGCTGAGCGGCTGAAGGAAGCTTCCCGATGATCGTCGTCCACCATCTTGAGAACTCCCGCTCGCAGCGCGTGCTGTGGCTGCTGGAGGAACTGGGCCTGCCCTACGAGGTGAAGCACTACAAGCGCGACCGCCAGACCATGCTGGCACCGCCCGAGCTGCGCCAGGTGCACCCGCTGGGCAAGAGCCCGGTCGTCACCGACGGCAAGATCACGGTGGCCGAGTCCGGCGCCATCGTCGAGTACCTGATCGACACCCACGGCGGCGGCCGCCTGCGGCCCGCGCCCGGCACGGCCGAGGCGCGCCGCTTCACCTACTGGCTGCACTTCGCCGAGGGCAGCGCGATGCCGCCGCTCCTGATGACGCTGGTGTTCGACCAGATCAAGGCCAAGGCGCCGCTGCTGGTGAAGCCCATCGCCAAGGGCATCGCCGACCAGGTGGCGAAGAACTTCCTGAAGCCCAACATCGAGTCGCAGCTGCGCTTCATGGAAAGCGAACTCGCCAGCCGGCCCTGGTTCGCGGGCACCGAGTTCACCGGCGCCGACGTGCAGATGAGCTTCCCGCTCGAAGCCGCAGCCGCGCGCGGCGGGCTCGACGCGCGCTACCCGAAGCTGCAGGACTGGCTGGAACGCATCCACGGCCGGCCCGCCTACCAGCGGGCGCTGCAGAAGGGCGGGCCTTACCGGATCCTGGGCTGAATCCGCTCGGGCAAACGCCCAACCCGTCCGGCACCTTCACGTCGAAGGGCTCGCCGCCACGGAGGCGTCCATCGCCCGCGCCGGCGAGCGCCGCAGCGCGCGTGCGAGCGGCACGAGGCTCTGTGCAGCCGGACCGGCAGGCATTCCGGCTGCGGGAGAGCGTGATACATTGACGTTCGAAGGAGATGGCATTCCTCCTCGAACCGCCGCAGCGCTTGCGGCTGATGATGCCTACGGACCGTCCCTCGCTGGACACGTAGGCTGCGCCGCGTCCTGCAGGGATCACCTCGAAAGGATTGCGGCAGTGCTTCTCCCCGTCGTCGCCATCAGTGTCGGCGCCTCGCTCGGCGCCTTGCTGCGCTGGGTGCTCGGCACGCAGCTCAACGCGCTCTTCCCGTCGCTGCCGCCCGGCACGCTCGCCGCCAACCTGCTCGGTGGCTACCTCATCGGGCTGGCCGTTGCCTTCTTCGCCGGCAACCCTTCGCTGTCGCCGGAGTGGCGGCTGCTGACGGTCACGGGCTTCCTCGGCGGACTCACGACGTTCTCCACCTTTTCTGCGGAAGTGGTGGCGCAGCTCATGGCCGGCCGCGTCGCGTGGGCCCTGACGACCGTCTTCGTGCACGTGCTCGGCAGCGTCGGCATGACCCTGCTCGGCATCGGCACCCTGGCGTTGCTTCGAGCCTCTCGCCTCGCGGGCTCTTGAGAACCCCAAGCCCGCAACGGATGCACGACATGCCGGCCTCCCCCTTTCACCGCCCACTTGCGTCGACGGCCGGGTCGGCCGGGAAGCGCCGGGCGCGGGCGACGCGCGGGCCGCGGGCCGTCGGCCCGAATCGCATCGCGGCGGCACCAGTCGTCGGACTCACACACGGAGGTAGACCATGAATGCAGTCGCGCTTCGCTTCTACGTGCATCAGCCGCGCAAGCACGGCAAGGACCTGCTGTTCGAATGGCTGCTGGCGCGCGCCAAGGCGATGGGCATCCACGGTGGCTCCGCCTTTCTCGCGGTGGCTGGGTACGGGCGCCACGGCGTGATTCACGAACAGCGCTTCTTCGAGCTGGCGGAAGTGCTGCCCGTGATGGTCGAGTTCATCGTGAGCCCGGAGGAAGCCGACCAGCTGCTTGCGCTTGTTCGCGCCGAGAAGATTCACACCATCTGCACCCGCACGCCGACGGAGGTCCTCCTCATCGATGACCAATGAACACGCGGCAGGGAAGCGGCCATGACCGAAATCTTCTCGCTTGCGGCGCTGTGGCTCGGTCTGGCGCTGGTGGCGACGCTGTTGTCCATCTGGCTGCGCATCGCCACGGCGATGTCCGAGATCGTCGTGGGCACGGTCGCCCAACTGCTGCTGGGTGCCCTCATCGGAAGCGCGGTGCTCGGCACCGACCAGTCGTGGGTCAAGTTCCTCTCTTCGACGGGCGCCGTGCTGCTGACCTTTCTGGCCGGTGCGGAACTGGACCCGGCGGTCATGCGCCGAAGCTGGAAGGAGACCTGCAGCGTCGGCATGGTCGGCTTTCTGGCCCCCTTCCTCGGATGCACCGCCATCGCCTACTTCGTGCTCCGCTGGTCGCTGCCATCGAGCTGGCTTGCCGGCATCGCGCTCTCGACGACGTCCGTCGCCGTCGTCTACGCCGTGATGCTCGAGTTCGGGTTCAACAAGACGCACTACGGCAAGACGGTGCTCGCGGCGTGCTTCGTGAACGACCTCGCGACCGTGCTCGCCCTGGGGTTGATGTTCTCGCCGTTCACCGTGAGGACCCTGGTGTTCGTCGGCGCCTGCGCGATGGCGTTCTCGGTACTGCCCTGGCTCACGCCACGGTTCTTCCGTCGCTTCGGCGACCGACCTTCGGAGCTGGAGGCCAAGTTCCTTCTGCTGTGCATGTTCGGCCTGGGCGCCTTGGCGCTGTGGGCGGACAGCGAGCCGGTGCTGCCGGCCTACGTCATGGGCATGGTGCTCGCGGGCACCGTCGGCAAGGACCACGCCCTGGTGCGCCGACTTCGCACGCTGACCATCGGGTTCCTGACCCCGTTCTATTTCATTCGCGCGGGTTCCTTCGTGTCGGTCCCTGCACTGGTGGCCGCGCCGGCGGCCTTCGTCGTCTTGCTGTTGGCCAAGATGGTCTCGAAGATCGTCGGCGTCTACCCGATGACCAGGGCCTTCGGGTCGCCCACCCGGCAGGGCGTCTATACGACGCTGATGATGTCCACCGGGCTGACCTTCGGCAGCATCTCCGCGCTGTTCGGGCTCACGCACGGGATCGTGGACAAGGCGCAGTATTCGTTCCTCATTGCGGCGGTGGTGGCGAGCGCAGTCGTCCCGACACTCATCGCCAACGCGTTCTTCATGCCACGGCATCTGCTGCCGCAGGCGGAACCCTCGCCGCCGCAGCCGGAGGTCGCCACCGTCACGGGAGAACCGACATGACCTACCAGGTGCTGTGTGCGTACGACGGCTCTCCGTCCGCCGACAAGGCGTTCGACTTCTCGGTCGCGTTGACCCAGGCGTTCCAAGGCGAGCTGCACGTGCTCGCGGTGGTCCAGCCGCCGGAGCCGGCGGGGGACGTCGAGACCGAGGCCTTGCTCGAGTCGTGGCAGGACCGCTTCGACAAGGACTTCGGGCGGCTCAGGGCCCGTGCCGCGGCATCCGGCGTCAAGGCCGCGTTCGAGGCATCGGTGGGACATCCGGCCGAGCAGATTCTCTTCCACGCGGACCACCTTCACATCGACCACATCGTGCTCGGCCATCGCGGCAAGAACGCGTTCAAGCGCTGGCTGATGGGCTCGGTTTCGCAGCGGGTGATTTCCTACGCCACCTCGCTGGTGACCGTGGTCCGCTGACGGGCACGCCGGCCGCGGGGACGGCGGCACCCGTCACGCCAGCTTTCATCGACCTCAGGGAGTTCCATGAACCTCAATGTCGCACCTTGGCTGCTCTTCGCGCTCGGCTCCGCCTTCTTCGCAGGACTGACTGCCATCCTCGGCAAGCTCGGTGTCGCCGGCCTCAACTCCAACCTGGCGACGCTGATTCGCACCGTGGTCATCTTCGTCGTGACGGCCGGCATCGTCTCGCTGCGCAAGGAATGGTCGATGCCCGAGGCATGGCCCGCACGGCCCGTGACGTTCCTCGTCCTGTCCGGCGTCGCGACCGGCCTGTCGTGGCTCTGCTACTACCGGGCGCTCCAGCTTGCGCCGGCTTCCCTGGTGGCGCCCATCGACAAGCTCAGCGTAGCGTTCGCCATCGTGCTGGGCATCGTCGTTCTGGGAGAACCGCTGACATGGCGCGTGGCGCTGGGCGGTGGGCTCATCGTCGCCGGCGCTCTGGTGATCGCGACCGGCGGCTGATGCGTCGACGCCGCACCTACAGGAGCGCGCGCAACCAGTCCGGCAGTGGCTTGCTCTTCTTCGCCGCGAAGTCGGTCCACACGGTGGTGGCGCCGCCGTTGGCGTAGAGCACGCCGGGTTCGTCGGTGCGCTCCAGGGTGATCCAGGTGTCGAAGCTGCTGCGGCCCGGCGGGCTGACGTAGAGCCTGGCGAGCACCTCGCCCGGGAACTCCAGCTGGCGGATGAAGTTGACGAAGGCGTTGACGATGATGACGCCCTCGCCATCCAGCTTGGACGCGCCGGTCTTCGAGAAGTACCAGTCGAGCCGGATGATCTCGAAGTAGCGGAAGTAGATCGTGTTGTTGACATGGCCCATCGCGTCCATGTCGCCCCAGCGGATGGGCATCACCATCTCGTGGACGAGCTTCTTCTCTTCCGGGAGCTCGAACTTCATGCCTTGGGTTCGGGGCCGATGCCCAGTTCGGTGGCCATGCGCTGCACCAGCGCACGCAGGTCTTCCAGTTCGGCGGCCAGGCGGGTCTGCTCGGCCTTCAGCGCGGCCAGTTCGCCGGCGCTGACGCCCTCGGGCGCCGTGGCCGCGTGCGCCGCGGGCGCGGCCTGCACCACCTCGCCGCACAGCAGGTGCGCCCAGCGGGCTTCGCGCTCGCCGGGCGCGCGCGCCAGCTTCACCACCTTCGGCGGGTCCTTCGCGGCCAGCTCCTCCAGGAAGCCTTCGACCGAGGAGATGTCGGCGAAGCGGTGCAGCCGCTCGCAGTTCAGACGCAGCTCGGCCGCGGTCTGCGGGCCGCGCAGCATCAGCACCGTGAGCAGGGCCACGCTCTGCGCGGGAACGTTGAGCATGCGGCCCATGTTGTGCTCGAACTTGACGACGCGGCTGCTCGGTCCCTCGAACACGAGCGAGAGGCTCTTCAGGCCATCGATGGCGGTGAGCACCTCGGCGTCGGTCGCCTCGATCACGGGCGAGCGCGCGGTCTTCTGGTTGCAGCCCGCCACCAGCGCGTTCAGGCTCAGCGGGTAGGTGTCGGGAACGGTGTGCTGCTTCTCGACCAGCACGCCCAGCACGCGGGCTTCGAGAGGGGTCAGCGTCCTCACACGCCGAAGCCGTCGTCGGCCGCGATCACGGCGCCGTTCACGAAGTGGCTTTCGTTGGCGCACAGCATCATGAGCGCCGCGTCCAGGTCCTGCGGCTTGCCCACGCGCTTGCGCGGCAGCATCGACACCAGCTTCTGGCCGGCCTCGGTCTGCCAGTGGTGGTGGTTGATCTCGGTGTCGATGTAGCCCGGGCAGAT
>CAYVXO010000114.1:0-19533 GCA_964454485.1 uncultured Rubrivivax sp.
ACACGCTCGAGGCGCCAGCGCCCTGGGCGACGCCCGCGCCCGTCGATGCCGCGCCGCTGGCTTCGGTGGCGCCGCTCGCGGCCGTCGAGCCGCTGGTGGCCAGGGCCGCGATGCCGATCGCTTCGAGCCCCGAGGCTTCGGCACCCCTTCGCGGCGCCGACGATGCGGCCGACCTCGCGCGCGAGACGGCTCGCTTCGCGGCGGCGCAGCGGCTCGAATCCGAGCGCGTGGCGCAAGCGGAACTGGAAGCCCAGCGGCTCGAAGCGCTGCGGCTGGAGGCTGCCGCCCGTGAAGCGGCGCAGCGAGAGGCCGCGCGGCTGGAAGCCGAGCGACTGGAAGCCTTGCGAGTGCAGCAGGCCCGGCTGGAGGCAGAACGGCTGGAGGCCGCGCGCGTCGCGGCGGCTCGACTGGAAGCCGAACGCGAGGAAGCGGCCCGCCTTGCCGCAGCGCAGGCGGCCGCCCAGCAGGCCGCGCAGCAGGCCGCTCAACGTGAGGCCGCGCAGCGCGAGGCCGCGCGACTGGAAGCCGAGCGCGCGGAAGCGGCGCGTGTGCAGCAAGCCCGGCTGGAGGCCGAACGCCAGGAGGCGGCACGCGTCGCGGCTGCAAGACTGGATGCTGAACGCGAAGAAGCCGCTCGTCGGGCCGCCGCGCAGGCAGCCGCCCAGCAGGCCGCGCAGCGTGAAGCCGCGCGACTGGAAGCCGAGCGCCTGGAAGCGGCGCGCGTCCAGCAAGCCCGGCTGGAGGCGGAACGCCAGGAGGCGGCGCGCGTCGCGGCGGCACGCCTGGAGGCCGAACGCGAGGAAGCCGCGCGCCGGGCAGCCGCGCAGCTCGAAGCGCAGCGGCAGGAGGCCGCCCGGCTGGAAGCAGCGAGGCTCGAAGCTGCGCGACTCGAAGCGGCGCGACTCGAAGCGGCGCGCGTCGAAGCCGCCCGCCAGGAGGCCGCCCGCCTCGAAGCCGCCCGCCTGGAAGCCGCACGGCAAGAGGCCGCGCGCGCCCAGGCCGCACGCGACGAAGCGGCGGCCAGACGCGAAGCCGTGCTGCGCGCCATCGGCCGCGAGCTGGACGAAGTGGCCGCCCGGCGCCAGGCCGAAGCCGAGGCTCGCAACGCCTCGCGCCAGCTGCCCGAGTCGCTGAGCACCGCGCGCCGGGTGCGGCTGTGGGGCCGCGCGGATCCCAACCTCGACCTCGTCCAGTACGGCGAGGGCTGGGCGCGCAAGATCCAGCTCAACACGCTGCCCGACGTGGTGCGCGAGATCGCGAAGCGGCCTCACGCCAACCCGGTGGTGACGGTCGCCATCCGCAGCGACGGGTCGGTCGAGAAGGTGACCTTCGAGGTCTCCAGCGGCGTGCCCGAAGTCGACGAGGCGGTGCGCCGCATCATCGAGAGCCACGCGAACTACCCTGCGTTCCCGGCGGCGCTGGCCGGCGACTACGACGTCGTCGAGATCCGCAGGACCTGGAACTTCCGCGGCACCTTGCAGCTGTACTGAAGTCGCGGCGCAGCGCGGCTCAGGACTGCGCCTCCACCCCGGCCGGCGCGAAAGCCGGCCGCCGCATCACCAGCACCACCCAGGCCGCGCCGATGACGGCGACCAGCCCCAGCACGCCGGCCAGCGCCAGGAACACCGGCCGCTCCAGTTCCGGCGCCGGCGCCGCGTTGGCGATGACGTAGGCCATGCCCGCGACGGCCAGCGCCTGCGGCAGCGGCGCGAAGGGCACGCGCCAGGGGCGCGGCGCGCTCGGCAGGCGCCGGCGGAGCACCAGCAACGAGCCGTGCGCCACCATGTACGAGACCAGCCAGGCCCCGGCCGCGGCCACCAGCAGCGGCAGGATGCGCGCCACGTCGCCGCCCGACCAGGCCAGGCCGATGAGCGGCAGCGCGGCGACGAAGAGCGTCGCCACCCAGGGCGCGCCGTGCCGGTTCACGCGCTTGAACATGGGGAAGGCTTCGCCGGCATGCGCCATCTCCATCAGCATGCGCGGCACCGCGGCGAGCGCGGTGTTCAGGAGGCTCGCGGTGGAGACGATGGCGATGGCCGCGAACACGAGCCTGAAGCCGCCGCCGAAGACCGCATTCACCAGGTCCAGATGCGGCAGTGGGCTGTCGACCAGCTTCGGCCGGCCCAGCACCCAGGCCGCACCCAGGCAGAACGCCAGGTTCACCAGCGCCACCACCGTGAGGCCCCAGAACATGGCGCGCGGAATGTCGCGCGCCGCGTGGCGCGCCAGGCCGGTGAGCGGCGTCACGAACTCGGTGCCGATGAGCGAATACATCACCAGCGCGACGACGCCGAAGACGGTGACGTTCTCGCCCATCGCGCCGAACCCGGGTTTCGGCGCCGCGCCGCCGCTGCCGAACGCGGCGACGGCGGTGAGCGCGAGGAACACCAGCATCGTGAAGGTCAGCGCCGTCTGCACGCGCGCGAAGACGTCGGTGCCGCGCAGGTTCAGCACCACCAGCACCACGAGCAGGATCGCGGCCCAGCCGAAGGCCGGCAACGTGCCCGGCAGCACCTGGCCCAGCACCGCGTCGACGAGCAGCAGTTCGGCCGCGGGGCCGAAGAGCGCCGGCACCACGTAGCCGGCAAAGACGGCGAAGATGGCCGGCAGCGGCCCCAGCCCCGCCGCCACGTAGGTGCCGATGCCGGTGGCGCGCGGCATCATCAGCGCCAGTTCGGCATAGGTGGCCGAGTTGCAGAGCATCAGCACGTAGCCGACCGCGAGCGCGCCGGCGAAGCCCCAGCCGGCGATGCCCACCGCCTGCAGCAGGCTCACGATGGTGCTCTGCGCGACGATGACCCCGATGGCCACCGAGAACAGCGCGGCGAAGCCGAGCGAAGGCGTGGCGTTGTCGTTCATGTCGTTCCCTCCAGCAACGCCGCCGGCAGCGGCACGCCCAGCAGTTCCAGCGCCTGGCGGTACGAAGCCGCCGGCCGCATGACGTCGAAGCGCACCGTGGGAATGCCGGCCTTCACCGACCCCGCCACGTTGCGCGCCTGGTCGTCGACGAAGACGGCGTCGCGCGCCGCCACGCCGGCCGCCCGCAGCGCCGCTTCGTAGGCACGCGGGTCGGGCTTGAGGATGCCGGTGTAGGTGGCGTCGACGACGGCGTCGAACAGGTCCAGCAGCGGCAGCTTGCGGCGGAAGTCGGCGCCGTAGAACAGGTCCAGCTCGTTCGAGAGCACGACCAGTTTGCAGCCCGCCGCCTTGGTCGCTTCGATGGCGGCCACCGCTTCGGGGCGGATCGCCGACGCGGGGTCGGCACCGCGCGCGCGCTGCACGAAGGTTTCCATCTTCGTCCAGGTCTCGCCGAGCAGGCGGCCCACCTCCTGCGTGCGCTGCAGCCAGTAGTCGCGTTCGCTGATCTCGTCGGCCTGCATGCGGCGCCAGAGGGGATCGTTCGCGGGGTCGAAGGGACCGCGCCAGGTCAGCGTGCCGAGCGGCAGGCCGAGCGCGCGTTCAGTGACGTCGTGGGTCTCGAACAGCGTGCGGCTGACGACGCCGCCGAAGTCCAGGATCAAGGCACGGGTCATGGCCGGCCCGTCGTCACGAGGCCTTGCGCGACCCAGTCGTCGAAGACCTTCAGCGCGGCGTTGCAGAAGGCTTCGTCGTTGATGTGCGCGGGCAGTTCCACGCAACGCGTGCCGGGCTGCACCGCTTCGCGCATGGCCTGCAGGAACGACGACAGCCCTTCGGCGTCGTGCAGCGGCTCGCCCGGCAGGTCCCATTGCTCGACGCCCTGCACCGGCAGCAGCAGGCAGCTGGGTCCCTTCGCGCCCGCGAGCCGCGCGCCGATCTCCTGCGCGATGCGGCGCCGAAGGTCCGGCGCCGAGGTGGCGCTGGCGATGAGCCGGTTGTGCACGTGCACCGGCCGCCCTTTCAGCAGCGGCGGCACCGGCGCCCAGGCGGGAAAGTCGACCATGTCGACGGCGCCCGGCGCCACGATCTGCGGCGTGCCGCTGGCGCCCGCGCCGGTGAGTCGCCCCTCGCCCGAGGTGACGACCGACCCGCCCAGGTGGTTCGCCAGTTCCTGCAGGCAGAAGTCCATCACCGCGCAGAAATTGCCCGCAGCCGCCATGGCCTCGAAGGCACGGCCGCCCATGCCCGAGCTGTGGAACACCGCCACTTCGTAGCCGCGCGCTTCGAGCGCGGGCTTGAGCGTCACCATGTAGTTCAGGCAGCTCTTGCCGAGAGAGGTCATGCCCACCAGCGGGCGGTCGCTGCGCGGCGGCATCGCGGCGCGCGCCGCGCCCACCACCGCGCCCGCGCCCTGCGCCAGCGCGCTCATGCACAGGCTGTTCAGCCCGTACAGGCCGCCGGCCCACAGCACCATGATGAGGTCGGGCGTGATGCGCTCGGGCGGGATCAGGTGCGAGTAGGCCACCGTGCTCACCACCACCTTCGGGAAGCCCAGCGGCAGCGCGGCGGCGACGTCGAACGCTAGGTCGGTGCCCATCGACCCGCCGAGCGCCAGCAGGCCGTGGATGCGGCCTTCGGCGTGCAGCTTCAGCGCCAGCGCTGCGGCGCCCTGCGCCATCAGCGTCATCGCGCTGTTCTCGTCGCCGCTGTCGATCACCGCCTGCAGCGTGGTGCCGGCCGCGGCCGCCACCTCGGCGTTGGAAACGTCCACCGGCGCATGGCCGGCGGCGAGCACGCCCACGTCCATCACCAGCGCCTGCGCGCCCTGGGCCTGCACCTGCTGGCGCAGGAAGGCGATCTCGTCGCTCTTGGTGTCGGCGGTGCCGATGACGAGGATCGTCTTGACGCTCACTTTCCGGCCGCCTCGTCGAAGGCCGCTTCAAGCGTGCTGCAGAGGAAGTCGAGCTCGCTCTCGCTGATGACCAGCGGCGGCGAGAGGATCAGGTTCGCGCCCGAGACGCGCACCATCAGCCCGCGCCGGTAGGCCGCGCGCGCGATGCGCGCCGGCAGGTCGTTGGTCTTCGGCAGCGTGGCCTTGGTGGACTTGTCGGCCACCATCTCGATGCCCAGCATCAGGCCGCGGCCGCGCACGTCGCCCACGAAGTCGTGCCGCTGCACCAGGCCGCGCAGGCGCTGCTGGAACGCCGGGCCCACCTTCGCCACATGGCCGGGGATGTCTTCCTCGACCAGGATCTTCAGCGACGCCAGCGCCGCCGCCGCCGCCACCGGGTGCGCGCTGTAGGTGTAGCCGTGCGCGATCTGTGCCGCACCCGACTCGTCGCCTTCGAACACCGCCGCCACCTTCTGCGAGACGGCGGTGGCGCCCAGCGGCACGTAGCCCGAGCTGATGCCCTTGGCCAGGCACCAGAGGTCGGCCTTCACGTTCCAGAGCCGGGTGCCGAACATCGCGCCGCCACGGCCGAAGCCGGTGACCACCTCGTCGGCGATGAGCAGCACGCCGTGGCGGTCGCAGACCTCGCGCACCAGCGGCCAGAAGTTGGCCGGCGGCACGATCACGCCGCCCGCGCCCTGGATCGGTTCGGCAATGAACGCGGCCACCGTGTCCGGGCCCTGGAACACGATCTCGCGTTCCAGCTGCGCGGCGACGATGCGTCCGAGCTCGCCTTCGTCCTGCGTGTAGGCGTTGCGGTAGAGCCAGGGGCTGTCGATGTGGAAGCAGCCGGGCAAGAGCGGTTCGTAGGCGCGGCGGAAGTTGGTGTTGCCGTTCACGCTCATGCCGCCGAAGTGCACGCCGTGGTAGCCCTGGCGCATGGCGATGAACTTGCTGCGGTCCTTCTCGCCGCGGATCCTGTGGAACTGGCGCGCCAGCTTGAGCGCGCCTTCCACCGCGTCGCTGCCGCCGTTGCTGAACATCACCGCGGCCACGCCGTCGGGCCGCATCAGCTCCACCAGCGCGGTGGAAAGCTCGATGGCGCGCGGGTGCGTGGTGCCGCGGAAGGTGTTGAAGAAGGGCAGTTCGTCGAGCTGGGCGACGATGGCGTCGCGCACCTCGCGCCGGCTGTGGCCCAGGTTGCTGCTCCACAGGCCGGCCACGCCGTCCAGCAACTTGTGGCCGTCGACGTCCCACACCCAGCAGCCTTGGCCGCGGGCGATGATGTCGGGCCGCTGCGCCTTCATGGCGCGCGGGTGCGCCATCGGATGCCAGAGGAACTGCGCGTTGTCGCGCTTCAGGTCTTCGGTCGTGCTCATGGCGTTCCGATCGTGACGGTCTTCAGGGTGGTGTAGGCGAGGATGCCTTCGGCGCCCATCTCGACGCCGTCGCCGCTGGCCTTGCGGCCGCCGAAGGGCAGCTCGGGCTGGCTGACGCCGAAGTGGTTGATGCCGACCATGCCGGCGTCGAGCTCCTCGCCCAGCCGGTGCGCAGCGACGAGGTCGCGCGTGAAGGCGTAGGCGCCCAGCGCGTAGGGCAAGGCGTTGGCTTGGGCGATGGCCTCATCCAGGGTGTCGAAGGGCGCGACGACGGCGATGGGGCCGAAGGGCTCGGCCTGCATCACGCGGCTTTCCGAAGGCGCGTCGGTGATGACGGTGGGCTCGAAGAAGAAGCCGGGGCGCGAAGCGCGCTGGCCGCCGCAGGCGATGGTGGCGCCATGCTCGGCCGCGTCGTCGACGAAGTCCTGCATGTCGTTGAGCCGCCGCGCGTGCGTGAGCGGGCCCATCTGCGTGGCCGGGTCGGCGCCCGGCCCCAGGCGCAGCGCCTGCGCGCCGGCGACGAAGCCTTCGACGAAGCGGTCGTAGAGCGGCCGGGCGACGAAGAAGCGGATCGGCGAAGCGCACACCTGGCCCGCGTTGCGGAACTTGGCCGGCACCGAGAGCTTGAGCACCGCGTTGACGTCGGCGTCGGGGCACACGATCACCGGCGCGTGGCCGCCCAGCTCGCCCGCGAAGCGCTTGTCGTGGCGCGCGCACTGCTCGGCCAGCAGCCGGCCCACCGCCACCGATCCGGTGAGCGAGACCTTGGCGATGGCCGGGTGCGCGATGAGGCGCGAAGACACTTCGTGCGGGTCGCCGCACACCAGTTGCACCGCCTCGGCCGGCAGGCCCGCGTCCAGCAGGCATTGCAGCAGCAGCACCGCGCTGCCCGGCGTTTCCTCGGCCGGCTTCAGCACCACGCTGCAGCCGGCGGCCAGCGCCGCGGCCAGCTTGCGCGAAGGCAGGTTGACCGGAAAGTTCCAGGCCGTGAAGGCCGCCACCGGCCCCACCGGCTGGCGCAGCACGGCGTGCGAGAGGATGCCCTCCACGCGCGGCGGCACCAGGCGGCCATACAGGCGCTTCGCTTCCTCGGCCTGGAAGTCGACGATGTCGGCCGACAGCAGCACCTCGCGCTTCGCCTCTGCCGCGGGCTTGCCCTGCTCGGCGGTCAGCACGGCGGCGATGGCGCCCGCGCGTTCGCGCATCAGCGCCGCCGCCTTCTGCAGCACGGCCCAGCGTTCCAGCGCCGACTTCTTCTTCCACACGGCGAAGCCGCGTGCGGCCGATTCGGCGGCGGCGTCGATCTCCCCGGCGCCGGCCAGCGGCAGCTGGGCGATCGGCTCGCCGGTGGCCGGGTCCAGCACCGGCTTCGTGCCGCGGCCGGCTTCGCGCCGCCAGCGGCCGCCCACGTACAGGGCCAGTTCGGGGTAGGCAATGCTCATGGCCCGCGCATGCTAGGCAGCACTCGCGGGTGCGGGTATCGCGTTTCGGCAGCGCGCACGGCGGGTTTCCCCTGGGGCCGGGCTTCGTCCATCCCACGCCGCCAGGGGGAAGGGTCCGCTCATGAAAGGAGTACGCTGCCGTGCATGGACAAGACGGTGGCGCCCGCCGCGCCGGGCGAATCGGTCGAGGACCTGTTCGCCACGCTGTACCGCGAACTGCGGCGGCTGGCGCGTTCGCGCCTGGCCTCGGGCGGGCGGCACACGCTGCTGGACACCTCGGCGCTCGTCCACGAGGCCTACCTGCGCATGCAGCGCGAAGGCGGCGTGCGGCTCAACGGGCGCGAGCATTTCCTGGCCTACGCCGCCACCACCATGCGCAGCGTGGTGATCGACTTCGTGCGCCGGCGTTCGGCCGACCGGCGCGGCGGCGACGTCGAGCGCGTCACGCTGGACACCGAGGTGGCCGCCGACCTGGGCGCCGCCGACGAGGAGATCCTGGCCGTGCACGAGGCGCTGGAGTCGCTGGCCATGGCCGCGCCCGAACTGGTGCGGGTGGTGGAGATGCGCTATTTCGCCGGCCTCACCGAAGCCGAGGTCGCCTCGGCCCTGGGCATCAGCCCGCGCACCGTGCACCGCCAGTGGCAGAGCGCGCGTCTGCTGCTGGCCGAACTGCTGGGGCGATGAGCCCCTGCGCTGGCGGGATCCGGGCCCGCACTGCGTGGTACCGGGCGAAGGGCCGCGCCGGCCCTGCGGGAACCCCATGGCCGAAGAACTCGCCCCCGACCTCGAACGCCTGCGCCGGCTGAAGAGCCTGCTCGAGGAAGCGCTCGACCTGCCCGAGCCCGAGCGTGCGCGCTGGCTCGGCACCCTGTCCACCGCCGACCGCCCGCTCGCGCCGACCTTGGGCGCCATGCTGGCGCGCGCCAGCCGCGAGACCGACAGCTTCATGGCCCGGCCGCTGCACCTGGGCCTGGACGAGGCCGACGCCGCCCCGGCCGACCAGCCGGGCGATCTGGTGGGCCCCTACCGGCTGCAACGCGAACTGGGCGCCGGCGGCATGGCCCGCGTGTGGCTGGCCGACCGGGTGGACGGCAAGCTCAACCGCCTCGTCGCGCTCAAGCTGCCGAGCGCCGGCTTCGCGCCCGGGCTGGCACCGCGCATGGCGCGCGAACGCGACCTGCTGGCGACGCTGGAACACCCCGGCATCGCGCGCCTCTACGACGCCGGCGTCACGCCCGCGGGCCGGCCCTGGCTGGCGATGGAATGGGTCGACGGCCGGCCGATCGACGAACACTGCCGCCAGCAGGACCTGGGCATCGACGAGCGCCTGCGCCTGTTCCTGCAGGTGGCCGAGGCGGTGGCGCACGCGCATGCGCGGCTCATCGTGCACCGCGACCTGAAGCCGGCCAACGTGCTCGTCGGCACGCAGGGCCGGGTCGTGCTGCTCGACTTCGGCGTCGCCAAGCTGCTGGCCGACCCGCGCCCCGGCGCCGAGCTCACGCAGCGCGGCGGCCGCGTGCTGACGCCGGCCTACGCCTCGCCCGAACAGGTGGCCGGTGCGCCGCTTGGCGTGGCGAGCGACGTCTACTCGCTCGGCGTGCTGCTGTTCGAGCTGCTCGCCGGCGACCGCCCCTACCGGCCGGAATGCCGCAGCGGCGCGGCACTCGAGGAAGCGGTGCTCGCCGCCGACGTGGGCCGCGCCAGCGAACACGCGGCCGCCGCCGGCGCCGGCCGCGCCTCGGTGCGCCGGCTGCGCGGCGACCTCGACAACATCCTGGCGAAGGCGCTGCAGCGCGAGCCCGGGCAGCGCTATTCGAGCGTGGAGGCCTTCGCCGCCGACGTGCAGCGCCACCTGCAGGGCCTGCCGGTGGCCGCGCGCCCGGCCAGCCGCCGGCTGCGTCTGCGCAAGTTCGTCGGCCGCAACCGGCTGGCCGTGGCGCTCTCGGCGGCGCTGCTGGTGGCGCTGGGCAGCGGTCTGGCGCTGGTGCTCTGGCAGGCGCGCCAGACCGCGCTGCAGGGCGAACTGGCGAAGGCGCGCTTTCGCCAGTCGGCCGCGGCGCTGCAGTTCACGAAGCAGGTGCTGACCGACGGCCTGCGTGCCGACGAGACGCTGACGCTGGAAGCGCTGATGCGGCGCGCCGAGGCGATGGCACGCGCCCCCGAACTGGCGCGCCGGCCGGCAGGTGCGCAGGCGGCCCAGGTGGTCGCGACCTGGTACGCCGCGGCGGAGCTGAACGACCGCGCCGAGAAACTGCTGAGCGCCGCGCTGGCCACGCCGCAGGCCGGCGCCGACCGCGCCTTCGTCGACGACCTGCGCTGCAGCCGCGCGATGTTCCGCGCCCGCCTGGGGCGCACCGCCGAGGCGCTGCCCGAGTTCGACGAGGTCATCGCGCGCGTCGCCGGCACTGACGCCTTCTCGGCCATGAAGTGCCTGCAGGGCCGCGCCGAGGCGCTGGGCGAGTCGAACGACCTCGCCGGCTCGCTGCGCGACTCGCGCGAGGCGATCCGCCAGTACGAACGGCTGGGCGTCGAGATGGACGAGACGATGGCCGAGCTGAAGGCGATGCTGGGCCTGGCCCTCTTCCGCCGCGGCCAGCCGGTGGCGGCGGTGCAGGCCTTCGCCGAGTCGGCGGCGCGGCTGGACGCCGCCGGTGCGAACGAAGGCAGCACCGCTTCCGACCTGCACGGCGACTGGGGCCTGGCGCTCGAATCGGCGGGCGACCCGCAACGGGCGCTGGACCACCTGATGCACTCGGCCGAGCTGAACGCGCGCCACTCGCCGACCGAGCAGGACTCGCCGACGCTGGTGGCCAATCTGGCAGGCACGCTCTCCTCGCTGGGCCGCCCCGCCGAATGCGTGGCGGCTTCCGAGCGCGCGCTTGCCATGCTGGCCGGCCGGCAGGAGCCTTCGGTGCGTGTCTACGTGCTCGGCCGCCAGGTGCCGTGCCTGGTGGCGCTGGGCCGGCTGGGCGATGCCGCGCAGGCGGTGCAGCAGGCTTCGGCACTGGCCACCGCGGCCGGGCTGGGCGATGCCGCCACGTCGGTGAAGTGGCTGCACTTCGCGCGTGCGCAACTGCTCGCCGAACGCGGCAGGCTCGACGAAGCCGAATCCGAACTGGCCAAGCTGCAGGCGGTGTACGACCGCGTCGGCGGCCGCACGATGCTGGTCCAGCAGGTGCTGCTGGCCCGTGCCGACATCGCCGGCCGCCAGGGCCGATGGCCGCAGGCGCTGGCGCTCGCCGCGCGCGGGCTGGAGATCGCGCGCACCAACCAGGGCGAGCTGCACCACTCGGCCCACACCGGCCGCGCCCTGCTGGCGGTGGCGCAGGCGCAGGCTGGCGCGGGCCAGGTCGCGCCGGCGCGAGAAGCCTGCACGCAGGCGCTGGAACACCTGGTGCCGATGCTGGGCGAAGCCCACGAGGCCACGCGCCAGGCGCGTCAGCTCGCGCAGGCCCTGGGCTGACGCGCGGCCGCTGGCGGGCTTTGCCGGCCGTTTGCGTGGTACCGGTCGGGGCCGCCTGTCGCGGCCCGGGAGACCGGGATGTCTGCACCCGCGCGAGTCGGGCACGCTGCGCGGCCTTGGAGGGCCGCGATGGTGGCGATGGCCGCCACCCTGGCCCTGGCCGCGGCGGCACGGCCGGCGCAGGACACGGGCCCCGCCGAGGCCGGTGTCGACAACACGCTCGCGCCCGGTGACGACTTCTTCGGCTGGGCCAACGGCGCCTGGCTGGCCGCCACGCCCGCGCCGGCCGGCCGTGCGCGTGTCACCGCGATCGGGCAGATCGCCGAGCAGGCCACGCGCCAGCGCGCCGAGGTGATCCGCGACGCGGCGAACTTCGACGCGCCCGATCTGGCCGCCAGCGGCCGCAAGGTGGCCGACTTCATGACCGCCTATCTCGACGAGGCGCGCATCGAAAGTCTGGGCCTGGCGGCGGTGGCGCCGCTGCTCGAAGGCATCGACCGGCTGGCCGACAAGACCGCGCTCGCGCGCTGGCTGGGCCACCACCTGCCGGCCGACGCCGACCCCACGGGACTCGGCACCACGGTGTCGGCACACCTGTTCGGCCTGGCCGTCGTGCCCGGCCTGCACGGCCAGCCGCGGCCCTTCGCCGCCCTGGTGCAGGGCGGGCTGGGCCTGGGCACGCGCGAAGCCTACCTGGACGAGGCCGAAGCCGCCGTGCAGCGGCGCGCGCGCTACCGGGAGCACGTGGCCCGGCTGCTGCAGGCGGCCGGCTACGACCGCGCGCCACGGCGCGCCGAAGCGGTGCTGGCGCTGGAGAGCGCGCTCGCGCGCGGCCACGCCGGCGCCGCCGAGTCCGACCGCGAGAGCAATGCCGACCAGCGCTGGCCGCGGCACGCATTCGCGCGCCGCGCGCCCGGCCTGGACTGGCCCGCGTTCTTCGGCGCCGCGGGCCTGGGCGGCAAGGCGGTCATCGTGGTCTGGCAGCCCGGGGCGCTGCAGGCCACCGCCGCGCTGGTGGCCTCGCAGCCGCTCGCGGTGTGGCAGGACTACCTGCGCTTCCACGTGCTGCACCGCCATGCCGACGTTCTGCCGGCCGCGCTGGCGCGGCCCGCTGCCGCCTGGCGCGACCTGCAGGCCGGCCGGCCCGAGCCGCAGCCGCGCCTGCAGCGCGCGCTGGCCGCGGTCGAAGAGGCCCTGCCGGACGCGGTGGCGCGCCTGTACGTGGCGCGCCACCTGCCGCCGCCGGCGCAGGCACGCGTGCAGGCGATCCTGGAGCAGGTGGCCGCGGCCTTCGCGCGCCGCGTCGCCGCGGTGCAATGGCTGTCGCCCGCGACACGGCAGCGCGCGCTGGCCAACCTGCGTGCGGTGCACTTCGGCGTCGGCTACCCCAGGCGCTGGCCCGACGGCGCCGGGCCGACGATCGACCCCGGCGACGCCCTCGGCAACCTGCAGCGCGCCGAAGAGTGGAAGCGCCGCCAGGCGCTGGCGCGGCTGGAGCGCGTGCTCGACCGCGACGCCTGGTTCGTCGCCCCGCAGCAGCCGATGGCGGTGCTGCACTACCAGCTCAACGCCTACAACTTCGCCGCCGCGCTGCTGCAGCCGCCGAAGTTCGACGCCGGCGCCGGGACCGAGGCGTCGAACTACGGCGCCATCGGCGCCATCCTGGGCCACGAGCTGAGCCACTTCGTCGACACGCTGGGCGCCCCCTACGACGAACGCGGCGCCTCGCGCCCCTGGTGGACCGCCGCCGACCGCGCGCGCTACGGGCGGGCCGTGCGGCCGCTGGTGGACCAGTTCGCGGCCTGCCAGCCGCTGCCCGGCCTGGCGATCGACGGCCGCCGCACGCTGGTCGAGAACCTGGCCGACCTGGCCGGGCTGGCAAGCGCCTTCGACGCCTACCGCGCCACGCCAGCCGCGCAGACGGCCGACGCCGCCGCGCGGCGAGGCATGGACCGCGCGTTCTTCATCGGCTTCGCGCGCAGCTGGCGCGCGCAGGCGGGCGAGGCCGCGCTGCGGGCGCAGCTGGCCACGGACACGCACGCGCCCGAACGCTGGCGCGTCGCCACCGTGCGCAACCTCGACGCCTGGTACGAAGCCTTCGACGTGCGGCCCGGTCAGGCGCTGTACCTGCCGCCGGCCGCGCGCGTGCGCGTGTGGTGAGCGACTTGCCCGTTCGAGATGACGCCTGAAACGAGTGGACCCGGCAAGTCCCCTGCCCGAACCGACCTTTCCAACGAACGAACCGAGGAGCCCGTCATGCCCCGCAGACCATCGCTGTCCCTGCCCCTTGCCGCTGCCCTGGGCGGCGCCTGCCTCGGCGCGGCGCAGGCGCAGAACGCCGCCGAGGCGCCGGACACGGCGCGGGTGGAGATCACCGGCTCGGCGATCCGCCGCATCGAAGGCGAGAGCGCGGTGCCGGTCACGGTGATGAAGTTCGAGGAACTGCGCGCCCAGGGCCTGACCACGGTCGAACAGGTGCTGGCCACCGTGAGCGCGATGCAGAGCCTCACCGGCACCAGCCAGGTGGTCGGCGTGGGCACCGGCGGCGCGGCCTTCGCCGACCTGCGCGGCATCGGCCCCAACAAGACGCTGGTGCTGCTGAACGGGCGGCGCATCGCCAACAACGCCATCCTGGGCAGCGCGCCCGACCTCAACACGATTCCCTTCGGCGCGCTGGAGCGGGTGGAGATCCTGCGCGACGGCGCTTCCTCGCTCTACGGCACCGACGCCATCGGCGGCGTCGTCAACTTCATCACCCGAAGGTCGTTGAACGAGGGCACGCTCACGCTCGGCGCCGACGCGCCGCAGCACCCCGGCGGCCAGGGCTGGAACGCCAACCTGGGCTGGGGCTGGGGCGACCTCTCGAAGGACCGCGTGAACCTCTACGGCTTCGTCGACCTGCAGCGCCAGGACGCGGTGCGCGGCTCGCAGCGCGACTTCGGCCGCAACGGCCGCACCTCGGGCGTCACCTTCCCGGCCACCTACTTCCAGGGCGACGGCGACAGTGCCAACCCGGCGGCGCCGAACTGCACCGGCACCTTCCTCGCCCCGGGCGACGCCACCAACTGCCGCTACCGCACGATCAAGTGGATCGACTACTCGCCCAGGAGCGAACGCGCCTCGGCCATGCTGCGCGGCACCTGGCAGTGGAGCGAGGACCACACCGCCAGCCTGGAGTACTTCGCCACCCGCAGCCGCGTGACGGTGGCTATCGCGCCGGTGCCGTACGGTGCCCTCACCATGAACCCCGGCACGCCCTACTACCCCGGCAACGGCATCACGCCGGCGCCGCCGGCCGGCGTGGTGATCGACCCCACGCAGCCGATCGACATCATCTTCCGCGACGAACCCAACGGCGGGCGCGTCGGCCAGACCGACAACGTGCAGCAGCGCCTGGTGGCGGCCATGGAAGGCACGCTCGGCGGCTGGGACTACCAGGCCGGCCTGGCCTTCAACCAGAACCGCATCGACGACAAGCTGATCGGCGGCTTCACCGACGGCAACCTCATCGCCGCCGGCGTAGCCGACGGCACCATCAACCCCTTCGGCGCGCAGAGCGCGGCCGGCCAGGCGGCGCTGGCCGCGGCCGCGGTCACCGGCACGCTGCAGACGGCGCGAGGCAACGTCACCAGCCTGGACGCGCGCGTGGGCCGCGAGCTCGGCGACTGGGTCGGCGCCGGGCGCCAGGCGGCGCTGGCGCTGGGCGCCGAATGGCGGCACGAGGACTTCCGCGACGTCGGCAACCCGCCGTTCGACGAGCTGGTGATCGCCAGCACCGGCTTCGACCCCGCCACCGACTCGCGCGGCAAGCGCCGCGTGATCGCGGCCTACCTGGAGCTGAACGTGCCGCTCGCCAAGTCGCTCGAGGTCACGCTCGCGGGCCGCCACGACCGCTACAGCGACTTCGGCAACACCACCAACCCGAAGGTCAGCTTCCGCTGGCAGCCGGCGCCGCAGGCGCTGTTCCGCGGCTCGTATTCCACCGGCTTCCGCGCCCCTTCGCTCTACGAGCTGAACGCGGCGCAGACCTACACCAACACGCCCAACCAGTTCGACGACCCGGTGCGCTGCCCGGGCGGCGTGCCGATCGCCGGCGTGCCGGCGGCCACCAACTGCAAGACGCAGTTCCTCTCGCTCATCGGCGGCAACAAGGCGCTCAAGCCCGAGAAGGCGAAGAACCTGACGCTGGGCATGGTGTTCGAACCCGTGGCCGACGCCAACCTGGGCCTGGACCTGTGGTGGATCCGCTCGACGCAGCAGATCGGCGGCCTGCCCGACACCACCGTCTTCGGCGACCCGGCGAAGTACGCGGGCCTGTTCCACCGCGCGCCCGACGGTTCGCTGTCCACCGACGGCTCCAAGTGCCCGGGGCCGGACTGCGGCTACGTCTCGCTCGTCACCGACAACCTGGGCGGCATCAACACGCGCGGCGTCGACGTCAGCGCGGGCTGGCGGCTGCACGCGGCCGAGGCGGGCACCTTCCGCTTCTCGCTCAACTCCACCTACGTGGCGCATTACGAATACCAGAACGAGCCCGAAGGCGCCTGGTTCCAGAGCGCCGGCATCTACTCGGGCACCGGCCCCATCTTCCGCTGGCAGCACCTGCTGGGCGCGGGCTGGAACCTGGAAGCCTGGTCGGCCGGGGCGACGGCGCGCTACCGCTCGGGTTACAGCGACCAGAAGCCCGGCCACCGCGTGGCGTCTTCCACCACGGTCGACGCCTGGGGCGCCTGGCAGGCGCTGAAGGAACTGACGCTCACCTTCGGCGCGCGCAACCTGTTCGACCGCGACCCGCCGTTCTCGAACCAGGGCGCCACCTTCCAGCAAGGCTACGACCCGCGCTTCGCCGACGCCACCGGCCGCGTCTGGTACCTGCGCGGCAGCTACTGGTTCTGAGGCCGGGACCGGCGCCGCGGCGCCGTCCATCGGGGCCGACCCGCATCCATCGCCGCCGCCGATGGGGCCTATCGGGCGCGGGATCTTTGAACTGCGTCAAGGCATTCCTAGAGTCGGCAGCCCATGGCCCTGCCGCAATCGTCGATGCCCGCACGCACCCTGCTCGTCACCGGCGCCGGCCGCGGCATCGGCGCGGCCACCGCGCGCGCCGCGGCCCGTGCGGGCTGGCGCGTCGGCGTCAACTACGTCGCCAACGAGGCGGCGGCGCTGGGCGTGGTCGAAGCCATCCGGGGCGCCGGCGGCACCGCCGAGGCGCTGCAGGCCGACGTCGCCGACGAGGCGGCGGTCGAGCGCCTGTTCGACGAGACCGCGCGCCGCCTGGGCCCGGTGACGCACCTGGTCAACAACGCCGGCGTGCCGGGGCGCATCGGCCGCGTCGAGGACCTGGACAGCGCGGTGCTCAGGCGCACCTTCGAGGTCAACGTGTTCGCCGCCTTCCACTGCGCGCGCGCCTTCGTGCGCCGCGCCTCGACCCGCCACGGCGGCGCGGGCGGCGCCATCGTCAACGTCTCGTCGATGGCCTCGCGCACCGGCTCGCCGGGCGAGCTGGTGCACTACGCCGCCGCGAAGGCGGCGCTCGAGGCCTTCAACTTCGGCTTCGCGGCCGAGGTCGCGACCGAAGGCATCCGCGTCAACGCGGTGGCCTGCGGCCTCATCGAGACCGGCATCCACGCCGAGGCGGGCGACGCGTCGCGCCTGCAGCGTTACGCCACGCGCATGCCGATGCAACGCGCCGGCCGCCCCGAGGAGGTGGCCGAGGCGGTGCTCTGGCTGCTCTCCGACGCCGCGTCGTACGTGACCGGCGCGGTGCTGCCGGTGGCCGGCGGGCGCTGAAAAGGTTGGCCATGGACGACGACGCCTGGTTCGCCGCCTACGAGCACCTGCGCTTCGAACGCGCCGGCCGCGTGCTGCGCATCGTGATGAACCGGCCCGAGGTGAAGAACGCGGCCAACGTGCGCATGCACCGCGAGCTCTCGCGCGTGTTCGCCGACGCGCAGCGCGACGCCGGGTCCGACGTCGTCGTGCTCACCGGCGCCGGCGACGCCTTCTCCTCCGGCGGCGACATCCGCGCGATGGCCGACAAGATCGCCGACCGCACGCTGTGGAACGACACCGTCGACGAGGCGCGCGCGCTCTTCTATTCGATCCTGGCGCTGGAAAAGCCGCTCGTCGCGCGCGTCAACGGCGCCGCCACCGGGCTGGGCGCCACGCTGGCGGTCTACGCCGACATCTCGATCGCCGACGAGACGGCCCCGATCGGCGACCCGCACGTGAAGGTGGGGCTGGTGGCCGGCGACGGCGGCGCGCTGATGTGGCCGCTCCTGGTCGGCTTCCAGAAGGCCAAGGAGCTGCTGTTCCTGGGCGACCCGATCCCGGCGGCCGAGGCGGCACGGCTGGGCCTGGTCACGCATGCGGTGCCGGCGTCGCAGCTGGACGCGCGTGTCGACGACCTCGTGCAGCGCCTGCTGAAGCTGCCGCCTTTCGCGCTGCGCGGCACCAAGAAGGCGATCAACCACACGCTCAAGGGCCTGGCGCTGGCCACCTTCGAGTACGGCGTCGCGCTGGAGACGCAGAGCCAGCTGACGCAGGACCACGCCGAGGCGGTGGCCGCCTTCGTCGAGAAGCGGCGCCCGGTGTTCACCGGCCGCTGAAGCGCATGGACGGACTCGACGCGCTGTTCCGGCCCGCTTCGGTCGCCATCGTGGGCGCCAGCGCCGACCCGAACAAGGTCGGCGGCCGGCCGCTCGCCTTCCTGCTCAAGGCCGGCTGGCGCGGCCGCCTGCTGCCGGTGAACCCGAACGCACGCGAGGTTCAGGGTGTGCCGGCCTATGCCGGCCTGGAGGCCATCGAAGGGCCGATCGACCAGGCCATCGTCGCCGTGCCGGCGCCGCAGGTGATGGCGGCGGTCGAGCAATGCCTGGCGCGCGGCGTGCGCGCGCTGCAGGTGTTCTCGGCCGGCTTCGGCGAAGGACCCGCGGCCGCCGCGCTGCAGCAGCGCCTGCGCGAGCGCGCCGCGGCCGCCGGCGCACGCCTGCTGGGTCCGAACAGCCTGGGCCTCTTCAACGCGGCCGACGGCTTCTTCGGCACCTTCGCAACCGCGCTCGACGGCGCCTGGCCGCGCGCCGGCAGCGTGGGCGTGGCCACCCAGAGCGGCGCCTTCGGCTCCTACTTCTTCGGCCTGGCACAGCGGCGCGGGCTGGGCTTCTCGCACTTCGTGGCCACCGGCAACGAGGCCGACGTCGACGTTGCCGACTGCATCGGCTGGATGGTGCAGGACCCGGCCACGCGCGTGATCGTCACCGCGATCGAGGGCTGCCGCGACGGCCGCCGGTTCGCGCGCGCGCTGCAGGCCGCACGCGCCGCCGGCAAGCCGGTGCTGGCGATGAAGGTGGGCGCCTCGGCCGCCGGCGCGCAGGCCGCGGCCACCCACACCGGCGCGCTGGCCGGCGCCGACCGCGTGTTCGACGCCGTGCTGCGCGAAGCGGGCGCGTTCCGCGCCGGCAGCCTGCAGGCGCTGGTCGACGCTGCCTACGTGGCCACGATCGGGCCGCTGCCGGCAGGCCGGCGGCTGATGGTCGTCACCACCTCGGGCGGCATCGGCGTGCTGGCGGCCGACGCGGCCGAAGCGGCTTCGATGACGCTGCCGCCGGTCGGCGACGCGGCGCTGGCCGCGATGCGCCGCGTCGCGCCGCTGGCCGACGGCCGCAACCCGGTGGACACCTCGGCCGGCATCCTGGGCGACCTCTCGGCCTATGCGCGCATTGCCGCCTGTGCCTTGGAGGCGACGCCGGTCGACGCCGTGCTGTGTTTCCTGGCCCATGTGCCGCGCAACCCGGCGCACTGGGCGCAGCTGCGCGCGCCGCTGGCGGCGCTGCGCGCGGCGCACCCGCGCCAGACCTTCGCGGTCGCCGCGCTCGCCGACGAGGCCGTCACGGCCGAGCTGGAAGCGCAGGGATTCGCCGTCTTCGCCGACCCCGGCGCGGCGGTGCACGCGCTGGCGTCCTGCGCACCGCGGCCGGCCACCGAACCCGGCGCGGCCTCGCCCGAAGGACCGGCACTCGCGCTGCCCGCCGGGCCGCTGAGCGAACACGCGGCGAAGCAGGCGCTCGCTGCCGCCGGCATCGCCTTCGCGCCCGAACGTTTCGTGCGCGACGCCGACGAGGCGGTGGCCGCGGCCTCGGCCCTCGGCTGGCCGGTCGTGCTGAAGATCGTCTCGCCGGACATCGCGCACAAGACCGAAGCCGGCGGCGTGGTGACGGGCCTGGCCGACGAAGCGGCGCTGCGGGCCGCGCTGCCCGCGATGCGGCAGCGCGTGGCCGCCGCGCGGCCCGGCGCGCGGCTGGAAGGTTTCGTCCTCGCGCGCCAGCTCGCCGGCGGCGTCGAGGTGCTCGTGGGCACCCGGCGCGACCCCGTCTTCGGCCCGGTCGTCACGGTAGGCGCCGGCGGCGTGCTGGCCGAACTGCTGGACGACGTCTGCGTGCGGCCGGCGCCGGTCGACGCCGCGGCCGCGTCGCGCATGCTGCACGCCACCCGCATCGGCCG
>CAYVXO010000115.1:0-19529 GCA_964454485.1 uncultured Rubrivivax sp.
AGTCCTCTGGCGAGGCGCTCGGCGATGATGGCTCGCGCTGTCTCGGGTACCGTGGTGTTGCCCAGACCTGCGAGATGCAACAGAAGTGTTGTGTTCCCTGCGCCGGGACCATCAGTGAGAACGACGCGTGGCATGGCGACGATGTGTGAGCGTGACGCCTAACCACTTGTTGGAGCGTCGAGCCAGTTTGCCACCCGTGACAAGAAATTGCCAAGGGTGCTCGATACTGTCCGATCCACGTGTTCAAACCTGGACATCCGACTCTTCGGTGAAGACGCCGTCATCACGGGCCCCCTCCCCCATCAGCCACATCGATCTCGATTGCGTCGGACCAACCGCGGCGCCTTCGACGCAACCCACCGCGAGCCCCTCCCTTACCCCTTCCCACCCCTCCCCACCCCCGCCGCCACCAACCCCGCCCCCAGCGTCACCAGCCACGAGAAATACACCCACAGCAGGAACACCGGCAGCACGGCCAGTCCGCCGTACAGGGCCTTGTAGGTGGGCACCTTCAGCACCCAGGCCGCGAAGGCGCGCTTGCCGGCTTCCAGCGCCAGGCTGGCGATGAGGCCGCCCAGGGCGGCGTCGCGGCGGCGCACGCGGGTGTTGGGCACGAAGTAGTAGACCGCCGCGAAGCCGGCCCAGCCCAGCAGCGGCGGGCCCGCTTCCAGCGCCACGCGCGCCGTCGGGGGCAGCGCTTCGATCCAGCCCCTGGAAGCGGCCAGCAGCGCCGACGTGGCCCACAGGCTCAGGCCCAGCAGCGGCGGGCCCAGCAGCAACCCCAGCCCGTGCAGCGCCAGCCGGCGCGGCCAGGGGCGCGCGCGCTTCACGTTCCAGACGCGGTTGAGCGCGTTCTCCGCCGTCAGCAGCATCGCCAGCGCCGAAAGCAGCAGGAAGGCCGCGCTCCACAGCGGCAGGTGGCTCGCGTTGGCGGCAAAGCGCTGCAGCGGTTCCAGCACGCCGCGGGCGATGGCCGGCGGCAGCCAGCCTTCCAGCAGGTGGCGGCGCAGCGCGGCCTGCAGCGGGCCCAGCAGCGGCAGGCGCTCGAAGAGGGCGAAGCCGACGGCGGCCAGCGGCACCATCGAGAGCACGGTGGTCAGCGTCAGGCTGCCGGCGGCCTGCAGCAGGCGTTCCTGGCGCGCGCGGCGCAGCAGGTGGGGCACGAAGCCGGGCATGAAGGGGCGAAGAGGACAGGCGGCGCCGGCCGGGGCGGCCGGGCGGGCGTGATTGTGGGGCCGCGCCGCATGCGGCCCGGGCGCGGCCTCAGCGGTGGTGGCCGGGCTGCGGGTGGCCGATGAGGTGGTGCACCGGGTCGATGGCGCCGCAGGCGGTCTGCGCCTGGGTTGGGCGGGCGGTGGCCTGCTCGTGCGTCAGGCGGCCGGATCGTCGTGGACCATCAGGTGCTGCAGCGGGCCGACTTCGCCGTGGCCGCTGATCGACGGTGGTGTTTTCGAGCGGCTACGCGCTCACCGCGAAACCTGCCGCAGGTGCTTGAGCAGCAGCGCGAGTGACGAGGTCACCGGCCGGTGCTGCTTCACGCAGATGAGCATGCGCCGTTCGGCCCATTCCTCGGCCAGCGGGCGCACCACCAGGCCCATGGCGGTGCCCAGCGCCAGCGCGGCCTGGAAGGGCAAGAGGCCGGTGCCCAGCCCGGCCTGCACCATGCGGCAAACGGCTTCGAAGCTGCGCACCTGCACGCGCAGCTGCAGCGTCTTTTCGGCGATGACGGCCTGCTGCGCCAGGAGCCGCATCATCGAAGCGCCGGACTCCAGCGCGATGAGGTCGTCGTCGAGCACGTCCTCGAAGGCCACCATGGGCGCGGCGTCGCGCGCCTTGCCCGAAGCCAGCCGGTGGTCGGCGCGCAGCACCACCGCCAGGCGGTCGCTGCGGTAGGGGTAGGTGTCCAGGCCGTCGGTGGCCACGCCTTCCACCACGATGCCGATGTCGCCTTCGGCGGCGATGAGCGAGCGCACGATCTCGTCGCTCCAGCGCTCTTCGACGATCAGGCGCACGTCGGGGTTGGCCTGAGCGAAGCTGGCCAGGTCGTCGGGCAGCGCCTCGGTGATGACCGAGGTGTTGGCCAGGATGCGCAGCGCGCCCTTGCTGCCTTGCGCGTGGTCGCGCATGTCGGCCTGCATCTGGTTGATCTCCACCAGCAGGGCCTTGGCGTGCGGCAGCAGCGAGGCGCCGGCCGCGGTGAGCTCCACGCCGCGCGGCGAACGTTCGAACAGCGCCGTCTTGAAGCGGTGCTCCAGCAGCGCCATGCGGCGGCTGGCGGCGGCCAGGCCGATGTGCGAGGCCTCGGCCGCCTTGGTGAGGCTGCGCAGTTCGGCGGCGCGCACGAACAGCGCCAGGGAGTCGATGTCGGGCAGCATGGGGGCGTGGTGATGCGGCTGGCGCCGCCGATGCTACGCGGCGGCCCGCCCCCGGGCCATCCGGCGCAGCCCCGGGCTCAGGTGGACAGCATCAGGTGTTCCACCGCGACGATGGGGAACACGTCGCCGGCGAAGTTGGGCAGGTCGGCCAGCAGGGTCTTGCCTTCGGGGCTGTTGAGCGCGGCGATGAGCGCTTCCTCGTCGTCGAACCACAGCTCCGAGAAGCCGTCGTACGGGAAGTGCGGGAAGCGGCCGCGGTCGACGAAGTTGACCGAGTAGCGGCGCATGCCGGGCAGCTTGACGCACAGCGCGGCGTGCACTTCGAGCCAGTGCTTCTGGAAGGCTTCGAGCGTCATGCCTTCCTTCTTGCGCAGGATGCCCAGGCGCTTGGTGAGGGTCTTGGCCAAGAGTGTCTCCATCGTGAATCCGATGGAGGGGAATGCTAGGCGCAAGGCCCCCGGCCGGCACTTCGAATCTGGGCAATCGGCTCTACGAGGCTCGCGAACGCCTGGCCCCTTCAGCGCGCCAGCAGCGAAGCGAGTTCGGGCACCAGCGCCTCCGGTCCGCCCTTGGCGAGCGCGCCTTCCAGCGTGGCCAGCACGGCGCCGGCCACGCCGCGGCTGGCGTTCGCATCGGTCGCCATCGTGTTGTAGTAGCCCAGGTCCTTCACCGCATTGGCCACCGAGAAGCGCAGCCCGCCGGTGTCCCGGGCCAGCAGGTAGGGCTTGATGCGTTCGAGCGCGATGCCGCCGCCGCCGCCCTTGGCCAGCACGTCGACGAAGGCTTCGGGCGTGACGCCGCTCTTTCCGGCGCAGGCCGCGGCCTCGGCCAGCAGCGTGACCATGCCCAGCGAGACGTAGTTGTGCAGCAGCTTCATGCCGTGCCCCGCGCCCACCGGGCCGACGTGGGTGATGTTCTCGGCGAAGCACTCGAGCACGGGGCGCACTTCCTCCAGCAGCGCGGCGTCGCCGCCCACCAGCAGGTTGAGCCGGCCTTCGGCGGCTTCCTTCGGGGTGCGCGTCATCGGCGAATCGAGAAAGCGCGAGCCGGCCTTCTGCACCGCCTGCGCCATGCGGATGGTGGAAGACGGGATCGCGGTCGAGCAGTCGACCACCACGCTGCCGGGCTTCAGCCCTTCCAGCACGCCGCCGGGGCCGGTGAGCACGGCCTCCACCTGCGGCGAGCCGGTGACGACCAGGATCACCAGGTCCACCCGCGCCGCGAGTTCCTTCGCGCTGGCCACGCCCACCGCGCCGGCCGCCTTCAGCGTGTCCAGCGGCTGGTTGCCGGGGTGTTCCAGCAGCGTGAGCGCGTGGCCGTGCTTCACCAGGTTGCTGGCGATGCCGAGGCCCATCATGCCCACGCCCACCATGCCGATCTTCATTGCAGTCTCCTTGGTCGAAATCAGACGAAGCGCACGCCGATGCGGCCGATCCAGCCGAACTCGGCTTCCACCTGCAGCCCGGGCCGCACGGGGATCGGCGGCACGCAGGCGCCGGTGGTGACGAACTGGCCCGCGGCCAGCGTGCGGCCGGTGGAGGCCAGTTCGTTGACCAGCCACACGAGCGCTTCCACCGGGTCGCCCAGCACGTTGCGGCCCAGGCCTTCGGGCGTGCGGCCGTCGCTCACCCTGGCCTGCACGCGCAGGTCGGGCAGCGCGTGCACGCGCTCGTCGGGCGCCACCGCGGCGCCCACCAGCATGTCGTTGCAGCAGGCGCAGTCGGCGATGAGCTGCGCCTCGCCCGCACGCTCGAACTGGCGGAAGCGCGAGTCGGGCACCTCGATGCCGGGATGCAGCGACTGCACCGCGGCGAGCACCTCTTCGCGCGTGTACGGCTGCTCGCGCGGCGCCAGCGTGCGGCCCATGCGGAAGACCACCTCGCATTCGGCCACCTTCATGCCGTTGGCGGCCAGCGAGACCACGGCGCCGTTGCCCAGCACGTGGCGCTGGAACACCGGGCCGGCGAGCGGGCCGCTCACGGCGATGTGCTGCTGCCCGGCCACGCTGGTGGCGGCAATCTTCCAGCCGGCGATGCGGTCGACGACGATGCCGGCCCACAGCGCCTGCGCCGCGCGCCCTTCGGCGGCGGTGGCGGGGCGGCAGGATTCCGGCAGCGCTTCCAGGTGGCGCCCTTCCTTCCAGTGGAAGGCGAGCAGGCGCGCGGCCGAAAGCGCCGCGTTCGGCGATGCTTGCGTGTCAGGCAAGATGGCGTTCTCCTCTTGGCCATGGCCGCGCGGCGCGGAATGCGCCATGCTCACGGCCTCGTGAAATCTCAGAGAGCGCGATGACCCCCCGTTCGTACCTGTTCGTTCCCGCCGACCGCCCGGAGCGCATCGGCAAGGCCCTGCAGAGCGGCGCCGACGCCGTGATCGTGGACCTGGAAGACGCGGTGGCGCCGGCCGCCAAGGCCGCCGCGCGCGACGCGCTGGCAGGCTGGCTGGCCACGGCGCCCGCAAACGCGGTGTGGGTGCGCGTGAACGCCGCCGGCACGCCCTGGCAGGACGACGACCTGCGCCTGTGCGGCCACCCCGCGGTGCGCGGTGTGGTGCTGCCCAAGGCCGAGGCGCCGCCCGCGCCCGGCAAGCCGGTGCTGGCGCTGGTGGAAACCGCGGCCGGCTTCGACGCGCTGCGCGCGATCGCCTCGGCGCCCGGCGTGCAGCGGCTGCTGTTCGGGTCGATCGACTTCCAGGTCGACCTGGGCATCGAAGGCGACGACGACGCGCTGCTGTTCTTCCGCTCGCAGCTGGTGCTGGCCTCGCGCCTGGCCGGGCTGGACGCGCCGGTGGACGGCGTGACGACGGCGATCGACGACGAGGCCGCGATCGCGAGCGACACCGCGCGCGCGCGCCGGCTGGGCTTCGGCGCCAAGCTGTGCATCCACCCCAAGCAGGTGGCGGCGGTGAACCGCGGCTTCACGCCTTCGGAAGCCGAACTCGGCTGGGCGCGGCGCGTGCTGGCCGCGGCCGAGAGCGGCGGCGCGGTGGCGGTGGACGGCAAGATGGTCGACGCGCCGGTGCTGGCGCGGGCGCGCGCGCTGCTGCGGCGCGCCGGCTTCGAAGGCTGAGCAGGCAAGGCGGCGGCTTCGTTCAGGCCACCGGCTCGGCGGTCTTGCCGAGCAGGCGCGCGACCATGAAGCCCGAAGCCTGCGTCAGGTGCGCGCGCACCAGCGACTCGGCACGCTCGCCGTCGCCCTTGACGATGGCCTTCAGGATCGCCTCGTGCTGGTCCCAGATGTCGCGCGGCTTCTCGTCGCGCACCAGCACCTCGCCCATCACGCGCTGGGTGTAGGTGAGGTGGGTCTCGAGCGCGGGCTCGATCAGCGGGTTGCCCGAGAGCGCGTAGAGGAACTCGTGGAAGCGCATGTCGGCGGCGATCATCTTCGCCACCGACCCCGCGGCGACGGCCTTGCGGCCGGCCTCGATGAGCGCCGGCCCGGCCTTGGCCGCACGTTCGGCGCCGGTCTCGGCGGCGCGGCGCGCGGCCAGCCCTTCGATGGCGGCGCGGATGTCGTACATGTGCTGCACGTGCACCGGGTCCAGCGGCGCCACCAGCAGGCCGCGGCCGGGCGCGTCCTGCAGCACGCCCTGGTTGCGCAGCAGCACCAGCGCCTGCTGCACCGGCTGGCGCGAGACGCCCAGCGCCTGCGCGATCTGCTCCTGGATGATGCGGTCGCCGGGCGCGATGGCGCCGGAGGCGATCTCCTCCAGGATGGCGTCACGCACCTGGGTCACGAGGTTGGGCTGGGTGGTGAGGGCCTTCATGAATGCGGAATTCGGTGTGCCGGCGCAGTCTAGCCGCTGCGCTCAGGCGGCCGCCATGCGGTCGCGCAGCACGCGGTGCAGGATCTTGCCGGTGGCGGTGCGCGGCATCTGCGCTTCGGCGACGAAGTGCACCGACTGCGGCCGCTTGTAGCCGGCGATGCGGCCGCGGCACCAGTCCACCAGCTCGGCTTCGGTGGCCTGCTGGCCTTCGTGCAGCACCACCACCGCGTGCACCGCCTCGCCCCACTTGTCGTGCGGCAGGCCGATCACGGCTACGTCCTTCACCTTCGGGTGGGCGCCCAGCAGCGCTTCCACTTCCGAAGGGTAGATGTTCTCGCCGCCGCTGATGATCATGTTGCTCTTGCGGTCGACCAGGTGGATGTAGCCCTGCTCGTCGCGCCGCGCCATGTCGCCCACCGAGCACCAGGCGCCGCGCATGGCCTCGGCCGTCTTCTCGGGGTTCTTCCAGTAGCCGTCGAAGACGTAGGGCGTGCGCGAGAAGAGTTCGCCGACCTCGCCGTCGGGCACCTCGCGGCCTTCGGGGTCGAGCAGGCGGATCGGGCCCGAGCCGGCCCATTCGCGGCCCACCGAGCCCAGCCGGTCGAGCTGCTCTTCCGGCCGCAGCAGCGTCACCCAGCCGGCTTCGGTGGAGCCGTAGAGCTCGTGCAGGCGGCCGTTGCGGAAGAACTCCAGGATCGCGAGCTTGGTCTCGCGGCGCGCGGGGGCGGAGGAGATCATCAGCTTGTCGACGCGGCTCACGTCGTACTTCGCCTTCACCGCCGCCGGCAGGCCCAGCATCATGATGTAGTGGGTGGGCACGAGCGAGGTGAAGGTGATCTTCTGGCCGGCCAGCGTGGCGAGCAGCGCTTCGGGGTCGAAGCTGCGGCGGTCGTCGATGACGCAGGTGGCGCCCAGGTGCACGAAGGTGTGGCTGAAGTAGAGCGAGTTGGCGTGGCACATCGGCATCACCAGCAGCGCGGTGTCATCGCGCGTGAAGCGCATCTCCAGCGCGGTGGCCAGCGCGATCAGCGTGCTGCCTTCGTGGCTGCGCATCGCGCCCTTGGGCTTGCCGGTGGTGCCCGAGGTGTACATGAGCGCGCTCATGTCGGCCGGGCGCACTTCCACCGCGGGCGCGGCTTCCGAAGCGGCGCCGATGAGCGCTTCGTACGAATGCCAGCCGGCAGGCAGCGCCGGGCCGAAGGCGATGTACGCGCCGGCGGCCACCGGCAGTTCGGCGCGCACCGCGTCCACGCGGTCGCACAGCTCGTCCTGCGCGATCACAGCGCGTGCCTCGCTGTGCTGCACGATGTAGGCGATCTCCGGCGGCGTGAGGCGGAAGTTGATCGGCACCGCCACCAGGCCGGCGGCGGCCAGCGCGGCGTAGATCTCCATCCACTCGGCGCCGTTGTAGGCCAGCAGCGCCACCCGGTCGCCCTTGGCCAGGCCCAGCCCGAGCAGGCCGTTGGCGAGCCGGTTCGAGCGCGCATGCCATTGGGCGAAGCTCAGGCTGCGGCGCGAGTCGCGCACCGCCAGCTTGGCCGGCGTGAGCCGGGCAAACGTGGCCACGGCGTCGGCAAGGGTGGGCAGCAGGTTCATGGCGAGCCTTTCGTCTGGCAGCGGATTTTAGAACTCTGAATTCAAAGTGCCTCGGGACTATCCCGGATGTTGGAACTCTGAATTCAGAGTGCTAGACTCCGACACCGATTCGCCACCGCCGCTGCCTGGAGCCCGCCATGACCCCGCCTCCCGTCACCGAACGCAGCGCCGCGGCGCTGATCGCCCGCTTCCTGAAGGCACGCGGCGTCGACCGCGTGTTCGCGCTCTGCGGCGGCCACATCATGCCCACCTGGATGCGGCTGGACGCCGAAGGCATCCGCATCGTCGACGTGCGCGACGAGCGCGCCGCCGTCTACATGGCGCACGCGCATGCCGAGCTCACCGGCGGCCTGGGCGTGGCGCTGGTCACCGCCGGCCCGGGCGTGACCAACGCGATGACCGGCATCGCCAACGCGAACGTGGCGCGCGCGCCGGTGCTGGTGCTCTCCGGCACGCCGCCGCGCGCGCAGGAGAACCGCGGCGCGCTGCAGGACATGTCGCACGTCGCCTTCGTGGCGCCGCTCACGCGCTACGCGCGCACCGTGCGCGAGCCCGACCTCGTGCTGCAGGAACTGGACGAGGCGGTGGCGCGCGCGCTGGGCCAGGGCGGCGAGCCGGGACCGGTGTTCCTGGACTTCCCGGTCGACACGCTGCGCGCCGAGGTCTCGGCCGCGGTGCAGCTGCCCGAGCACTTCACGCCGCCGCCGGCGCCGCGCCTGCTGCCCGACCCCGCCGCGGTGGCCGCGGCGGTGGACCTGCTGTGGAGCGCGAAGCGGCCGCTCGTCATCGCCGGCCGCGGCGCGCGCGGCGCCGGCCCCGAACTGCGCCGCCTGCTCGACGCCACCGGCGCGCTGTATCTCGACACCGGCGAGAGCCGCGGCCTGGTGGGCGACGAGCACGCCAGCGTCGTCGCCGCGATGCGCGGCAGCGTGATGCAGCAGGCCGACCTCATCGTCACGCTGGGCCGCAAGCTCGACTTCCAGCTCGCCTACGGCTCGCCCGCGGTCTTCGGCGAAGCGCGCTTCCTGCGCATTGCCGAGAACGCGGCCGAACTGCGCGACAACCGGCGCGGCGCCGCCGAGGTGCTGGCCACGCCGGCCGAAGCGCTGCGCGCGATGCTGGCCTGCGCCGGCGACCGCGCCCCCGCCATCGACCGCGCCTGGGCCGCCGAGACGCGCCGCCAGCATCTGGCGCGCGCCGACAAGCTGGCCACCTCGATGGCCAATGCCGCGCCCGGGAGCGACGGCCTGATGCACCCGAACCGCCTGGTCGCCGCGCTGCGCGCCGCGCTGCCCGCCGACGCGGTGGTGGTGGCCGACGGCGGCGACTTCCTCAGCTTCGCGCGCGTGGGGCTGCCGGCGTCGACCTACCTGGACCCCGGTTCGCTGGGCTGCATCGGCGTGGGCACGCCCTTCGGCGTGGCGGCCGCGCTGGCCTGCCCGGGCCGGCTGGTGGTGGTGGCCACCGGCGACGGCTCGTTCGGCTTCAACGCGATGGAGCTGGACACCGCGGTGCGCCACCACGCGCCGGTGCTGGTGGTGGTAGCCAACAACGGCAGCTGGGCGATCGAGGTGCGCGACCAGCAGGAAACGCACGGCAAGGTGGTCGGCACGCGGCTGCAGTTCGCCGACCACGCGGCGATGGCGCGCGCCTTCGGCGCCCACGGCGAACGCGTCGAACGCGCCGAGGGCCTGCCGGCCGCGCTGGCACGCGCGAAGGCCGCGCTCGCCGAAGGCCGGCCCGCGCTGCTGGACGTGCTGGTGACGCCCGAGGCCGCCTCGTCGGACGCCAGGTCCGGCCTCGCCTGGGTGCCCGACCTGCAGCCGCTGGCGGCCTGGGACGAGGCCGAACGCGCCTGGCGCCAGCCGCGCTGAGCCCGGTCGCCCGCGTGCCGCGGGCGTGCGTTCAGGCGCCGCCGTGCGGGACGCCGGCCTTGCGCGCGTGCACGGCCCGCTCCATGCGACGGTCGGGCACCAGCCACATCAGGGCCACGCCGGCGTAGACCACGAAGCCCATCCACGGTTCGACCCACCAGGCCGCCGCGGTGCCGGCGGCATAGGCCACCAGCGAGGCCTTGCCCTTGACGTCGCGGCCCAGGACCTGCTCGATGGCGTTGCCCGGCCCGTGGTGCGCGGCCAGGCGCAGCTGCAGCACGTAGTACGACAAGGCCGCCATCAGCAGGTTGAAGCCGTAGACGACCATCGGCAGCCGGGTGAAGTGGTTCTCGCCCATCCAGCCGGTGGTGAAAGGCAGCAGCGAGAGCCAGAACAGGAGGTGCAGGTTGGCCCACAGCACGCCGCCGGAGACGGTGTGCGCGGCCTGCATCATGTGGTGGTGGTTGTTCCAGTAGATGCCCACGTACAGGAAGCTCAGCACGTAGCTCAGGAACACCGGCCACAGCTGCAGCAGCGCCTGCGGCGTGTCGTCGTGCGGGACCTTCAGCTCCAGCACCATGATCGTGATGATGATGGCGAGCACGCCGTCGCTGAAGGCTTCGAGCCGGTTCTTCTCCATCCCCTTCCTCTCGACGCACCGACCACAGTGCCAGCGCCGCTCAGCCGAGCCGGGCGATGCGTTCGCCCACCGCCTGCTTCGCGGCGGCGGCGTCGCCGCGGAACAGCATCGCGCGCTTCACGCCATGGCCCGGGACCGCATTGTCTTCGAGGTTCTCGAAGCCGTGGATCGTGAAGGCCTTGACCCCGCGGGCCCGCGGCGCCATCTTTGCAGGCCATGCGTCAAGCCCGGCCCCACGGGATCGGTGCAGTCCACCAGCACCTTGCCGGCCAGCGGGGCGCCGACCCTGCAGAAGCCGATGAAGCCGATCTTCAGACGCAGCCTCTTCAGCGGCCCAGCGCCTCGATCACGAGCGTGGCGGTCTCCTGGCCGGAGAAGTTCTGCTGCCCGGTGACCAGGTTGCCGTCGCGCACCGCGAAGCCGCGCCACAGGCCGCCCTGCACGTAGTTGGCGCCGATCGCCTTCAGCCGGTCCTCGATGCGCCAGGGCATCACGTGGCGGTCGCGCGGCAGGAGGCCGTAGGACCACACCGCGTTGTCGGCGAAGTCCTCCTCCACGTTGGCGAAGCCGGTCACGGTGCGGCCCCTGGCGATGTACTCGCCCCGGCTGTCCTTCGCATAGGCCAGCACGGCGCAGCCGTGGCACAGCGCGGCGGCCACCTTGCCCGCCTCGAAGAAGGCGGCGAACTTCGCGGGCAGGTCGGTGGCGCCTTCGAAGGTGAACATCGGCGCCTGGCCGCCGGCGACGACGATGGCGTCGAAGGCGGCCACGTCGATGTCGGCCACCTTCTTCGTGTCGTCCACCAGCGCCTTCAGCTCGGGCGTGTGGATGAAGCCCTGGCTGACCAGGTCGGTCCTGCTGTAGCCGCTGGCGTCGTTGGGGTCGCTCATCGCGTCGGCCTGGCAGGCACCGCCGGCGGGGCTGAACACCTGCACCTCGTAGCCGGCCTCGGTGAACGCGTGGTAGGGGTGGGTGAGCTCGCTCCACCAGAAGCCCACCGGCCAGCCGGTGGTGGTGGAGACGGCCGGGTTGGCGACGACGAGGGCGATGCGTTTCTTCGCCTTCGGGTTGACGACGTTGGGGTCTCTGAGGCTCATGCGGGCTCCTGGTTCGGGATGCGCGCACTGTCGGCCCTGGCGCAGAATGAATAAATACAGGCTGAAGTGACTGTGTGTTGCCCATGAAATCAACAATCGACCTGACCCTCATCGGCGCCTTCGTCAAGGTGGTGCAGACCGGCAGCTTCACGCGCGCCGCCGAGGCGCTGGAGACGCACAAGGCGCACCTGTCACGCACGGTGAGCCAGCTCGAACGCGAACTGGGCGTGCGCCTGCTGGAGCGCACCACGCGTTCGCTCTCGCTCACCGAGGCCGGGCGCGAGTTCCACGAACGCAGCCTGGGTATCCTGGCGGCGGTGGAAGACGCGCGGCGCGCGATGCAGCAGGCCCAGGGCGAGCCGCGCGGCACGCTGCGCCTGACCTGCGGCGCGGAGTTCGGCATGCTGGCCGTGGGCCGCTGGATCAACCGCTACCTGCAGCGCCACCCGCAGATGAAGGTGGACGCCGAGATGACGGGGCGCATCGTCGACCTCGTGCACGAGGGTTTCGACCTCGCGGTGCGCGTCGGCGAACTGCCCGACTCGACGCTGGCGGCGCGCCGCCTGGGCGGCCTGGCCTATGCCGTCTACGCCTCGCCGGCCTACCTGAAGCGCAAGCCCGCGCCGCGCGCGCCCGAGGACCTGCCGCAGCACGACCTGCTGGTCTTCGCGACCCCGAACCAGCGCACGCACTGGAAGCTCGCGCGCGGCAGCGAGACCCGGCGCGTGCCGCTCGGCCCGCGCTTCCGCTCGACCAACACCTTCACGATCCGCGACGCAGCCGCGGAAGGCCTGGGCCTCGCGGCGCTGCCGCGCCTGATCGGCGACCCGCTGGTGCAGGAGGGTCGGCTGCGCACGGTGCTGAAGGACTGGCAGCTGCCGGAAGTGCCCGTGCACGCCGTCTTCGCCAGCGCCCGCTTCCTCTCGCCCAAGGTCCGGGCCTTCGTGGACCTGGCACTGGAGCAGATGCAGCCCTCCCGGGGCTGAAGGCGCGCCGCCGAAAAGACGAAGGGGCTACCTTGCGGTAGCCCCTTCCTCTAGAACCGAAATTCTGGCGCGGCTGGCAGGATTCGAACCCACGACCCCTTGGTTCGTAGCCAAGTACTCTATCCAACTGAGCTACAGCCGCGAAGCCGCAGAGTTTAGCACAGCGACTCAGTCGATTGCGGCGGCCTCGTGCTCGCAGCGCTGGCGTTCGGCGGCGTCGCCTTCGCTTTCGGCCAGCCGGGCCAGCAGCCGCCAGGCGCGGCGGCGCGTGGCGCCGGGCAGGCCGGGCGCGGCGCCGGCCTGCTGGAGCAGGCGGCGCGCCTTGCCCCAGAGCTGGCGTTCCGCGAAGGCGGTGCCGGCGGCGGCCACCACCGCGGGTTCGTGGCCGAAGGCGCTGAGCGCGGCCTCGATGCGCGGCAGCCAGTCGGTGCCCAGCCCTTCGCAGGCCGCCATGAGCGCCAGCGCGACCTGCTCGCGTTCGTCGCGCGAGAGCTCCTGCAGCCGTTCCCAGTAAGGCCGCAGCCAGGCACGCGCTTCGGCCGGCGCGTCGAGCGCCACCGCGCGCAGCGCGGCGCGTGCCGCCACCAGCGGGTCGCGCCGGTCGGCGGCGTCGAACTGCTCCCACAAGCGGCGCAGCTGCTGCACGTCGTGCGCGCCTTCGAGCGCGTCGATCGCCAGCGACCGCAGCAGGCCCTGCGCCGCCGTCGGCGAGAAGGCCTGGTGGTTCGCCAGCAAGCGCGCGGTGTGCAGCGCCTCCAGCGGCTGGCGCGCCATGCGGTTGGCCTGCAGCTTCAGGCGCAGCGCCTGCGCGCGCCGCGCCACGCCGGGCGGCAGTTCGGCGATGAACTGCAGCGCGCGCGCCGCGTCGCGATCGTCGAGCGCCCATTCGGCGGCCAGCAGGCGCGCACCGTCCTCGGCGCTGCGGCCGGCGCTGCCGCGCTTGAAGGTGCGGGTGAGCGAGGCGATCTGCTCGTCGCGCTTGGCGCGGTCCTGCAGCCGGTGCAGGCTGCCGGCGGCCAGCAGGTGGCCGAGCGCGGTGAACTCGGCGTCGCCGCGCAGCGTGGCGCTGTCGGCCTGGATGGCGAGCGCGCGCGTGGCCGCCTTGTGGGCGCGGCTGTAGCGGGCGCCGAAGTATTCGGCCAGCGCCTCGCGCAGCGCGGCCTGGGCGGCACGTTCGCGCTGCAGCGCGCGCCATTCGCCGGCGCGCCGCGGCAGGCTGAGCAGCGAGTTCAACGCCTGCGCCGCCGACATCAGCAGGAAGCACGAGCCCACCACCACCAGCACGAAGAGGTTGAGCGACATGTCGGTGCGCCAGCCGCCCCAGAAGATGCTGACGACGCCGTCGTTCGGCCCCAGCGTGGTGGCGGCGACGACGGCCACCACGAACAGCAGCACGAGCCAGATGACGCCGCGCATCGCGCTTCGATTCCTACTTGCCGGCCGACGCGGTGGCGATGGCGGCCAGCGTGGCGTCGGGCCGCGGCACGATGACCAGGCGCGCCTGCGCACTCACCTGCCGCACGAGTTCGATCGCCGAGCCCACGCGGCGCGCGCTGCGGTCGAAGTAGCGGTCCAGCGCCGCCTGCGCGTCGCGCAGGTCCGACTGCGCGGTGTCGAACTGCCGCGACAGCAGCGCCAGGCGCGCGTTGAGCAGGCGCAGCTTGAGGTTCTCGCGCAGGAACCAGGTCTGCTCGGGCGCGACCAGCATCGCCTCGGGCTGGTCGATCTTCGTCACCCGCACGAGCGACTTCACCTCGCCCCAAAGATGGTTGGCCAGGTCGCGCCAGCGTTCGCTCCAGTCGCGCGGCGCCGGCGCGCTGGCGGCCGAAGCGGCCGCGGCGGCGCGTGGCGCGCTGCGCCGCGGCTCGGGCACCGACAGAAGCGGCAGCTCGTCGACCATGCGGATCACCTCGTCGAGCCGGATCGTGAGCACCGAGATGTCGGTCACGCCGGCCGCCTTCGCGCGGTCCAGGTCCTGGGCGACGGCACGCCGCACGCGTTCCAGCCGCGGCTGGTTGTAGCGTGCGAGCCGTTCCTCGGCCTGCTTGAGCGCCACCACCAGCGGCTCCGCGCTGCCGGTGATGGCGGTCTGCTGCATCGCCACCCGCACCGCGGCTTCGAGGTCGGCGAGCACGTTCTCGTCGCGCGAACGGGCGAGCGAGCCGACCAGTTCCTCGAACTGGCTGCGCTGCATCGAGGTCTCGGACACGCGCGCGTCCAGCAGCGCCAGCTTGGCGGCCGACTCGCGCGCCAGCTCCTGCGCCTCGCGCGCGGCCACGCGCGCCTCGGTGGCTTGCGCGGCGGCGTCCTGCTGGCGCTTCACGAGTTCGGATTCGAGCGCCTTCACGCGCTGCTGCGTGTTCCACGCGAACATCACCGCGGCGGCGGTGAAGGCGGCCAGCAGCACCGCGCCGGCCGCGATCCAGCGGCCCGGCAACAGGGCCGGCGCGGCAGCCGCCACGGGCGCGGCCACCGGTGCCGGCACGGCCGCGGGAGTGTCGCTGGGAGAGTCGCTCACGAGGGGTCGCTCACAGGGGACGGGATTGTATCGGCGCGCCCTCAGGCGCCCTGGAACGCCCGCACGCGCGCGGCCAGGTCGGCGGGTGAAGGCCGCACCTCGTCGACGTGGCCGAAGCCGGCCGCACGCGCCGCCTCGGCAATGCGCGGGTGCGAGGCCACGGCCAGCGCGGGCGACCAGTCCGCACCCGGCGCCAGCGCCTGCAGGTTGCGCACCGCCTCGCTGCTGCTGAACACCCACAGGTGGCGCGCCGGCTCGCGCTGGGCGGCGTGCAGCAGCGCCAGGGTCGGCGCGTCGGCCAGCGGTGGCACGCGGCGGTAGGCGGCGACGAAGTCGACCTGCGCACCGCGTTCGGCCAGCGTGCCGGCCAGCCAGTCGCGGCCGTCCTCGCCGCGCACCACCCGCACGCGGCGGCCGCGCCAGTCGCGGCTGGCGATGCGCACCCACAGCGCTTCGGAATCGAAGCTCGGCGCGTCGGCCGCCGGCTCCACCAGTTGCGCTTCGGGCACGCCGGCGGCGCGCAGCGCGGCCGAGGTGCCGGGGCCGGTGGAACCGGCCAGCGTGGCCGCCGGCCAGCCCACGCCGGCCGGCCGCGCGGCGAAGAAACGCTGCACCGCGTTCGGGCTCACGAACACCACGAGCGAACAGTCCGCGAGGGTTTGCCAGGCCGCCTGCACCGCGGCCGCGTCGGCCGGCGGGCCGATGCCGATGAGCGGCAGCGCGACGGCGTCGACGCCCAGCCCACGCAGCGACTCGACCCAGCCTTCCGCCTGGTCCTGCGGGCGCGTGACGATCACGCGCAAGCCGGCCACTCAGTTCTCCAGGTAGGCCGCGGCACCGGCGGCGCGCAGCGCGGCAGCCGCCTGTTCGCCGAGCGCGCGCGCCGAAGCCTCGTCGGCCGGTCGGCCCTGCGCCTCGGTGGTCAGCAGGGGGCGCGAGAACTCGGTCGCGTGGCCG
This sequence comes from uncultured Rubrivivax sp., assembly GCA_964454485.1. Lineage (GTDB taxonomy): Bacteria > Pseudomonadota > Gammaproteobacteria > Burkholderiales > Burkholderiaceae_C > Rubrivivax. Next base: position 15,806 of record CAYVXO010000115.1, read on the forward strand.
AGCGCGGCGCGCAGGTGCAGCGTCTCGCCCTGCCAGACCGCGTGCGCGGCCAGCGGCATGCTGCAGCTGCCGCCCAGCGCGCGCGAGACCGCGCGCTCGGCATGCGCGGCCAGGAAGGTGGGCCGGTGCACCGTCTGCGCGAGCAGCGCACGCAACTCGTGCGCGTCCTCGCGCACCTCGATGCCCAGGGCGCCCTGGCCGGCGGCCGGGATCATGCGGTCGGTCTCGAAGGTGGCGCGGATGCGGTTCGCGAGGCCCAGCCGCTTCAGCCCGGCGGCGGCCAGCACGATGGCGTCGTAGCCGCCTTCGTCCAGCTTGCGCAGCCGCGTGTCCAGGTTGCCGCGCAGCGGCTCGATCTTCAGGTCGGGCCGCCGGCCCAGCAGCTGCACCACGCGGCGCAGGCTGGAAGTGCCGACCACCGCGCCTTGCGGCAGCGCGTCCACGTTCTCGAAGCGGTTGGAGACGAAGGCGTCGCGCGGGTCCTCGCGCTCCAGCACCGCGGCCAGCACGAAGCCCGCGGGCAGGTCCATCGGCACGTCCTTCAGCGAGTGCACCGCCAGGTGGGCACGCCCTTCCTCGAGCGCGGTCTCCAGCTCCTTCACGAACAGGCCCTTGCCGCCCACCTTGGAGAGCGCGCGGTCCAGGATCTGGTCGCCCTTGGTGGTCATGCCCAGCAGGTCGACCTGGAGCCTGAAGCGGGACTGCAGCAGGTCGCGCACATGTTCGGCCTGCCACAGCGCAAGCCGGCTCTCGCGGGTGGCGATGATGGTGGGAGCGGTCATGGCGCGATTATCGGCAGCCGGCCGACGGGTCGGCCGGCACGTTGTTTGCGTGCACAATTGGTAATTCGGTTACGCCGCCGGGACCACCACGATGAAACGCACTTCGGACGCCGCCGCCAAGAACAAGCCGCTGGTCGAGGATATCCGGTTACTCGGCCGCATCCTCGGCGACGTCATCCGCGAGCAGGAAGGCCAGGACGCCTACGAGCTCATCGAGCGGGTGCGCCAGCTCTCGGTGGCGTACCGGCTGAAGGCCGACGCCAGCGCCGGCCGCGTGCTCGACCGGCTGCTGAAGAACCTCTCGGCCGACCAGACGGTGAGCGTGATCCGCGCCTTCAGCTACTTCAGCCACCTGGCCAACATCGCCGAGGACCGCCACCACCTGCGCCGGCGCGAGGTGCACGAACGCGAGGGCCACCACCAGGAAGGCTCGCTCGCGGTGGCGCTGGAGCGGCTGCACCGCGCCGACCACCGTGCCGCCGACATCGCGCGCACGCTGGAGCATGCCTACCTCTCGCCGGTGCTCACCGCCCACCCCACCGAGGTGCAGAGGAAGAGCATCCTGGACGCCGAGCGCGCCATCGCGGCGCTCATCGCCGAACGCGACGACATCGCCACCGACGAGCGCCGGCGCGACAACGAGGCGCTGCTGCGCGCCCGCGTCACGCAGCTGTGGCAGACGCGCATGATCCGCACCGCGCGCCTGACGGTGGCCGACGAGATCGAGAACGCGCTCAGCTACTACCAGGCGACCTTCCTGCGCGAGATCCCGCGCCTGTACCGCGAGCTCGAACGCGCGCTGCACGGCCACGCGGTGGCGCCCTTCCTGCGCATGGGCCACTGGATCGGCGGCGACCGCGACGGCAACCCCAACGTCAACGCCGAGACGATGCGCCATGCGCTGGCGCGCCAGTCGGAAGTGGCGCTGCGCTTCTACCTGACCGAGGTGCACGAGCTGGGCACCGAGCTCTCGATGAGCGGCACGCTGGCGCCGGTGACGCCGGAGATGGCGGCGCTGGCCGAACGCTCACCCGACCGCAACGTGCACCGCGCGGACGAGCCCTACCGGCGCGCGCTGATCGGCATGTACGCGCGCCTGGCGGCCACGCTGCACGCCCTCACCGGCACCGAGGCGCTGCGCCACGCGGTGGCGCCGCAGGACCCCTACCCCGACGCCGCCGCCTTCCGCGCCGACCTGGAGGTGATCGAGCGTTCGCTGAAGCACCACCACGCGCAGGCGCTCATCGCGCCGCGTCTGGCGCCGCTGATGCGCGCGGTGCAGGTCTTCGGCTTCCACCTCGCGACGCTGGACCTGCGCCAGAGCAGCGACCAGCACGAGCTGGTGGTCGCCGAGCTGCTGCGCGTGGCGCGCGTCGAGCCCGACTACACCGCGCTGGGCGAGGAGGCGCGGCGCGCGCTGCTGCTGCGCCTCTTGAACGACGCGCGCAGCCTGCGCGTGCGCGGCACCGCGTACTCGGCGCTCGCGCAATCCGAGCTGGCGGTGTTCGAGGCGGCCGCCGAGGCCCGCGCGCGCTACGGCCGCGAGGCGCTGCGCCACTACATCATCAGCCACACGGAAGACGTGAGCGACCTGCTGGAGGTGCTGCTGCTGCAGAAGGAAGCCGGCCTGCTGCGCGGCACGCTGGACGACGACGCGGCGGCCGACCTCATCGTGGTGCCGCTCTTCGAGACCATCGGCGACCTGCGCAATGCCGAGCCCATCATGCGCGCCTACTACGCGCTGCCGGGCGTGACGGCGATGGTGGTGCGCAGCGGCGCCGAGCAGGACGTGATGCTGGGCTACAGCGACAGCAACAAGGACGGCGGCTTCTTCACCAGCAACTGGGAGCTCTACCGCGCCGAAGTCGCGCTGGCCGAGATGTTCTCGGCCCTCCGGCACGAGCACGGCATCACGCTGCGCCTGTTCCACGGCCGCGGCGGCACCGTGGGCCGCGGCGGCGGGCCCAGCTACCAGGCCATCCTGGCGCAGCCGCCGGGCACCGTGAACGGCCAGATCCGACTGACGGAACAGGGCGAGGTGATCGGCTCCAAGTACGCCAACCCCGAGATCGGCCGCCGCAACCTGGAGACGCTGGTCGCCGCCACGCTGGAAGCGACGCTGCTGCACCCCACCAAGAGCGCGCCCAAGGCCTTCCTCGAAGCCGCCGCCGAGCTCAGCGCGGCCAGCTACGCGGCCTACCGCCGCATGGTCTACGAGACCGAAGGCTTCACCGACTACTTCTTCGCCGCCACGCCGATCCGCGAGATCGCCGAGCTCAACATCGGCTCGCGCCCGGCGTCGCGCAAGGCCACGCGCCACATCGAGGACCTGCGCGCCATCCCCTGGAGCTTCAGCTGGGGCCAGTGCCGGATGGCGCTGCCGGGCTGGTGCGGCTTCGGCTCGGCGGTGCAGGCCTTCCTGGACGGCGGCGACGCGAAGGCGCGGCTCGAGCTGCTGCAGCGCATGCACCGGCAATGGCCCTTCTTCCGCACCCTGCTGTCCAACCTGGACATGGTGCTCGCCAAGAGCGACCTGCGCATCGCCAGCCGCTACGTGGAACTGGTGGAGGACAAGCGCGTGGCCCGGCGGATCTTCGGCGCGCTGAAGGCCGAATGGGAACGCGCGAGCGAAGCGCTGGGCCAGATCACCGGCGAAGGCCAGCGCCTGCAGTCCAACCCGGCGCTGGCGCGCTCGATCGCGCACCGCTTCCCCTACCTGGACCCGCTGAACCACCTGCAGGTGGAGCTGATGCGGCGCTACCGCAACCGGCGCGAAGGCGAACCCGGCGTGGAGCGCGTGCAGCGCGGCATCCACCTGTCGATCAACGGCATCGCGGCGGGGCTGCGCAACACCGGCTAGGAGCCCGGGCGGCAGAGGGAAGGGCCCGCGTTGGGCCTGCAAGGGTGTGATGGCAAGGCGCGGCGCGCAGCGCGGGCTGCAC
>CAYVXO010000116.1:0-19300 GCA_964454485.1 uncultured Rubrivivax sp.
TCTCCGGCGCCAGGTCGCCCGCGTTGCCGATGCAGGTGGTGCAGCCGTAGGCCGCGACCGCGAAGCCGAGCTTTTCCAGGTAGGGCAGCAGGCCGGCCTTTTCCAGGTACTCGGTGACGATGCGCGAGCCCGGGGCCAGGCTGGTCTTCACGTGCTTCTTCACCTTCAGGCCGGCTTCCACCGCCTTCTTGGCCAGCAGGCCCGCGGCCAGCAGCACGCCGGGGTTGCTGGTGTTGGTGCAGCTCGTGATGGCGGCGATGAGCACGTCGCCGTTCCTGAGCTCGATGCCGTCGGCCGTCTTCACCGGCGCGGCCAGCTTCTCGGCCGGCTGGTTGAAGCCGTTCTCGGCCGCGGGGGCGCTGAAGAGCTGGGTGAACTTGTCCTTGACGTTGCCGATCTCGATGCGGTCCTGCGGGCGCTTGGGGCCGCTGAGGCTGGGCGCCACGGTGGAGAGGTCCAGCTTCACGAGCTTGGTGTATTCGATGTCGCTCGCCTTGGGCACGCCGAACATCTTCTGCGCCTTGAAGTAGGCCTCGAAGGCTTCGATCTCGGCCTTGGTGCGGCCGGTGCCCTGGAAGTACTCGATCGTCTTCTCGTCGACCGGGAAGAAGCCCATCGTGGCGCCGTATTCGGGCGCCATGTTGGCGATCGTGGCGCGGTCGGGCAGGGCCAGGGTGCGCGTGCCTTCGCCGCAGAACTCGACGAACTTGCCGACCACCTTTTCCTTGCGCAGGATCTCGGTGACGGTGAGCACCAGGTCGGTGGCGGTCACGCCTTCGCGCAGCGCGCCGGTGAGCTCGAAGCCCACCACGTCGGGCGTGAGGAAGTACACCGGCTGGCCGAGCATGCCGGCTTCGGCCTCGATGCCGCCCACGCCCCAGCCGACGACGCCGATGCCGTTGATCATCGTCGTGTGGCTGTCGGTGCCGACCAGGCTGTCGGGGTAGTAGACGCCCTGCTTGCTCTTGTGCACGCCGCGCGCCAGGTACTCCAGGTTCACCTGGTGCACGATGCCGAAGCCCGGGGGCACGACGCCGAAGGTGTCGAAGGCCTGCATGCCCCACTTCATGAACTGGTAGCGCTCCTGGTTGCGCTCGAACTCCAGCTTCATGTTCAGGTCCAGCGCCTTCTTGTTGCCGAAGTGGTCGATCATCACGCTGTGGTCGACCACCAGGTCCACCGGCACCAGCGGCTCGATGGTCTTCGGGTTCTTGCCGAGCTTGTCGGCCACGTTGCGCATGGCGGCCAGGTCGGCCAGCAGCGGCACGCCGGTGAAGTCCTGCAGCACGACGCGCGCGACGACGAAGGGAATCTCCTCCGTGCGCTCGGCCTTGGCGCCCCAGTTCGCCAGCTGCGCCACGTGCTCGGCGGTGACCTTCTGGCCGTCGCAGTTGCGCAGCACGCTTTCCAGCACGATGCGGATCGACACCGGCAGCCGGGCCACGCCCGGGTACTGCTTCGCGAGCTCGGGCAGCGAGAAGAACTTGCCTTCCTTGCCGGAGGCGGTCTTGAAGGTCTTCAGGGTCTTGGCGTAGGCGTGGGGCATGGCGGGGGCCTTTGGGGTTGAGGGCATGGATCCTGGGTCAGGCACCTTTCGGCACGATGACTTTCAGACCCTTGAAGTAGTCGCGGAAGAAGCTCGCGTCTCGGGTGATGAGGGCGCTGCACTGCAGGAGCGCGTGGGCGCCGATGAGGAAGTCGGGCATGGTACGGCCGCGCTGGCCGTGCTGGCGGTAGCGGCGCTGCATCTCGCCGGCGCGCAGCGCGGACTTGGACTCGGTCGGCAGGAAGGCCAGGCCGGCGTCTTCCAGCTGCTGCAGCGTGGTGCTGCCGTTCTTGAGCGCGGTGCAGACCTCGGCCAGCACCACGTCGCAGACCACCACCGGGCCCTGGTGCAGCGCGTCGCGCAGGGCGTCGGCGGCGGCATCGGCCGCACGGTCGTCGCCAGGGCCACCGGCCAGCAGGTCGATCAGGACCGAGGAATCGACGGCGATCACGAACCCGGTTCTTCCGGCGGCGGGTAGGGGTCGCCGGGTGCCCGGCCGCGCACCGCGCGCAGCGCCTCGTCGGTGCTGGCGTAGCCGTCGAGCTTGAACTTGCCGCGCAGGCGGCTGATGGCGTCGTCGACGTTCTTGCGCAGGATGATGCGGCTGCCGTCCAGCTCGACCTTCAGCTGCGTGCCCTTCACCAGCCCCAGCGCGTCGCGCACCGCCTTCGGCAGGGTGATCTGGCCGCGTTCGGCCACGGTCGCTTCCATTGCAGGCTTCCGATGAAAGAAGTATGCATGAATCATACATACTGCACGGGGCCGGCGCAAGGCCGGTGGACGGCGGGCACCGCCTTCGCGGACACTTGCGGCCGTGGCCTTCGAGCTTCCCGCAGCGGCTCACTACTTCGGCGCCGAGCACGAATCGTTCCGCGCGGCCGTGCGCGCCTTCGTGGCGCGCGAGATCGCGCCCTTCGTTGGCGAATGGGACGAAGCCGGCGCCTTCCCGCGCGAGCTCTACCGCAAGGCGGCCGCCGTCGGCCTGCTGGGCGTGGGCTACCCGGAAGAACTGGGCGGCACGCCGGCCGACCTCTTCATGACGCTGGTGGCGGCCGAGGAGATCGCGCGTGCCGGCTCCGGCGGCGTGCAGGCCGGGCTGGGGTCGCTGCACATCGCGCTGCCGCCCATCGTGGCCGAAGGCAGCGCCGAACTGCGCAAGCGAGTGGTGCCGCCGGTGCTGGCGGGCGAGCGCATCGCCGCGCTCGCCATCACCGAACCCGGCGGCGGCAGCGACGTTGCGGCGCTGCGCTGCCAGGCGCGGCGCGACGGCGCCGACTTCGTGATCGACGGCGAGAAGACCTTCATCACCAGCGGCGTGCGCGCCGACGTCATCACGCTGGCGGTGCGCACCGAACCCGAACAGCGCGGGCCGGGCGGCATCTCGCTGGTGGTGGTCGAAGGCCAGCCGAAGGGACTGGAGCGCACGAACCTGGCCAAGACCGGCTGGTGGGCCAGCGACACCGCGCACCTGCGCTTCGACGGCGTGCGCGTGCCGCAGGCGAACCTGGTGGGCGAGGCCGGCGCAGGCTTCAAGGCCATCATGCGCAACTTCAACCACGAGCGGCTCATGATGGCCGCCATGGCCTGCAGCTACGCCGAAGCCTGCACCGCCGAGGCGCTGGCCTGGGCGCGCGAGCGGCGCACCTTCGGCGCCGCGCTGGTCGAACGCCAGGCGATCCGCCACAAGCTGGTGGAGATGACGCAGCGCTACGAGGCCGCGCGCGCGATGGTCTACGACCTCGCCTGGCGCACCCAGCACCGCGCCGGCGACGCCGACGCGCTGGTCGCGCGCTGCTGCATGGCCAAGGTGGTGGCCACGCAGGCGATGCAGTTCTGCGCCGACGCCGCGGTGCAAATTCTCGGCGGCATGGGATTCATGCGCGGCACCAAGAGCGAACGCTTGTACCGCGAGGTGAAGGTGATGATGATCGGGGGTGGCTCCGAGGAGATCATGAAGGACCTCGCCGCCCGCAAGCTCGGCCTATGACGACGCAGGACACCGACACCACGATCGTGCGCGCCGCCGCGCGCGACAACGACTCGACCGTGGTGCGCCCTGCGGCCGGCCTGGCGCCGCCGGTCGACCCCGACGCCACCGTCGTGCGCCCGGTGGCCGCGCCGGCCGCAACCGCCGCACCCGCCGCGCCGCGCGAGGAAAACACCGGCAGCGTGGTGCGCCCGGTCACGAAGACGCACGACCCCGACGCCACCGTCGTGCTGCCAGCCGACCGCCAGGCCGCGCAGCACCAGCAGAACCTGCTGCCGCGCCAGGCGCCTTCGGCGCTGCCCGAAGGCTTCCGGCTGCACGAATACCGCATCGACAGCGTCATCGGCCAGGGCGGCTTCGGCATCACCTACCTGGCCACCGACATCCACCTGCACGCGCCGGTGGCGATCAAGGAATACCTGCCGCAGGAGATCGCGTTCCGGCAGACCGACTGCAGCGTCAGCCCCAACGCCAGCCGCCACCGCGACCGCTACCGCCAGGGGCTGGAAAGCTTCCTGGTGGAAGCGCGCACGCTGGCCAGCTTCCGCCACCCGGCCATCGTGCGCGTGGCGCGCTTCTTCGAGGCCCACCGCACCGCCTACATGGTGCTGGAGTACGAGAAGGGCAGCCCGCTCAAGACCTGGTGGCCGCAGCACCAGCAGATCGGCGAGAAGGGCCTCGTCGAGCTGCTCGCGCCGCTGTGCGACGGCCTGGCGGTGCTGCACGCCTCGGGCGTGCTGCACCGGGACATCAAGCCCGACAACATCCAGGTCAACGCCGACGACGGCCGCCTGGTGCTGCTGGACTTTGGCAGCGCCGGCCAGGCGCTGGCCGAGCCGGGCTCGGCGGTCGCCATCACGCCCGGCTACGCGCCGCCCGAGCAGTACGGCCACGGCGAGCAAGGCCCCTGGACCGACCTCTACGCGCTCGGCGCCACGCTTTACTGGGCCGTCACCGGCAAGAAGCCTCCCGAGGCCGAGGAACGCATGGCCCACCCCGAGGCCATGCGCCCGGCGGTCGAGGCCGGCAAGGGCCGCTACGGCCACGCGTTCCTGAAGGCGATCGACTGGGCGCTCAAGCTCGAGCCCTCGAAGCGCCCGCGCGACATCGTCGAGTTCCGGCGCGCCCTCTTCACCGACCACGCCGCCAGCCTCGACATCGCCGAGGCGCTGCAGAACGGCGACACCATCATCGACGGCGACCACCAGGTGCCCACGCGCCGCGTCGGCCGCAGCTGGCGCCAGTGGCTCAAGCCCGCCACCTGGCCGCTGGCGCTGAAGATGACGCTCGCCATGCTGGCGACCGCGCTGCTGCCGATGCTGCTGACCGCCGCCTACCACCTGAGCGTGAGCCAGGCCGCGGTGACCTCGGCCGAGCTGCGCTACGTGGAGCAGCTGGCGCACAGCACCGCGGGCCGGGTGGCGCAGTTCATCGGCGACAGCCGCAACTTCGCGCGCTCGATCGCCACCGACCACGACTTCATCGTCTTCCTCACCTCGCCCGACTCGATCGGCCGCGACCTGATGCGCGACAAGCTCACGCGGCTGGTGAAGGCGAACCCGGACGTGCAGCTGGTGATGCTGATGGACGCCGCCGGCACCGCGGTCGTCTCCAGCGACCCCGAGGTGATGGGCCGCAACTTCAAGTTCCGCCAGTACTTCCAGCAGGCCATGAAGGGCGAGTCGGCGATGACCGGCCTCGTCGTCGGCGCGGTGGCCGGCGCCTCCGGCATGTTCTACGCCGAACCCGTGACCGGCGACGACGGCCAGGTGCTGGGCGCGGCGGTGGTGCGCATGCTGGGCTCCTCGGTGGCGCGCATCCTCGACGAGGTGAAGCACGACTCCTCGCTCACCCCGTTCCTGATCGACGGCGACGGCGTCGTCGTGCACCACCCGCAGCCGGCCTTGATGTACAAGAGCCTGATGCCGCTGTCGGCCGAGCAGGCCGCGGCCATCAAGGCCGACCAGCGCTTCCGGCGCGACCGCGTCGAGAGCCTGGACCAGCCGCTGCTGGCGCAGGCCATGTTGCACGCCAAGGCCACCGGCCACGTCAGCTACTTCAGCAAGCTCACGCAGCGGCCGGAGATCGCCGGCTACGCCCCGGTGCCCGGGCACGACTGGGTGGTGGGCGTGAGCGCCTCGCGCGCCGAGTTCGAGGCGCCGATCGACCGCCTCTACACCAAGCTGCTGTGGAGCGTGTTGCTGGTGGGCCTGCTGTTCGCCGGCCTGGCGCTGCGCTTCGCGCGCGGCATCGTGCAGCCGATCCGCCAGCTCACCGACGCCGCCGACGCGCTGAAGACCGGCGACTACCACGGCGCCACCGTGCCGGTGCAGCGCAAGGACGAGATCGGCCAGCTCGCGCGCACCTTCAACGTCATGATCGACGTGCTGCGCCAGCGCGAACGCGAACGCGAGCGGCGCAAGTAGCGCGCCGCGGCCGGCACCCGTTCAGTGGTGCCTGCCGCCCAGTTCCTTCATCACCTGCGCCACCCACTCGCCGCGTTCGATGGTGGTGGCCAGGCCCGCGCCGCGCAGCTTCTCCAGCACGCGGCGCGCCAGCGAGTGGGTGCGTCCGCCGTGCCGGCTCTTGAAGACGAACATGCCGCGGTTGTCGCTGCGCCAGACCACCTGCGCGTTCATCCAGCGCTCGAGCAGGAAGATGCGGCAGTAGGTGCCGGGCTCCAGGCTGTCCAGCCAGGCCTGGACGGCGCGGGCGGCGGCCTCGTCGCGGCCCAGCGTGTCCACGCGCACGGTGGTCAGCGCGTCGTGCAGGCCGGCCGCGGCGGTGGCGTCATGGGGTGCGCCGGCCAAGTCCGGGGCCGGCGCGGTGTCGGGCATCGCCTCGGCCGGCATGGTCGGCATGAAGGGCGCCAGCGCGGCCTGCACTTCCTCCGCGCGCGCGGCGGCGGGCTGGCACAGCGTCTTCTGCAGGCTGGCCAGTTCGGCTTCCAGCCGCGGGTGCGGCAGCTTCGCGTCGGCCAGCGCCAGCCGCGCCAGCATCAGCATGCGGCCCAGCGTGGCCGGGCTGATCTGGCGCCCCACCGGGCGCGTGGCAGCCTCGACGAAGCGGTCCACCAGCTCGGCGTGCGACTTCATCTGCGTGCTCTCCACGCCGTGGCGCAGCGCGATGTCGGTCAGCACCTCGGTCCAGGCGCCGGTGAGGAAGCGCTCCAGCGCGGCCGGCGCGCGCCCGGCGGCGGCCTGCTGGCGCAGCTGCTCGCGCAGGCCTTCCTCGATGGCGCTGCGCGGCGGCCGGTCGTGCAGGACCTCGGCCTCGACGGCCACGCGGTCGGCCTGCAGGTCGACCAGGCCGCTGACCGCGCCGTCCACCGTTTCCAGCGCCTGCCGGCATTGCGCGGCATCGGGCGCGGCGGCGGTCTCCAGGCTGCGTACCGCCTCCTCGAGCGAGCCGTTGGCGTCCAGGTCGTCGTGCACCGCGCCGGCGGCCGCCAGCCGGTCCAGCAGCTGCCACAGCGGGTGGTCCAGCGACTGCCACAGCGCCGGCTCCTGCTGCGCGATGCGGCGTGCCGGCGCGTCCAGCCGGCGCAGCAGGTCGCGTGCGCCTTCGCTCATCGCGACCCGGCTCGCCAGCGTGGAGAGCAGGCGCGCCATGGTGTCGGCAGCGGCCTGTTCGGGGGCGGCCACTTCCGCCGGGCCGGTCTCCGCGGCGGCCGACGGTTCCTGGCGGCGCAGCGCGAAGTCGGCCGGCGTGATGCCCCAGCCCTGCAGCATCTGCAGCTGGCGCCGGTACTGGCCGGGCAGGGCGCGGCCGACGGCCACACCCAGCTCGCGCAGCAGCGCCAGCCGCAACGGCTTGCGCAGCCCGAAGGCGTGGATGCCGCGGCGCAGCGCACGCGCCACCACGCTGGGCCGCAGCGGGTGGGCTTCGGGCGAGATGCCGGGCAGCGCGCGCAACCCCGAGCACAGTGCCGAGAGCTCGCGCAGGTCGCCTTCGGCTTCGACGTCGGCGATCTGCACCAGGCGCGAGATCGCGATCTCGTCGTCGATCTCGTCGTCGTCCATCAGCGTGAGCGACAGCTCCAGCGGCTCCTCGTCGCCCGCCGGCGCCTCGAAAGGAGAGAGCGGCGCCGCCGGCGGGGCGGCGGCGTGGTCGGTCTCGAATTCGGCGCTCACCGCGTCCTGCAGCGCGCGTTCGAGCGAGCGGCTCCAGGCGCGCAGGTTCTCGCCCAGCGCCGCGGCGGCCTCGGCCAGGTCGGCGCGCTGCGCCGGCGAAGCCACGCGCTGCGCCGATTCGTGCAGCAGCGCCACGGCGTCGTTCAGCGCGTGCGGCAGCCACTGGCCGACTTCCAGCCGCAAGGCCTGCACGTAGGCGGTGGCCGCCTGCGAGACAGGCGCCCGCGCGGCCGGCGGCGGCCAAAGGCTGACGGAACTCATGGCGAAGGGGGCGGTGAGGAATGACAGTTCGCATATCGGCCGGTGCCGGGCCGGCTTGAGCCGGCCGACTTGCGGGCGGCAGGTATCCAGCGAGTCCCCGGCCGCTCTGTCGTGCATGCCGACCTTCGGAACAACCGCAACCATGAATCCCGCGAGCCCGATCCGCCCCACCCGCCGGGACCCGCTCGCGGCGGCGGCCCGCTACAGGCTGCGCCTGGGCAGCGACCGCTGCGTGGACCTGGCCGTCGAACCCTGCGGCGCGCTGCTGCGCCTGAGCGGCCAGGTGCTGGGGCCCGCCGAGCCGGGCACCGTGGAACTCGCCACCGAGGTCGCCGGCGGCCTGGCCGCGCAGGTGGTGCCGATGGACGAAGGTGGCGCCTTCCAGCTCGACGTCGTGCTTCCCGGGCTCTACGTGCTCACGCTCAGGCTGGACGGCGACACGCTCGAACTGCCGGCGTTCAGGATCGGGCAGGCCGAAGCCTGAATCAGGCCGGCCAGAGGCCGGCCATCGCGGCTTCGAAGCGGCGGCCGATCGCGGCGCGATCGGGCGCGCGCCAGCGGCCGGCCACCAGCGTGCGCGCGAAGGGCCGCGCCGGGGCGGCGAACACCAGCCCGTCGAGCCGGTGCGCCGGCGGCAGGCCGCGCAGGGCGTCGTCGGCCCCGTCCAGCACCAGCAGGTCGGCGCGCGCGCCCGGCTCGAAGCCCCAGCGCGCCAGGCCGGCGGCGGCGGCACCGGCCGCCCGGGTGCGTTCGTACAGGCGCGCCGCACTCGCCGGCTCTTCGGTGGGCGCAGCGGCCACGTTGCGCCGGCGCAGCTGCAGGCGCTGGCCGTATTCCAGCCAGCGCAGTTCCTCCGGCCAGGCGCGCACCACCTGGCTGTCGCTGCCCACCGTGAGCGGCACGCCGGCGGCCAGCCAGCCGGGCAGGTCGGCCAGGCCGTCGCCGAGGTTGGCCTCGGTGGCCGGGCAGAGGACGACGCCGGCGCCGCGCGCCGCGACGGCGTCGATCTCGGCCGGCGTGGCGTGGGTGGCGTGCACCAGCTGCCAGCGCGCGTCCAGCGGCGCGTGGCGGGTGAGCCATTCGATCGGCCGGCAGCCGGTGGCGGCCAGGCAGTCGTTCACCTCGGCCGTCTGCTCGGCGACGTGGATGTGCCGCGGGCCTTCGGCCGATTCGGCCAGGGCCTTGATCGACTCCGGCCGCGCGGCGCGCAGCGAATGCACCGCCACGCCGGCGTTCACGAGCCCGCCGAAGGCCGCGCCGGCGCGCTGCAGCGCCAGCACGTCGGCCACCGTGGTCGCGAAGCGGCGCTGGTCGTCGCGCAGCGCGGGCTGCGCGAAGCCGGCGCGCTCGTAGAGCACCGGCAGCAGCGTGAGGCCGATGCCGACTTCGGCGGCGGCCTCGGCGAGCGCGCGCGCCATCGTGGCCGGCTCGGGGTAGCGCGCGCCGTCGCGGTCGTGCTGCAGGTAGTGGAACTCGCAGACCTGCGTGTAGCCGCCGGCCAGCAGCTCGGCGTAGAGATGGGCCGCCACGTCGCGCAGCTGCTCGGGCCCGATGCGCAGCGCCACGCCGTACATGCGGTCGCGCCAGGACCAGAAATCGTCGTGCTCGCTCTCGCGCCGCTCGGCCAGGCCGACGAAGGCGCGCTGGAAGGCGTGGCTGTGCGCGTTCACCAGCGGCGGCAGCACCGGGGCTTCGATGCGTTCGGCGCCCGCCGGCGGTTCGGTGCCGGCCTCGATGCGCGACCAGTGGCCCTGCGCGTCAGCCTCCAGCAGCACGCGCTCCTGCCAGCGCCCGCGCAGCCAGGCCGCTGCGGCCCACAGCCGCGTCACGGCGGCCACGCCAGCATCGCCTCGGCCAGCGCGCGCAGCACCGGCTGCACGCGGGCCGCGCGCGCGGCGTCCCACTCGTGCGGCGGCGCCAGGTAGCAGTGCCAGCACATCTCCATCTGCACCGCGTGGCGGCCGGCTTCGGGGCGGCCGTAGTGGCGCGTGATGTAGCCGCCCTTGAAGCGGCCGTCGACGACCTGGCTGAAGTCGCGCTGCGCACCGAGGATCTGCACGAAGCGTTCGCGCAGCGCCGGCGCGCAGCTGGCGCCTTCGGCGGTGCCCAGGTTCAGGTCGGGCAGCCGGCCTTCGAAGAGCCAGGGCAGCTCGGCCTGGATGCTGTGGCCGTCGAACAGCATCGCGTGGCCATGCTCGGCCTGCAGGCGCGCGAGCTCGGCCTCGACGGCGTCGTGGTAGGGCCGCCAGTAGCGCGCCACGCGGCGCTGCACCTCGGCCTCGTCGGGCGCCTGCCCTTCGCGGTAGAGCGGCTCGCCGGTGAAGAAGCGCGTCGGGCAGAGCTCGGTGTTGTTCTTGCCCGGGTACATGGGCGTGTTCTCGGGCGGGCGATTCAGGTCGACCACGTAGCGCGCGTAGCGCGGCACGACGATCCCGGCACCCAGCTCGCGTGCGAAGGCGTAGAGGCGGTCGACGTGCCAGTCGGCGTCTTCGACGGCGCGCGCGCGCGGCACCAGCCGTTCGGCGATGTCGGCCGGGATCTCGGTGCCGCAGTGCGGCACGCTGAAGAGCAGCGGCGTCGTGCCGCGCTGCAGGGTGAAGCTGTCGTTCATCGCCGGTCCTTCCCGCCGAAGACGACGCGCCGGCAGGGGTTGCGGCCGTACCAGTAGGCCAGTTCGTTCGGATGGTCGAGCGACCAGGCCACGAAGTCGGCGCGCCGGCCGGCTTCGAGCGTGCCACGGTCGGCCAGCCCGAGCGCGCGCGCGGCGTTCACGGTCACGCCGCGCAGCGCTTCCTCGGGCGTGAGGCGGAAGAAGGTGCAGCCCATGCTGAGCATCAGCAGCAGCGACAGGCCGGGCGACGAGCCCGGGTTGTGGTCGCTCGCCAGCGCGATCGGCACGCCGGCTTCGCGCAGCGCGGCCACCGGCGGCAGTTTGGTCTCGCGCAGGAAGTAGAAGGCGCCGGGCAGCAGCACGGCCACCGTGCCGGCGTTGGCCATCGCCTGCACGCCGTCGGGCGACAGCCATTCGAGGTGGTCGCAGGAAATCGCTCCGTAGCCGGCCGCGAGCGCGGCGCCGCCCTGGTCGCTCAGCTGTTCGGCGTGCAGCTTCACCGGCAGGCCGAGCGCACGCGCGGCGTCGAACACGCGCCGCGTCTGTGCCGGCGTGAAGGCGATGCGCTCGCAGAAGGCGTCGACCGCGTCGACCAGGCCTTCGGCGTGCAGCTTCGGCAGCCAGGCGCAGACGGCGTCGACGTAGTCGTCGGCGCGGCCTTCGTATTCGGGCGGCAATGCATGCGCAGCCAGGCAGGTGGTGCGCACCTCCAGCGCCAGTTCGCGGCCCAGCCGGCGTGCCACGCGCAGGCAGCGCGCCTCGTGTTCGAGCGAAAGTCCGTAGCCGGACTTCACCTCCAGCGTGGTCAGGCCTTCGGCCAACAGCGTGCGCGCGCGTGCGGCGGCCGCTTCGAAGAGCGCTTCGTCGGACGCCGCGCGCGTGGCCGCCACGGTGGAGCGGATGCCGCCGCCGGCACGCGCGATCGCCTCGTAGCTGGCGCCTTCCAGCCGCAGCTCGAATTCGCGCGCGCGCTGGCCGGCGTAGACCAGGTGGGTGTGGCAGTCGACGAGGCCGGGCGTCACGAGCGCGCCGGCCAGGTCGTGCTCGGCCTCGGGCTGCAGCCCGCGCGGCAGCGCGGCTTCGTCGCCCACCCAGGCCAGGCGATCGCCTTCGGTGACCAGGGCGCCGCGCTCGACCAGGCCCCAGCCGCGGCCGGCCAGGGTGGCGAGCTTCGCGTGGCGCCAGAGCGTGACGGTCAAGGCGCGATCCCGATCCAGTAGCCCACGCCGCGCGCCACCAGCGGCCCTTCGGGCAGCTCCCATTCGAGCGTGCGGGTGGCGATGTCGAAGTGCCCGCGCAGCGGCCAGTCCTCGGTCCAGATGACGCCGCGGCCGGCGCGCCGCATCACGCCGCGCATGCCGCGCAGCATGAGGTTCAGGTCGCGCGTGGGGCCGGCCAGCAGCCGGCAGCCGGGCGCGGCGGCGCCGTCGAAGACCAGCGGAGGGTCGTGCGGGCGCAGCACCATCGGCACGCCGCCCAGCGTGAGCTCGACGCCCTCGCCTTCGACGACCGCGAACCAGCGTTCGACGCCGGGGTAGGCCGAGAACGGGCCGTCGGCGCTGACGTCGGCCAGGCTGATGCGCCAGCGCCAGTCGTCGGCGCCGGGCGTGCCGTCGCCCGCCAGGTCGCGAGTGACGCCGCCGCCGTTTTTCCACGGCACGGGGGGGACTTCGTCGGCAAGGACAGTGCGGCTCATGGTTGGAAGTTGCCTTCGATGGCGTAGCGGTGGCCCGGGTGCACCAGGCGTGCGATCGTGATCGGCTTCGTCCTCGTCTTCGTGCGCCGCACGACGACGAGGCAGGGGTCGTGTTCGCCGATGCCCAGCAGCCGCGCCTCTTCGGGCGTGGGCGCGCTGGCCTCGATCGAGTAGTCGGCCTCCCAGAACGGCGCCACCTCCAGCAGGTAGTGGGTGGGGGTGGTCTGCGAGAAGTCCACGTCCAGGTACTTCGGCGCCATGGCCGGGCTGACGTAGCGGTCCTCGCACTGCAGCGGCACGCCGTTGCAGCGGTGCACGACGACGCTGTGGAAGACGCGCGCGCCCGCCTTCAGGCCCAGGCGCTCGGCCAGTGCCGGTGTGGCGCGCTCCTCGCGCGAGAGGTGCACCTCGGCGCTGTGATGCTGGCCGCGCGATTCGATCTCTTCGTGCAGGTCGCGGATGGTCAGCGTGCTGGCCACGCGGTGCAGCGGCGCGGCGAAGGTGCCCACGCCCTGCGAGCGTTCGACCAGCCCTTCGGACTGCAGCTCCTTGATGGCGCGGTTCACCGTCATGCGGCTGACGCCGAACTGCGCCACCAGCTCGGCTTCCGAAGGCATCAGCGCGCCGGCCGGCCAGCGGCCGCCGGCGAGGCCGTCCTTCAGGTACTGCTTGACCCTGGCGTAAGGCGGGGCTTCCGACGTCGGCGAAAGGACCATGGGGACATGCTACTTGCGTTCACTTGTCTAGACAAGTAGAGTGCCGCCCTGACGCAACGCCCTGCCGAGGCCCGCCATGACCGACCTGTCCGCCGTTCGCCACATCGCCCAGCCCCACCCCGTGCGCGCGCCGCGCGGCAGCCAGCTCAGCTGCGCCAACTGGCTGATCGAGGCCGCCTACCGCATGATCCAGAACAACCTGGACCCCGAGGTGGCGGAGAACCCCGACGCGCTCGTGGTCTATGGCGGCATCGGCAAGGCGGCGCGCAACTGGGACTGCTACGAGGCCATCCTCGAATCGCTGCGCAGGCTGAAGCCCGACGAGTCGCTGCTGGTGCAGAGCGGCAAGCCGGTGGGCGTGTTCCGCACCCACGAAGACGCGCCGCGCGTGCTCATCGCCAACTCGAACCTGGTGCCCAAGTGGGCCACCTGGGAACACTTCGGCGAGCTCGACCGCAAGGGCCTCATGATGTACGGCCAGATGACCGCCGGCAGCTGGATCTACATCGGCAGCCAGGGCATCGTGCAGGGCACCTACGAAACGTTCGCCGAGGCGGCGCGCCAGCACTTCGGCGGCAACGCCGCCGGGCGCTGGATCCTCACCGCCGGCCTGGGCGGCATGGGCGGCGCGCAGCCGCTGGCGGCCACCTTCGCGGGCTTCTGCTCGCTGAACATCGAATGCCAGCAGAGCCGCATCGACTTCCGCCTGCGCAGCCGCTACGTCGACGAGCAGGCGGCTGACCTGGACGACGCGCTGGCGCGCATCCGGAAGTACACGGCCGAGAAGAAGGCCGTGAGCATCGCGCTGCTGGGCAACGCGGCCGAGATCCTGCCGGAACTGGTGCGGCGCGGGGTCAAGCCGGACCTGGTGACCGACCAGACGAGCGCGCACGACCTCGTCAACGGCTACCTGCCCCCGGGCTGGACGGTGGAGCGCTGGAAGGCCGCGCAGGCCGACGCGAGCCAGCACGCCGCGCTGCGCGAAGCGGCCGCCAAGGGCTGCGCGGTGCACGTGCAGGCGATGCTGGCGTTCCAGCAAATGGGCGTGCCGACGGTGGACTACGGCAACAACATCCGCCAGGTCGCGTTCGACACCGGCGTGAAGAACGCGTTCGACTTCCCCGGCTTCGTGCCGGCCTACATCCGCCCGCTGTTCTGCCGCGGCAAGGGGCCGTTCCGCTGGGTGGCGCTCTCGGGCGACCCTGAAGACATCCGCAAGACCGACGCCAAGATGAAGGAGCTGTTCCCCGAGGACAAGCACCTCCATCGCTGGCTGGACATGGCCGAGGAACGCATCGCCTTCCAGGGCCTGCCGGCGCGCATCTGCTGGATCGGCCTGGGCGAACGCCACCTCGCCGGGCTGGCCTTCAACGAGATGGTGAGAAAGGGCGAGCTGAAGGCGCCCATCGTGATCGGCCGCGACCACCTGGACAGCGGCTCGGTCGCCAGCCCCAATCGCGAGACCGAGGCCATGAAGGACGGCACCGACGCGGTGAGCGACTGGCCGCTGCTGAACGCGCTGCTCAACACCGCCGGCGGCGCCACCTGGGTGAGCCTGCACCACGGCGGCGGCGTCGGCATGGGCTACTCGCAGCATGCCGGCGTGGTGATCGTCTGCGACGGCACCGAAGCGGCGGCCAAGCGCATCGAACGCGTGCTCTGGAACGACCCCGGCACCGGCGTCATGCGCCATGCCGACGCGGGCTACGAAGACGCGATCGCCTGCGCGAAGGAGCAGGGGCTGAACCTGCCGATGCTGGGGCAGTGATGCTGCTGCGCCCCGGACACCTCACGCTGGAGGAACTGCAGGCCATCCACGCGGGGGCTGCAGGCCACATCCAGCCGCTGGTGATGGACCCGCAGGCGCTGCCCGCGGTGCGCGCCAGCGCCGCCATCGTGCAGGCCGCGGCCGCCGGCGACGCCGCGGTCTACGGCGTCAACACCGGCTTCGGCAAGCTGGCCAGCACGCGCATCAGCGCCGCCGACCTGGCCACGCTGCAGTGGAACCTGATCCGCTCGCACAGCGTGGGCGTGGGCGAGCCGCTCGCGGCGCCGGTGGTGCGGCTGATGCTGGCGTTGAAGGCAGCCAGCCTGGCGCGCGGGTTCTCGGGCGTGCGGCCCGAAGTCATCGACACCCTGCTGGCGGTGCACAACGCCGGCCTCGTGCCCTACGTTCCCAGCCAGGGCTCGGTCGGCGCCTCCGGCGACCTGGCGCCCTTGTCGCACATGACGCTGGCGCTGATGGGCGAGGGCGAGTTCGTCGTCGACGGGAAACGCGTGCCCGCCATCGGCGCGCTGGTGGAACACGGCATCGCGCCGCTGCGCCTGCAGGCCAAGGAAGGGCTGGCGCTCATCAACGGCACCCAGACCAGCACCGCGCTCGCGCTGCACGCGCTGTTCGCCTTCGAGCCGGTGCTGGAGTCGGCGCTCGTGATCGGCGCGCTCACGGTGGACGCCGCGCGCGGCAGCGACGGCCCCTTCGACCCGCGCATCCACGAGCTGCGCGGGCAGCCGGGGCAGATCGACGTCGCCCGGTACTACCGCTCGCTGCTGGCCGGCAGCGCCATCCGCAAGAGCCACGAACAAGGCGACGACCGCGTGCAGGACCCCTACTGCCTGCGCTGCCAGCCGCAGGTGGTGGGCGCCTGCCTGGAGCAGCTGCGCCATGCCGCGCTGGTGCTGCTGCGCGAGGCGAACGCGGTCACCGACAACCCCTTGGTGTTCCCCGACGACGGCGCCATGATCAGCGGCGGCAACTTCCACGCCGAGCCGGTGGCGCTGGCCTGCGACGCGATGGCCACCGCGATCGCCGAGGTGGGCGCGATCGCCGAACGCCGCATCGCGATGCTGATCGACAGCAACGTCTCGCGCCTGCCGCCTTTCCTGACGGCCAACGCGGGCCTGAACAGCGGCTTCATGATCGCCCACGTGACGGCGGCGTCGCTGGCGAGCGAGAACAAGTCGATGGCGCACCCGGCCAGCGTCGACAGCCTGCCCACCAGCGCGAACCAGGAGGACCATGTCTCGATGGCCACCTTCGCGGCGCGCAGGCTGCAGCCGATGATCGACAACGTGGCGCACATCCTGGCCATCGAGTGGCTGGCCGCGGCGCAGGGCATCGAGTTCCTGCGCCCGCTTTCCAGCAGCCCGGCGCTGGAGCAGGCGCACGCCGCGCTGCGCGCCGAATGCCCCGCGATGGCGCACGACCGCTTCTTCGGCCCCGACATCGAACGCGCGACGATGCGCGTTCACGACGGTTCGCTGGCGCGCATCTTGCGAACGCTGCCCGGTCTGCCGACACTCTGGATTCCTGCCTAGACAACCCCCCTTCCTGCCACGAGGAGTTCCATGAAGAAGACCTTGATCACCGCTGCCGTCACCGCCGCGCTGGCCCTGCCCGCGCTGGCGCAGGACACCGCCGTCGCCATCGGCATCTCCGGCTGGACCGGCTTCGCGCCGCTCACGCTGGCCAAGGAAGCCGGCATCTTCAAGAAGCACGGCCTGGACGTCAGCATCAAGAAGATCCCGCAGAAGGACCGCCACCTGGCCATCGCCTCCGGCGACGTGCAGTGCGCCGCCACCACGGTGGAGACCTGGGTCGTGTGGAACGCCAACGGCGTGGCCACGACGCAGATCTTCCAGCTCGACAAGAGCTACGGCGCCGACGGCATGGTGGTGAAGCCCGGCATCGCGAAGATCGCCGACCTGAAGGGCAAGACCGTGGCCGCCAGCGCGCCCGGCACCTCGCCCTACTTCGGCCTGGCCTGGATGCTGAAGAAGAACGGCCTCTCGGTGAAGGACGTGAAGGTGGTGAACCTGGAGCCGCAGGCCGCCGCCAACGCGATGATCGCCAACACCGACGGCATCGACGCCGGCATGACCTACGAACCCTACCTCTCGGCGGTGCGCGCCAAGCCGGAGGCCGGCAAGATCATCGCCACCACGCTGGACTACCCGATGGTGATGGACACCTTCGGCTGCACGCCCAAGTTCCTGGCCGAGAACCCGAAGGCCGCGAAGGCGCTGGCCGACAGCTACTTCGACGCCGTCGCCATGATCAAGGCCGACCCGAAGAAGAGCTTCGAGATCATGGGCGCCGACGTCAAGCAGACCGGCGAACAGTTCGAAGGCAGCCAGAAGTACCTGCGCTGGCAGGACCGCGAGGCGAACCAGAAGTTCTTCGCCGGCGAGCACGCGCAGTTCACCAAGGAAGCAGCCGACCTGCTGCTGGAGGCCGGGATCATCAAGTCGATTCCCGACCTGACGAAGCTCGCCGACACCCGCTTCCTGAAGTGACTCCCCCCCGTAGCGCCTTTGGCGCTCCCCCCCAGGGGGGCGCCGCCAGCGGCCCGGCAAAGCCGGTTCCGCGGCGGCCGCTTGAAGCGACTGCGCCGGGCGAAGGTCGATGAAGCCCCTTGTCCCAGTCGCGCCGGGCGCGCGCGTCGCGCTCGGCGTGGGCTTCTTCGTCGCCTTCGTCGCCTTCTGGTCGGCGCTCACCTTCGGCGGCTTCGTCAGCAAGACCTTCCTGGCCGACCCGTTGACGATGCTGAAGAGCGGCTACACGCTGCTCGCCGAGATGGGCTTCGCGAAGGACATCGGCATGACGGTGTGGCGCGTGCTGGGCGGCTTCGTCATCGCCGCCGTGGTGGCGCTGCCGCTGGGCGTGGCGATGGGCGCCTACAAGCCGGTGGAGGCCTTCTTCGAGCCCTTCGTCAGCTTCGCACGCTACCTGCCGGCGAGCGCCTTCATTCCGTTGCTCATCCTGTGGGTGGGCATCGGCGAAGCGCAGAAGCTGGCCGTCATCTTCATCGGCAGCTTCTTCCAGCTGGTGCTGATGATCGCGGTGACGGTGGGCAACACGCGGCGCGACCTGGTGGAGGCGGCCTACACGCTGGGCGTGAACGACCGCAGCCTGATCCGCCGCGTGCTCATTCCCGGCGCCGCGCCCGAGATCGCCGAGACGCTGCGCATGGTGCTGGGCTGGGCCTGGACCTACGTTATCGTGGCCGAGCTGATCGGCGCTTCCAGCGGCATCGGCCACATGATCACCGACAGCCAGGCGCTGCTGGCCACCGACCAGATCATCTTCGGCATCATCGTCATCGGCCTCATCGGGCTGGTGAGCGACTTCGGCTTCAAGCGCTTCAACCGGCGCCTCTTCCCGTGGGCACAACTGGGGCGGTGAGCGGACGATGAACCCCATCCTCCAGGTGCGCGGCGTCGAGCGCCGCTTCGACACCACGCTGGCGTTGCAGGCCACGGATCTCGACGTCGCCGAGAACGACTTCATCACCATCCTGGGCCCCAGCGGCTGCGGCAAGAGCACGCTGCTGCGCATCGTGGCCGGGCTCGACCAGCCGACCGCGGGCGAGGTGCAGCTGGACGGCCGCCGCATCGAAGGCCCGGGCGCCGACCGCGGCATGGTGTTCCAGAGCTACACGCTGTTCCCCTGGCTCACGGTGCTGGACAACGTGTGCTTCGGGCTGGCCGAACGCGGACTGCCGCGCGAGCGCCAGCTCGAAGTGGCGCAGGGCTTCATCGCCAAGGTGGGGTTGAAGGGTTTCGAGCGCCACTACCCGAAGCAGCTCTCCGGCGGCATGCAGCAGCGCACCGCGCTCGCGCGCGCGCTGGCCAACGGCCCGCGCATGCTGCTCATGGACGAGCCCTTCGGCGCGCTGGACCACCAGACGCGCGAGCTGATGCAGGAACTGCTGCTCGGCATCTGGGAAGCCGAGCGCACCACGGTGCTGTTCGTCACCCACGACATCGACGAAGCCGTCTTCATGGGCAGCCGCGTGGTCGTGATGAGCGCGCGCCCGGGGCGCATCAAGCTCGACCGCAAGGTGGAACTGCCGCACCCGCGCCACTACTCGGTGAAGACCACGCCCGCCTTCGCGGCGCTGAAGGCCGAACTCACCGAAGCCGTGCGCGCGGAAGTGCTGGCGGCGCAGGCGGCCGCCGCCTGAACACCCGCGCGCAGCGCTTCAGCGCTGCGTGCCGCTGCGCGGCGCCGGGTCGTGCGAATGCTTGTAGAAGTAGTACGAGTAGAAGGCCGCCATGCCCAGCGTGATGGCGATCACCACGGCACTCATCAGGCCGACGTCGGTGGTGAAGAGTTCCTTCATGAGGACTTGCATCTTCTTCTCCTTGCTTGTGACCGGAACCGATTGGGCGCCCGGGACCTGCCCGCCACCTTGAGCGGGCTCAAACCGGTGCGGGTATACCAGCCGCTGCCGCAAACCCCCGGCCGCAGGGCAGACGCCGGGAACGCGATTTGTTATGGTCTGCGGTCGCCGAGACGTCCCTGGAGACCTGCATGGCCCGACCGGCCGCTTCCGCCCGCCCGCCGC
>CAYVXO010000117.1:0-9035 GCA_964454485.1 uncultured Rubrivivax sp.
GCCTTGGCGGTGGCCAGCGAATGGTTGCCGTCGCCGACCGCGAACAGCATCGGCGGCGTGCCCGCCGGCAGCGCGTGGCGCGCCGCGAAGGCGCCGGCGTCGGCCAGCGCGGCCAGCGCCTGCACCACGCGTGCGTTCGCGGCGGCGTCCAGCGCGCGGCCGGCGACGCGGCCGCCGTGCAGCATCAGCTCGGTGTCGTACAGCGGCGCCAGCGGCAGGCCCACCAGCGGCTCGATCACCGTGCGCCCGGGGTCGTCGATCAGCACCAGGATGTGCGGCAGCTCCAGGTCGGCGTCGCGCCGCACCTCGATGCGCGGCGCCAGCCGTTCGACGATGGTGCCCTCGGTCGGGCGGATCAGGCTGGTGCTGGACGGCGAGAAGTCGTAGTGCTCCAGGTCCAGCTCCAGCATCAGGCCGCGCCGCACGCGGCCGTCATCCAGCGTGCGTTCCACCAGCACCGCGCCGTCATGCGCGACGAGCAGGCCTTCGGCCTGGTAGCGCCGCATCGCGGCCTGGATGCGCGCCACCCGCCCGGCCTTGTCGGGCGCGGCGAGGAAGACCTCGGGGAAGATCAGCTGCAGCGTCGAAGGCGCGTCGCCCACCTCGGCGGCCACGCGCGTCCAGTAGCCGGGGTCGCTGGTGTACTGGTCGCAGGCGATGACGCTCCAGCGCCGCAGGTCGGTGCCCGGGCGCGGCAGCAGCAGGTTCGGCAGTCGAAAGCCGGTGGGGGTGGGTGCCATGCGCCGATCATGCCCCAGCCACCGGGCATCGCCCGGCTTCCTACTCGGCTTCCTCGACCACCAGCGCCGCGGCGCCGTAGCCGCGCGCCGACATCAGCTCGTCCGTGTTGAGCGGCGTCTCGCTGACGACGGCGACGATGCGGTTGGTGCCCGCCGGTCCGCGCGCACGCCATCGCTTCGGCACCAGGAAGGGCGCACCCGCCGCCACCTGGCGCAGCGTGTCGCGCGGGCCCGGGTACAGCAGGCCGAGCGTGCGGCCGTCGCTGCCGGCGGACAGCAGCGTCAGGTAGCCAGCGCGCATGCTCGTCACCGTCAGCGCCAGGTCGTCGCGGCCGATGCGCAGCGTGGCGGCGCTGGCCGCCAGTTGCACGCCCCAGCCGGGGTCGGCCTGGGCCAGCAGCGCCTGCAGCCGGCTGGCCAAGGCCGGCGCGACGGCGGCGGCGATGCGCATCTCGCCGGCGCCGCCCAGCGTGACGTGCTGGGTGCGCAGCCGCGGGTCGGCCGGCAGCCGGCGCTCGACGCCGCTCTGCGCGCAGGCCACGAGCTCGGCCATCGTCGCAGGCACGACCGCGCCGCCCAGGCATTCGGCCACCGCCGCGGTGGCCAGGCCGCCATGCTGTGAATGATCGAAGGCGAGTTCGTCCTCGCGCGCGGCGGCCAGCACGACCTGGTTGCGTTCCAGGTTGACGGCGCCGCGCAGCGAACGCGTCAGCGCGGGCACGAAGTTGGCCGGCTGCTCGCAGCGGTCGGCGCTGCCTTCGCTGCGTGCGAACTTGGGTCGCAGCGTTTCACCGGCGCCGCGCAGCGAGGCGGCCGCGGCCAGGCCGCCGGAGAAGCAGGCGTCGACCAGCATCACCACCTCGCCCGCCTTGGCGCCCAGGGCGCCGAGCTGGCGCGCCACCGCCGAGGCGGGCAGCGCGCGGCCGTCCTGCGCCAGCAGCGCCTGCTCGCAGCGGTCGCCGTCGCTGCGGCTGGTGCCGTGGCCGGAGAAGTAGACGAAGACACGTTCGCCCGGCTGCGTGCGTTCGACCAGCGCCGCGAACTGGCGCTGCAGCCCTTCGAGGTCGAGCGCGCCGTCGCGTGCCTCGGTGATCGTGCCTTCGGCGAAGCCCAGCGCCTGCGCGATGCGGCGCGCGCTCTCGCGGTCGCGCTGAACGCCGGGCAGCGAAGGCACGCCGCCGGCGTAGTCGGCGATCGTCAGCAGCAGCGCCTGGTCGGCCGCCGCCGGCAGCGTTGCCGCGGCCAGCAGGCCGGCAGCGAGAAGGCGCCGCATCACCGCGGGTCGTGCTGCAGCGTGAAGCTCTGGTGGACGATGTCGCGCGGCTTGAAGTCGGTCAGCGCGGCGACCACCATCTTCGGGTCGTCCAGCTCCAGGTTCACCGCCGCGCGCGTGCGCACCACGCCGCGCATCGCCACCTGCACGCCGGGCGGCTCGAAGGCGCCGCTGCCGCAGGGCGGCAGCGCGTCCTTGTAGACCGCGTAGCCGCGCAGGGTGGCCGCCTCCACCGGCAGGCAGGGGTAGAAGTCGAGGTTGAAGGTCTCCAGCCCGGTACTGCCCGCGAGCTGGATGCCGCGCGTGCGCGGGATCCGGTTGTCCTGCCCCGGCAGCACGTTGTAGACGCCCAGCGGCGCGCGCACGCCTTGCGAGTCCACGTTCTCGATGCGCACCTGCCCCGGCAGGTTGGTGGCGAAGCGCAGTGCGAAGGTGTCGCCGGTCTTCAGCACCGGCCGCGCACGCGCCACCTCCAGCGCTTCCAGCACGGCGTAGTTCCGCGGGTCCAGCCGGTCGACGGCGTAGATGATGGAAGGCGCCACGTCGCCCGAGGCGGCGGGCACCGGCATGCTGGCGGCCGCGGGCGCGGCAGACGCCACCGCCGCGGGCTTGTCCTTCTCCTTGCCCAGCAGGCGCGCGAAGAGGCCGCTGTTGCCCACCCGCTCGGCCGCCGCCTCGGCCAGGTTGTCGCCCACCTTGGCAAGCACGGGCTTGAGGATCAGCGCCAGCAAGGGCAGGCCCTTGGGCGAGACCTCGGCGGCCTCGTCGGCCTGCGCCGCCGGCCCGGCCGCCAGGGCCAGCGCGGCGGCGAGAGCGGGCGCGGCGAAGCGGCCGCGGGTGCGTTGCTGTTGCATGTGCTCTTCCCCCCTGGCGCACGCGGATGCGCGAGTGTGCAACGACCGGTCGCCGCCCGGCGTCGACCGGCCTGTCAGCCGCCCCCCACGCCTGCGTGGGGCGGCGGGTCCCAGGCATGGATCGCGACCGGGCTGTGCCCCTTGAGTGCGGCCTCGCCGAGCGCCTGCACGCCTTCGGCGTCGGCGAGCGCCCGGCGCAGTGCGTCGGACATCAGCAGCACGTGGCCGCGCTCCTTGGTCAGCCCTTCCAGCCGCGAGGCCACGTTCACGCAGTCGCCCACCGCGCCGTAGGCGTGGCGGGTGGAAGCACCCACGTGGCCCACCACCGCCTCGCCGCAGGCCAGCCCCAGGCCCACCTTCAGCGGCGGCTGGCCGGACGACTGCAGCGCGGCGTTGATCGACGGCAGCGCGCCGACGATGGCGCGCGCGGCGTCGAAGGCCGACTGCGCCGCGTTGGGCAGTGCCTGCGGGGCGCCGAAGAAGGCCAGCACGCCGTCGCCCATGAACTCCTTCACCGTGCCGCCTTCGCGGTGGATGAGCGCGGTGACGGTCTCGAACGCGGTGTTGAGGGTGGCGATCACCGCCTCCGGCGGCGTGCTCTCGGCGCGCGTGGTGAAGCCGCGGATGTCCATGAACAGCACGGCGATGAAGCGCCGTTCGCTCGCCATGCCCTGCAGGCGGCCGGCTTCCAGCGCCTGCATCACCGCCGGGCTCACGTAGCCGGCGAAGGCGGCGCGCAGGCGGCG
This sequence comes from uncultured Rubrivivax sp., assembly GCA_964454485.1. Taxonomy (GTDB): domain Bacteria; phylum Pseudomonadota; class Gammaproteobacteria; order Burkholderiales; family Burkholderiaceae_C; genus Rubrivivax. The sequence goes on from CAYVXO010000117.1 coordinate 3,614, forward strand.
CCGTTCGGCGATCTCGGCGGCGCTGTCGGCGGCCAGGCGGGCGAGCGCCGGCAGCGCGGCCGCAGCGGCCCAGCCGGCCAGCGGCAGCGTGAAGCCCGATCGCAGCGCGAGCCCCTGCGCGGCGGCCAGCGCGATGGCCGCGGCGGCACACGCACCCAGCGCGCGCACGGCGCCCTTCGCCGCCAGCCCCGCCGCCGCCAGCAACACCCCCGCCAGCGCCTGCGCCCAGGCGGGCAGAGGCTGCAGCAGCCAGCCCTGCTGCAGCGCCTGCGCCACCTGCAGTTGCACCAGCACGCCGGGCACGGTCTCGCCGGCCGGCTGCAGCGGCGTGCGGTGGCGGTCGTCGAACGGCAGGCTGGCGCCGACGAAGACGGTGCGGCCGCCGAAGGCCGCGGCCAGGCGCGCGCGCTCGCCCGCGCGCGCCCAGGCCAGCACCTCGTGCAGCGGCAGCAGCGCGGGCCGGCCGTTGCGGCTGAAGTCGACGAAGCCTTCGGCCGCGCGGTGGCCGGTGCGGCGCGCCACCGTGCCGGCCAGCGTGGGCACGCGGCTGCCGTCGGCACCGAGCGCTTCGCCGAAGCGGCGCACCACGCCGTCGGCATCGGCCGGCAGCAGCACGAAGGCGCTGCCCTCCTCGCCCGCGGCGGCGGCGAAGGGCCGGTGCAGCGGCAGCGCGCGGCCGCCGGCGTCCACCGTGCGGCCCAGCACCAGCGGCGCGGCGGCGCGCAGCTCGACGATGGCGCGCAGCAGCTTCTCGTCGCCGCCCGGCACCAGGGTGTCGTAGCTGCGTGCGGGCAGCACCAGGTCGACCGCCACCGCCTGCGGCCGCGCGGCGGCGAGCGCCTCGAACAGCAGCGCCAGTTCGCCATGCATTAGCGCCAGCGGGCCGGGCAGCGCTTCGAGGCTGGCTTCGTCGAGCGCGACCACCACCAGCGGTGCCGGCGGTGGCGGCTGCAGTGCCGCCTTCCAGCGCAGGCTGGTGTCGTGCAGGCGCAGGTTCCAGCCGGCGAAAGGCGGCAGCCACGGCGCCAGCGCGCCGAAGAGCAGCAGCGCGGCAGCGCCCGCGCGTCGCCAGCCGGCCGGCACCTTCAGCGCGCCCGGGCCGCGAGGGCCGGTTCGTCGGGGCGCTCGGCGGCGAGCGCACGCCAGGCGGCCTTCGCCTCGGCCAGCGCGTCCACCGATTCGAGCCAGAGCGCGAAGGCGATGCGTTCGTCGATCGGCGCGCCGGCCGGCGGGCGCCGCTGCCCGATGACCTCGGGCGCCACCGTCGGCACCGGCGGCGGCGGCGGCGCGCGCAGCACCAGGCCGCCCTGCACCAGCTTCTCGGGGCTGACGCGCAGCTCGCGGCCGGCGGGCACGCTGCGCCGCGTTGGCGCATTGCCGTTCAGCGCGACCGGGCCGCTGCGTTCGATGCGCGCCGCGGCCGGGCCCTCGAGCTGCCACTCGTCGCCGCTGGACAGCATCAGCAGCACGGCGCGCGAGGGCGCCGCCAGCCGCAGTTCGTCCTGCGCCGCCAGGCGGTGCATCAGCGTGGCGCGTGCGACGCCGGCTTCGCCCTTCACGCTGACGCCGGGACCGGCGTCGAGCAGCACGGCCACCGGCTGCGCCGCCGCCGCGCCGGCGGCGAGCGCGAGCGCGCCGCACCAGCGCCGCAAGCCTGTCAGAGCCCTGCCGTTCATCGTCGTGCCCTCCCCGAGCGCGTCCGTGCACGCTGCCAGCATAGCGTCGGCGCCGCACCCCGGGCCCGCGGGTCGACAGCCCGTTGCCGCCCGGGTAAGGTGCGCGCGCACAAAGAACCACAGGGCCGCCAGGGGGGCTCGACCGATGCCGTTTCATCACCCGTGGCGCCGCACGCTCGGCGCGTTCTGCCTGCTGGCCCTGCTGGCCGGTCCTGCGGCCGCGCAGGACGAAGGCGGTCCCGAAGCCGACGCTGCCGCCCTCACGACCGACCGCGCGCCTTCGACGCTGAGCGCCGAGCAGGCCCGGCGCCAGCTGGAGGAACCGGCGCCGGCCGACCCCGGCGCGCGCTACGCGTGGCTGCAGCGCCAGGAAGCCGCCGCCTGGCGGCTGGCGCAGCGGCAGCGCCAGATCGAGGTGCTGCGCGAACTGGTCGAGGCCTCCAAGGGCCGCCCGGAACGCGACACCTACGTGCTGGATCTGTTCCGCAACGACTTCAGCTACGGCAGCCAGGCGCGGGCCATGGAACTGGCCGACCGCGCGGTGGCCGACACCAGCATCGGCCTGCACATGCGCGCGCTCATCGGCCTGGTGCAGACCGAATACTGGAAGCAGCTGCAGGACCGCATCCGCACCGAGCGTGCCTGGTCCACCGCGCAGTCGCTGCAGCGCCAGGCGCTGGCCGCGCCGGGCCCGGTGCCGGCGCACTACCTGCGCTCCATGGGCAGCATCGCCGAATCGGCGGTGGCGCACATGCGCGGCGACCGCAACACGTCGATCGAGCACTTGCGCGAGTCGTCGCGCCGGGCCAAGGCCTGGATGGACGAACGCGCCGCGTTCCACAAGCCGCCCGCCGCCCCCGACGCCCAGTGGCTGCAGGCCTGGACGGTGCGCGACTGGGCCCAGGGCCTGGCGATCTGGGAGCTGGCGGCGCTGGGCCGTTTCGCCGAGGCGGCCGCGATCTGCGACAGCGGCCTGGCGCGCGCACGCGAGTCCGGCAGCACCACCTTCATCGCGCAGTGGTCGTACCGCTCGGCGCACGCGCAGCTGCAGCTGCGCCAGTACGAGCGCGCGCAGAAGCACGCCGCCGAAGCGGAGAGCCTGCTCGCCTCGTTCGGTGCCTCGCGCGCCAGCCGCCAGTCCTGGCTGGCACGCGAGACGCGCATCCTGGCGCTCGTGGGCCTGCGCCGCTGGGCCGAGGCCGACGACTCGTACAACGAATTCCTGGCCTCGATCCCGGGCGACCAGCTGGCCGCCAGCTCGGCCACCAACGCGCGCCTGCAGGCGCTGCTGGCGGCCAAGGCGGGGCGCGTGGGCGGCGCACTGGAACGCATCGAGTCGCACGTGCGCTTCCGCGGCCGGCTGTACGGCGAGTCGCACCCGCTCACGCGCGAAGCCAAGGGCGTGCGCGGCGTGATCCAGCTCATCGCCGGCAACAAGCTGCGCGCGATGTCCGACTACGAGGACCTGTTCGGCGCCCTGCTCGACAACCCTTCGGGCTGGGTCGACCTGGCGCCGGCGGGCGCGCGCGGCTTCTACCTGGACATCGCGCTCGAGGAATTCCTGCGCCACGTGTACGACATCCGGCGCGGCGGCGCCGAGGTCGAGCCGCGCCTCGTGGAGCGCGCGCTGCAGGTGGCCGACCGGCTCTCGCTGGGCGTCACGCACGAGGCGCTGGTGGACAGCATGGCGCGCGTGCGTGCCGGCAACACCGCGCTGCGCGAGGCGCTGGAAGCCGAGCAGCAGCAGCGCTCGCGCCTGCGCTCGGCCTACGCCGAGCTGAACGGCGCGCAGTCGCAGTGGCCGAACTCGCGCGAGAAGGAAAGGGAGATGGGCGAGGAGGCGAAGAAGGCGCTCGCCGCGCGCATCAAGCAGCTGCGCGAAGCAGCCGACCAGCAGCAGGCCGACCTGAAGCGCCTGCGCGACGACGTCGCCAGGCGCTTCCCGGCCTACGCCGACCTGGTGACGCCGCCCATTCCCGACGCGAAGACGCTGCAGTCGCTGCTGCGCCCGGGCGAGGCGCTGCTGGAGGTGCAGGGCCTGGAGTTCGGCACCCTGGCCTGGCTGGTCACGCCTTCGGGCCGCATCGCCATGACCGCCAGCGAGCGCAGCGCCGCCGATCAGCAGCGCTGGGCGAAGGCGGCACGCGCCTGGCTGGACGCCGGCAGCCACCCGGCCGCGCTCACGCAGCCGCCGCCGCTGGTGCTGCACGACATCTGGCGCGAGCTGCTGGCGCCCTTCGAGCCGGCGCTCAAGGACGTGAAGCACCTGATCGTCGCCACGCCGGGGCCGCTGGCGGCGCTGCCGTTCGCCGCCGTGCTGACCGACGCGCCGGCCGCGAGCGGGCCGCAGGCCTGGCTGCTCAAGCGCATGTCGGTGACGCAGCTGCCGGCCAACTCTGCACTGCAGGCGCTGCGCCGCGGCGCGCCGCCGGCGCCTGCCGCGCAGGCGCTCATCGGCTTCGGCGACCCGGCCTTCGACCTCGCGAAGGCCGAGGCGCCGAACGCCAAGGTGCGCCGCCTGGCGCTGGCCGGCGGCCAGCGCAACCTGACCAGCTACGACGCCGACGAGGGCTTCCGCTACGCCGACATGCCGCCGCTGCCGGAGACGCGCCAGGAGCTGGGCGCGCTGGCCGCCGCGCTGGGCGCCGACCCCGCGCGCGACCTGGTGCTGGGCGCGCAGGCCACGCGCCAGGCGGTGATGTCGGCCGACCTGAAGTCGCGCCGCGTGGTCGCCTTCGCCACCCACGGGCTGATGCCCGGCGAGCTGCCCGGCATCTCCAAGCCGGCGCTCGCGCTGGCGGCCAACGCCGACCCGAACGAGTCGCCGCTGCTGCAGCTGGACGACGTGCTGGACTTGAAGCTCAACGCGCAGTGGGTGGTGCTGTCGGCCTGCAACACCGCGGCGGGTGAGGCGGGCGGGGCGGCGATGTCGGGGCTGGTGCGCGGCTTCTTCTTCGCCGGCACGCGCTCGGTGCTGGCCACGCACTGGGCGGTGGAGTCCGAGTCGGCCGCCGCGCTGGTGAGCGGCACCTTCCGCGCCGCCGCGCAGGCGAAGGCGGACGCGCCACGCGCCGCCGCGCTGCGCGAGGCGCAGCTGGCGATGGCCGAGGGCCGCGCCGGCGGCGGCGCCTGGACGCACCCCTTCTTCTGGGCGCCCTATGCGCTGTTCGGAGATCCGGCACGGTAGGGATGCGCGCCCGCTGATTCGGCGCTAGCCTGCGCACCCGTTGCGGAGGAACGCGCCATGGCCACCTGCTTCGTCGTCCAGGGTTTCGGCGAGAAGACCGACTACACCAACGGCAAGACCTACAACCTCGATCGTTCCTACGACGTCGTGAAGGAGGCCGTCATCGCGGCCGGCCTGGACTGCCGGCGCGCCGACGAGATCGTGCACAGCGGCACCATCGACGTGCCGATGTACGAGCAGCTGCTGCGCGCCGACCTGGTGGTGGCCGACCTGTCCACCTACAACGTCAACGCCGCCTTCGAGCTGGGTGTGCGCTACGCGCTCAAGCCGCGCGCCACCATCGTCATCGCGGAAGAGGGGTTCAAGAACCCGTTCGACGTGAACCACATCGCGATCACGCGCTACAAGCACCTGGGCGAGGACATCGGCCGCAAGGAGGCCGAGCGCTTCCGCGCCGAGCTGGCCGATCGCATCCGCGTCATCGTGGCGGAGGAGCGCATCGACAGCCCGGTCTACACCTTCCTCACCCGGCTGGAGCCGCCGGCGGAGAAGGCGGGCG
>CAYVXO010000117.1:9135-19270 GCA_964454485.1 uncultured Rubrivivax sp.
CAGACCTTCAAGCTGCTGATGGACGGCGCGATGGCGAAGATCGCCGCCTCGGACTTCGCGGGCGCGAAGTCGCTGCTCGAACTGGCGCGGCTGCAGGGCCCGGGCGACCCCTTCGTCGTACAGAAGCTCGCGCTGGCCACCTACAAGGCGAAGCAGCCGACGCCGATGGAGGCGCTGCTCGCCGCCCACCAGCTGCTGCAGACGCTGGACCCCGCCACCACCAACGACCCCGAGACGCTGGGCCTGTGGGGCGCGGTGCACAAGCGGCTTTGGGACCTGGACCGCCAGCCGCGCTACCTGGACGAAGCCGTCGGCGCCTATTCGCGCGGCTTCTACCTCAAGCAGGACCACTACAACGGCGTCAACTACGCCTACCTGCTGGAGCTGCGCGCGCTGCAGTCGGCACGCGCCGGCGCCTTCGAGGACGCGATCGCCGACCGCGTGATGGCGCGCCGCACGCGCGTGGACGTCATCCGCTGGATGACGCCGCAGATGGCCGACCTGGCGGCGCTGCCGCGCGAAGGCCAGTACTGGCTGCAGGCGTCGATGTGGGAAGCCGCGCTCGGCCTCGGGCGCGCCGACGAGGCCGCGGCCTGGGAAGCGAAGGCGCGCGCGCTGCTGCCGGCCGACTGGATGCTGCAGTCCACCCAGGAGCAGCTGCAGCGCGTGCGCGACACCCAGGCCGAGCTGGCCGCGCTGCTGAAGCCGCTGCTCGGCTGACTACTCCTTGAAGTAGACCACCTGGTGCGTGGTGGCGAGCAGCTCGCCGCCCTCGCTCCACAGCTGCGCGGTCTGGTCGAAGTAGCCGCCGAAGAAACCCTGCGCCTGCGCCTGGCCGAGCACGAAGCCCGAACCCGCGGCCTACAGGCGCGCCACGTCGGCGTGGAAGTAGACCGTCATCGACACCGTGCCCACCGGCACCGGCTTCGCGCGCCGGCGCCAGATGCGCGGGAAGAACACGTCGGCCAGCGCGGCGAGCGAGGCGTGGTCCAGCGGGCGCGGCGGCGCGTCGCGCATCCACAGCTGGGTGCGGCTGTCGTGGTGCTCGCCGCCGTCCCAGGTCTCGGGCAGCTGGCCTTCGATGAAGCGCATCTCGTAGCGTTCGAGCCAGGCCACGCGGCCGCGCGTGGGCGGCACCGAACGCACCACCTGCTCCGGCGCCGGCACCGCCGGCATGCGGTGTTCGTCGGCGGCCCAGGTGTCGCGCCGCAGCGCGGTGAACACGGTGGCCGTGGCGACGGCCTGGCCCTGCTGCGAGAGCTCCACCGTCCAGTGCTGGGTCGACCGGTTGGTGCGCACCGGCCGCGACAGCGCCGTGAATTCGCCTTCGGCCAGCGCGGCGCAGTAGTTCACCGTGAGCGCCACCGGCTCGCCCTGGCGCGCCGGGTGCTGCAGCACCGCGTTCAGCGCTTGCGCCGCGGTGATGCCGCCGTAGGGCCCCACCATGTTGGCGTAGCCCGGGTGGGTGCGGCCGAGGAAGCGGCCGTCGGGCTGCGGCTGGAGCGCGATGGCTTCGTCGAAAGGGGTCATGCGGCGGGGTCTGCTGGGAGGGAGTGCCGATGGTAGGCGCGCGGCGCGCCAGAATGCGCCCCATGCTGCATGCCCTGGCCTGGCTGCTGGCGGCGAGCCTGTCCGCCGGCTCCGCCGCCGCGGCCGACCGCGTGACGGTCGGCTCCAAGCGATTCACCGAGAGCTACATCCTGGGCGAGCTGGTAGCGCAGACGCTGCAGCGCGCCGGCGTGCCCGCCGTGCACCAGCAGGGCCTGGGCAACACCGGCATCCTGGAGCAGGCGCTGGCCGCCGGCCAGGTCGACGTCTACCCCGAATACACCGGCACCATCGTGCGCGAGATCCTCAAGCGCGAGCCGCCGGCCGAGCCGCCCACGCTGGCGCAGATCAACGAATGGCTGGCACCGCGTGGGCTGAAGGCCGCGGTGCCGCTGGGCTTCAACAACACCTACGCGCTGGCGATGCGCGAGGCCGACGCGGCAACGCTGGGCGTGGCCTCGATCTCCGACCTCGCGAAGCTGCCGCCGGAGAAAGCCGCGGCGCTGAAGCCCGGCCTCTCGCACGAGTTCCTGGTGCGCGGCGACGGCTGGCCGGCATTGGCCAAGGCCTACGGGCTGACGCTCGCGCCCGGCGGCGGGCTGGACCACGGCCTGGCCTACGAGGCGCTGGCCAAGGGGCAGGTCGACCTGATCGACGTCTACTCGACCGACGCGCAGATCGGCCGCCAGCACCTGCGCGTGCTTAAGGACGACCGCGCGTTCTTCCCGCGCTACGACGCGGTGCTGCTGATGCGCGCCTCGCTCGACGCGACACCGCTCTCGGCGCTGCAGGGCCGCATCGACGAGGCGGCGATGGTGGCGCTGAACGCGCAGGTGGAGATCGACCGACGCGCCTTCGCCGAGGTGGCGCGCGACTTCCTCGCCGGCAAGGCCGGCGCCGCGCCGGCGCCCGCGCCCGGTTTCCTCTCACGCCTCTTCGCACCCGACCTGGCGCGCCTGCTGGGCCAGCACCTGCTGCTGGTGGCGGCCTCGGTGGCGCTGGCCGCCGTGGTGGGCGTGCCGCTGGGCCTGTGGGCGCACCGGCGGCCGCGTGCCGGTGCCGCCATCGGCGCCGCGGTGGGGCTGCTGCAGACCGTGCCTTCGCTGGCGCTGCTGGCCTTCCTGATCGCGCTCTTCGGCACCATCGGCTTCTGGCCGGCGCTGGCGGCGCTGTTCCTCTACGGGCTGCTGCCGGTGGTGGTCAACACGCAGGCCGGGCTGGCCGCGGTGCCGGCCGGGTTGCCGGTGGCCGCGCGCGCGCTCGGCCTCACCGACGCCCAGGCGCTGCGACTGGTGGAACTGCCGCTGGCGCTGCCCACGCTCTTGGCCGGCGTGCGCACCGCCGCCGTGATCAACGTGGGCACCGCCACGGTGGCCGCCTTCGTGGGCGCGGGCGGGCTGGGCGAGCGCATCGTGGCCGGGCTGGCCGTCAACGACACCCAGCGCATGCTGGCCGGCGCGGTGCCGGCGGCGCTGCTGGCGCTGGTCGTGCAAGGAGCGCTGATCCTGCTGGAGCGGCGCCTGCGCCCCCAGGGCTCAGGCTGAGCGCGCGGCGGTGCGCAGCCCGGCCGGCACGTCGTGGCGGCCGGCGGGGAAGAAGTTGCGGTAGCGCGCGTGGCGCAGACGCGGCTGCGTCAGGTGCGAGGCACCGCGCAGCACCGGGCGGCCGTCGAACCAGGGCTGCGAATAGTCGCGGTAGGGGTGCGGGCGGAAGCCCGGGTAGGGGCGGAACGGGCTCGCGGTCCACTCCCAGACCTCGCCCCAGCGGAAGGCGGCGCCGCGCGTGCAGGCGGCGCGTTCCCATTCGGCTTCCTCGAGCAGGCGGCGGCCGGCCCAGCGGCACCAGGCCTCGGCTTCGTGCAGGCTCAGGTGGCAGGCCGCTTCGCGCAGGTCCAGCGGCTGCCAGCGCGCGCAGCGCCGCACCTGCCAGCGGCCGCCTTCGCGGCGCAGGAAGCGCGGCGCCTCGAGCCCGCGTTCGGTTCGCCAGCGCCAGCCCTCGGCGGTCCACCAGCGCGCGTCGGCATAACCACCCGCCTCGGCGAAGGGCAGGTATTCGGCCCAGCGCACGGCCTGGGCGTCGATCTCGGCGGCCGGCAGCAGGACCTCGTTCCCTTCCAGTTCGTTGTCGAACGAGAAGCCGGCGACCGCGCCGCGGCCCAGCTGCCAGGGGCCGGGCTCGAAGCGCAGCGGCGGCGGCGGCTCGGGCAGCGGCCGCGGCTGCCAGCGCGGATCCTCGATCGGGATGTCCAGCCCGCGCGCCATGTAGAGCGCGGCCTCGTGGTGCATGTCCTCGTGCAGCAGCGCCAGCCGGAAGAAGTAGAGCGCGCGATCGTCGGTGCCCGCTTCGGCCAGCAGCGCCAGCGTCTCCTGCAGCTGCGCGGCGAGCGCGTCGCGCGTGGCCGCCGCGTCCGGCAGCGGCAGCGACCAGCGGCTGTCGTGCGGCACGCGGCTGGAGTCGTAGAGCGTGTCGTCGATGCCCGAGGGCCGGCGCGGCACCTCGGGGTCGGCATCGACGCCATCGGCACGTGCCGGGTTGCGCCCGATCCACCAGGCCTGGAACCAGCCGATGTGGCCCAGCTCCCACAACGGCGGGTTGAGCTCGGGCCGCAGCGGCACCCGGAGCGCGGGCAACGCGGCTTCGACATCGGCGAAGGTCGCCAGCGTGTCGTCGCGGGCCGCACGCAGCGCCGCCGCCAGGGCCTGGGGACCGCCCCGTCGCGCCCGCTCGGCTTCCGGCGTTAGGCTCGTGTCGTGCATCGCCCTTCCATCGTCGTCGTCACGCCCGCGCTGGCCGACGCCAACAACGGCAACTGGCAGACCGCGCACCGCTGGGCGCGTTTGCTGGCCGGAGCTTATCGCGTGCGCCTGGCGGCACGCTGGGACGGCGGCGACGAAGACCTGATGATCGCGTTGCACGCGCGCCGCTCGGCGGCTTCGGTGCAGGCCTGGCGCGAGCGGAATGCCGCGCGGCCGCTGCTGCTGGTGCTGACCGGCACCGACCTCTACCGCGACATCGCCACCGACACCGCCGCCCAGCGTTCGCTGCACGTGGCCGAAGCGCTGGTGGTGCTGAACGAACGCGGCGCCGCCGCGCTGCCGCCTTCGCTGCGTTCGCGCGCCCACGTGGTGCTGCAGTCGTGCAGCGCGCGGCGGCCGCTCGACCACACCACGCGCCACCTGCGCGTGCTGATGGTGGGCCACCTGCGCGAGGAGAAGGACCCCGCGTGCTACTGGCGCGCGGCCGAACGCCTGCTGCACCGAAGCGACATCCGCTTCGACCACGTCGGCGCCGCGCTCGACCCCGCGCTGGGCCGTGCCGCCGAGGCGCTGGCCGCGCGCCACCCGCGCTTCCGCTGGCTCGGCGCCCGGCCGCACGCCGAGGCACGGCGCCGTATCCAGGGCGCGCACCTGCTGGTGCACGCCAGCCGCATCGAAGGCGGCGCGAATGTCGTGATCGAGGCCTTGCGCAGCGGCACGCCGGTGCTGGCCAGCCGCATCGACGGCAACCTGGGCCTGCTCGGCGGCGACTGGCCCGCCACGTTCGAGGCCGGCGACGACGCCGGCCTGGCCCGCCTGATCGAGCGCGCGCGCGACGAGCCCGCTATGCTGCGCGACCTGCGCCTTCGCGCCGCCGTGCGGGCCCCGCGCTTCGCACCGCAAGCCGAGTCGCAGGCGCTGCACGCGCTGGTCGCGCGCCTGCTCGAAGGCGCCGCATCCGCCTCCAGGAGAACCGCATGAACGCCCCCGAGTCCCCCGCCGAACCCCGCCTGACCTCGCTTTCGCACGGCGGCGGCTGCGGCTGCAAGATCGCCCCGGGCGTGCTGTCGGAAATCCTGAAGGGCACGGCCGCGCTGCCGGTGCCCAGGGAACTGCTGGTCGGCATCGAGACCGCCGACGACGCCGCGGTCTACCAGCTCAACGACGAGCAGGCGCTCATCGCAACCACCGACTTCTTCATGCCCATCGTCGACGACCCGTTCGACTTCGGGCGCATCGCCGCCACCAACGCCATCAGCGACGTCTACGCGATGGGCGGGCGGCCGATCCTGGCGCTGGCACTGGTCGGCATGCCGATCAACGTGCTGTCCACGCAGACCATCGGCCGCATCCTCGAAGGCGGCGCCGCGGTGTGCCGCGCGGCGGGCATCCCGATCGCCGGCGGCCACACGATCGACTCGGTGGAGGCCATCTACGGCCTGGTCGCGCTCGGCCTCGTGCACCCGAAGCACGTGAAGCGCAACGCCGACGCCGAGCCCGGCGACCTGCTGGTGCTGGGCAAGCCGCTGGGCGTGGGCGTGATGAGCGCGGCGCTGAAGAAGGGGCAACTGGGCGACGCCGGCTACGAACGCATGATCGCGACGACGACACGGCTCAACACCCCCGGCCCCGACCTGGCCGCGCTGGAGGGCGTGCACGCAATCACCGACGTCACCGGCTTCGGGCTGGCCGGCCACGCGCTGGAAATGGCGCGCGGCGCGCGCTGCACGATCGAGATCGACTGGCAGGCCGTGCCGCTGCTGCCCGGCGTGCGCGAACTGGCCGCGCAGGGTTTCGTGACCGGCGCCTCGGGCCGCAACTGGGCCGGCTACGGGCACGACGTGTCGCTGCCCGAAGGCTTCGCGGCCGAGGACAAGGCCCTGCTCACCGACCCGCAGACCAGCGGCGGCCTGCTCGTGGCCTGCACCCCGGCCGCGCTGGACGCCGTGAAGGCGGTCTTCGCGCGCCACGGTTTCGACGCCGCCGCGGTGGTGGGCCGGGTGGGCGACCGCGGCGCCGGCGGGCACCTGGCGGTGCGCCGCTGAGGTTTCAGCGGCCGATCACCAGCCGCATCGCCGGCATCGCCTTCTCGCTCTCGCCGCGCCGCTCCAGCGCCTGGCGCAGGTTGAACTGCGCCACCTGCGTGTGCTCCACAGCAAGCCCCTGCGCGCGCGCGCCTTCTCCCGCCTTCAGCGCCTGTACCAGCATGTGGTGCTGGCGGTGCGCGTAGAGCATCCAGTCGCGGTCGAGCGCCAGCGAGCCCTGCATCGGCAGCATGGCCGAGGCGGGCGCGAAGGGCAGCTTGTCGTTCAGCTGCACCGCGCGCTGCAGCGCCCGGTTGCCGCAGGCTTCGAGGATCAGCGCGTGGAAGCGGTCGTTCATGGCCGCGTAGCGCGCGTAGTGCTGCACCTTCAGCGTGGCCGCCGCGAGCGCCGCGTCGCCTTCGTCCAGGCAGGACTGCAGGTCCAGCGCCAGCTGGCGCGGCACGCCGTGCTCGGCCACCAGGCGCGCGGCCATGCCTTCCAGGTGGCCGCGCACCGCGATCGCGTCGGCCACCTCGGCGGCGGTGAACTGGCGCACCACGTAGCCGCCGGTGGGATTCGACTCCACCAGGCCTTCCTGCTCCAGGGTGACCAGCGCCGCGCGCACCGGCGTGCGCGAGCCGCCCAGCCGCTCGGCCAGCTGCTGCTCGGCCAGGCGCACGCCGGGCGCGAACTCGCCGCGCAGGATCAGGTCGCGCAGCTGCATCAGCACCGTGTCCTGCAGACCCATGGAGTTCCCCGTACACTGAATCGAGCAGATGGTATACCGTCTGCTCCATCCGGTGCACCGCGAGGACCCTCACCATGAAGGCCGAACAGAACGAACTGATCACCCGTGTCGGCCCCGGCACGCCCTGCGGCGCGCTGATGCGCCGCTACTGGCAGCCTGTGGCGCTGCTCGACGAGTTCGATCCGAAGCTCGACCCCAGGATGGACCGCCGCCCGCTGAAGGCGGTGCGCGCACTGGGGCAGGACTTCATCCTCTTCCGCGACGAGCAGAACCGCTGGGGCCTGCTCGACCGTGACTGCCCGCACCGCAACGCCGACCTGGCCTTCGCGCGCCACGAAGGCGACGGCGTGCGCTGCCCCTTCCACGGCTGGAAGTTCGACGCCGCCGGCCGCTGCCTGGACACGCCGGCCGAACCCATCGGCAGCAGCCTGTGCCAGCGCGTGCGCCAGCGCGCCTACCCGGTCGAGGAACATGCCGGCGTGCTCTTCGCCTGGCTGGGCGAGGAAGGCAGCACGCCGCCGCCCTTCCCCCGCTTCGACGCCTTCGCCGCGCCTTCGACCCACGTCTTCGCGTTCAAGGGGATGTGGAAGTGCAACTGGCTGCAGGCCTTCGAAGTGGGGCTGGACCCGGCGCACACCTCGTTCCTGCACCGCTTCCTGTTCGACGCGCCGCTGGACTCGATCGGCGACAACCCCGCGGGCAAGCAGTTCCGCAGCGCCAGCGCGGGCGACTTCGGCGGCGAGCGCTGGCCGATGACGCGCGTGATGCGCGAGTTCCACCGCCCCGACATCAGCCACGAGAGCAAGCCCTGGGGCCTGCAGATCACCACCCTGCGGCCGATGACCGAGGAACTGACGCACGTGCGTGTCACGCACGGGATTTTTCCGTACACCTTCGTGATCCCGCTGTCGGAGACGCTCACCATCACGCAGATGCACATGCCGGTGGACGACACCCACACCTACTGGTATTCGTTCTTCACCAGCTTCGCCGGCCCGGTCGACAAGGACGCGATGCGCAACCAGCGCACCCAGTTCATCCCCTTCCCCGACTTCGTGCCACGCCACGGCCGCCACGACGACTGGGCCTTCGACGCCGAGGAGCAGCGCAGCCGCACCTTCCTGGGCATGGGCGAGGAAGACATCAACCTGCACGACCAGTGGGCGGTGGAAAGCATGGGCGCCATCCAGGACCGCACGCGCGAGCACCTGGGCACGAGCGACAAGATCATCATGGCCAACCGCCGGCTGCTGCTGGCCGCCATCGAGAGCGTGCAGGGCGGCGGCCCGGCGCCCGGCGTCGCCGACCCCGCGCTGCACGCGCAGATGGTGGGCCCCGACACGGTGGACGGCATCGCCCCCGCCGGCACCTGGGGCACCTGGTGGAAGGAACGCACCCAGGCCAAGCGCGACAACGCGCCCTGGATCGCGCGCCAGCCGCACACCGCCAAGGCATGATGTCCTTCGCCCGGCGCTGCGGCGTGCACGACGCCGAGCGCGAAGCGGCGGTGCGCGCCGTGCTGGAACGCGCGCGCGAGAGCGGCGTCGACCTGGTGCGCATCGGCTGGTGCGACGTGCACGGCCTGCTGCGCGGCAAGACGGTGGTGGCCGCGGCGCTGGAACGCGCCTTGCAAGACGGCATCGGCCTCGTGAGCACGCTGATGCTGAAGGACACCTCCGACCGGACCGCGCTGCCGGTGTTCGAACCCGGCGGCACCGCCTCGCTGCCCGGCTTCGGCCAGGCCAACAACTTGGTGCTGCTGCCCGACCCGGCCAGCTTCTGCGCCCTGCCCTGGGCGCCGGGCAACGGCTGGCTGCGCGCCGAGCCCTGGTTCGACGACGGCACGCCGGTGGCGCTGGACACGCGGCGCGTGCTGCAGCGCGCGCTGGCGCGGCTGGCCGATGCCGGCTACACGATGCAGTGCGGGCTGGAAGTCGAGTTCCACGTCTACCGCCTGAAGGACCCCTCGCCGCACACCGACCCGCAACTCGCCGGCTGGCCCGGCCCGGCGCCGGCGGTGGAACTGCTGCACCCCGGTTACGCGCTGCTCGCCGAGACCGGCTTCGACGCCGCCGAAGACGCGCTGCGCATCGTGCAGCGCACCGCGCAGGGGCTGGGGCTGCCGCTCGCTTCGCTCGAAGTGGAGTTCGGCCCATCGCAGGTGGAAGCGGTGTTCGACGCCACCGAAGCGCTCACCGCGGCCGACAACATGGTGCGCTTCCGCAACGGCGTGAAGATGGCGCTACGCCGCGCCGGCTACCACGCCACCTTCATGTGCCGGCCGCCGTTCCCGAACATCATGTCCAGCGGCTGGCACCTGCACCAGAGCCTGCTGCGCCGCGCCGACGGCCGCAATGCCTTCGTGCGCGACAAGCCGGCGCCGGGCAGCGGCCCGCTGGACGCCGCGCACACGCTGTCGGATCTCGGCGAGCATTACCTCGCAGGCCTGCTGGCACACGCGCGTTCGATGGCGGTGTTCTGCACCCCCACCGTCAACGGCTACGCGCGTTTCCGCCCCAACGCGCTGGCGCCGCAGTCGGTGCTGTGGGGGCGCGACAACCGCGGCGCCATGCTGCGCGTGCTGGGTGGCAACAACGACCCCGCCACGCGCATCGAGAACCGCCTGGGCGAGCCCGCGGCCAACCCCTACCTCTACATCGCGGCCCAGGTCTTCGCCGGGCTGGACGGCATCGAACGCGGCCTGCGCGCCCCGCGCGCGACCGAATCGCCCTATGGCAGCGAAGCCGAGCGCCTGCCCTCGGGCCTGGGCGACGCGCTGGCGGCGATGCGCGAGGACTCCGTCATGGTGCAGGGCGTGGGGCCCGCACTGGCCGAGGTGTTCACGCGCATCAAGCAGAGCGAAATCAAGCGCCATGCCGAAGCTACCGATGGCGACGAGTTCATGCGGCGCGAATACTTCTCCAGGATCTGAAATGGCGCCTGTCGAAGTGAACTCTGTCTTTTGTGCGGTTCGGAAGACTGGCGCGCGCCGCGGCAGGCAACGCCCGCCCGGGGCGAAGGGTTCGGCGGTCGGCGCTGCGCGCCGACTCCGCTGCGAT
>CAYVXO010000118.1:0-18795 GCA_964454485.1 uncultured Rubrivivax sp.
TCGTCGACAACATCTACCGCTACACGCTGGCCGGCACCGAGGTGTCCGCGCTGCTGGGCCGCATGCCTTCGGCGGTGGGCTACCAGCCGACGCTGGCCGAGGAGATGGGCCGGCTGCAGGAGCGCATCACGTCGACCAAGGTCGGCTCGATCACCTCGATCCAGGCCGTGTACGTGCCGGCCGACGACCTGACCGACCCGTCGCCGGCCACCACCTTCGCCCACCTCGACGCCACCGTCGTGCTCTCGCGCGACATCGCCGCGCTCGGCATCTATCCGGCGGTCGATCCGCTGGACAGCACCAGCCGCCAGGTCGACCCGAACGTCGTCGGCGAGGAGCACTACAGCACCACGCGCGCGGTGCAGGCCACGCTGCAGCGCTACAAGGAACTGCGCGACATCATCGCGATCCTGGGCATGGACGAACTGAGCCCGGAAGACAAGCTGGCGGTGGCGCGCGCGCGCAAGATCCAGCGCTTCCTGAGCCAGCCGTTCCACGTCGCCGAGGTCTTCACCGGCAGCCCGGGCAAGTACGTGCCGCTGAAGGAGACGATCCGCGGCTTCAAGATGATCGTCAACGGCGAGTGCGACCACCTGCCGGAGCAGGCCTTCTACATGGTCGGCACGATCGACGACGCCTTCGAGAAGGCCAAGAAGATCCAATAAGGAGCCTCCATGGCCCACACCATCCACGTCGACGTCGTCTCGGCCGAGGAGAGCATCTTCTCGGGCGAGGCCAGGTTCGTCGCGCTGCCGGGCGAGAACGGCGAGCTCGGCATCCTGCCGCGCCACACGCCGCTCATCACCCGCATCAAGCCGGGCGCGGTGCGCATCGAGCGGGCCGACAACGGCGAGGAGGAGTTCGTCTTCGTCGCCGGCGGCATCCTCGAAGTGCAGCCGGGCACGGTGACCGTGCTCGCCGACACCGCCATCCGCGGCCATGACCTCGACGAGGCGAAGGCCAACGAGGCGAAGAAGCTTGCCGAGGAAGCGATGCGCAACGCGAAGAGCGACCTCGACCTCGCGGCCGCGCAGAGCGAATTCGCGGTCATGGCCGCCCAGCTGGCGGCGATCCAGAAGCTGCGCAAGAAGTAGCGCGCGCGCCGCGCTGCACGACGAGGGCCCTGCGGGGCCCTTTTTCGTGGCTCCCGCCAAAAGACCACTCTCGAGTATGCGGTTTGAACGTATCGGTCACATTTGAACCGTAGAGTTCATGTCGAGCGCGGCATCCCGCCGGCGCCGCAGACCCGAGGAGACCGTTGCATGCCCAAGCTTCCCCTGGCCGCCTTGGCCGCCAGCCTGTCCCTGCTCACCGCGGCCGCGTCCGCCGCGCCTTCCTTCGGCGCCTGCCGCTCGACGAAGGCCGTCGACTTCAGCGGCACCATCGTCGACGCGGCGGTGGCCACGCCGGCACTGTCAACCCTCACCCAGCTGGTGGTGGCCGCCAACTTGGCGGGCGCCTTGTCCGCACCGGGCGACCTGACCGTGTTCGCGCCGACCAACGACGCCTTCGCGAAGATCCCGGCGCCGGTCCTCGGCGCGATCGGCGGCGACCCCGGCGTGCTGACCGCGGTGCTCACCTACCACGTGGTGCCCGGTGCCGCCGACCCGCGCAAGGCCGGCAAGCGCGAGGTCGCCACGCTGCAGGGGCAGACGCTGTTCACCAGCTTCGAGCCCGGTGCGGGCCCGATGGTCAACCAGTCCAACGCCGACTGCACCGCGGTGAAGACCAGCAACGGCACGGTGTGGATCATCGACAGCGTGCTGCTGCCCCAGTTCCGCTGAGCGCGCGCCGTAGCATGGCGGCGTGATCCCCGTCGTCGCCGCCCTGCGCAACGCCTTCGCCGCCCATGCCGACGCGGCGCTGGCCGGGCCGATGCAGGCCTACATGAAGTCGGCGCTGCCTTTCCACGGCATCCCGGCGCCGCTGCGGCGCCGGCTGCAGGCGCAGGCGGTGCGCGAGCACCCCTGTGCCTCGACGGCCGAACTGGCGCAGGCGATGCGCCTTCTCCTGCGCGAGGCGGTGGCGCGCGAGGAGTGGTACGCCGCCGCCGAACTCGCGCGCACCGGCGTGCACCGGCGCTGGCTCACGATCGATCTGCTGCCCGAGTTCGAGGCGCTGGTCGCCCGCACCGCGTGGTGGGACGTCTGCGACGAAGTCTCGGGGCAGTCGCTGCCGGCGTTGCTGCAGCAGTCGCCCGAAACCATGAAGCGCACGCTGCGCCGCTGGGCGCGCGGCGACGACCTCTGGCTGCGGCGCGCCGCCATGCTGGCGCAGCGCCGGCTGCGCAGCGGCTTCGACGCCGCGCTGCTCTACGACTGCCTCGAGCCTTCGCTCGACGACCCGCGCTTCGCCGGCGAGTTCTTCATCCGCAAGGGCATGGGCTGGGCGCTGCGCGAACGCTCCTACGCCGCGCCGGCCGAGGTGGTGGCCTGGTGCCGGCGCCACGCCGACCGGCTCTCGCCGCTGACCCGGCGCGAGGCGATGAAGGCCTTGAAGCGGCGCGGCGCTGGGGTCGATCCGGACGCCTGAATCGCGGCCGGGGGCTAGGCTTGGCGCCATGGACACCTCGCCCGCCCGCCGCCACGCCCTCGGCGACCTGCTGCGCCGCAGCGCTGCCCGCCACCCCGACAAGCTCGCCATCGCCTGCGGCGAGGTGCGGTGGACCTACCGCGAATTCGACACCTTGTGCAACCGCGTCGCCGCCGGGCTGGCGCAGCGCGGCGTCGGCAAGGGCGACCGGGTGGCGCTGCTGGCGCGCAACTCGCACGCCTTCGCGGCGATGCGCTTCGCGCTCGCGCGCCTGGGCGCGGTGCTGGTGCCGATCAACTTCATGCTCAAGGCCGACGAGGCGGCCTACATCCTGCGCCACGCCGGCGCGCGCTGGCTCGCCACCGACAGCGGCCTGGCGCCGCTGGCGCGCGCAGCCGCGGCGCTGGACACGCAGGTCGAGACCTTCGTCTGGCTGCCGGCCGAGGACCCGGCCGAGCCGGCCGCCGGCATGCTGACCTTCGACGAACTGGCCGCCTGCCGCACGCCGCCGCCGGACACGCCGGTGGGCGCCGAGGACCTGCTGCAGATCGTCTACACCAGCGGCACCGAGTCGCTGCCCAAGGGCGCCATGCTGACCCACGGCGCGGTGATGTGGCAGTACGTGAGCTGCGTGGCCGACGCCGCCGTCTCGGGCGACGACTTCATGCTGCACGCGCTGCCGCTGTACCACTGCGCGCAGCTCGACGTGTTCTTCGGTCCCGCCGTCTACACCGGCAGCCGCAACCTCGTCACCGCCAAGCCGACGCCGGAGAACCTGCTGCCGCTGATCGAGCAGCACCGCATCACCAGCTTCTTCGCGCCACCCACGGTGTGGATCGCGCTGCTGCGCTCGCCGCTGTTCGACAGGACCGACCTCTCGTCGCTGCAGAAGGGCTACTACGGCGCTTCCATCATGCCGGTGGAGGTGATGAAGGAGATCCTGCGCCGGCTGCCCAACCTGAAGCTGTGGAACCTGTACGGCCAGACCGAGATCGCGCCGCTGGCCACCATGCTCGGCCCCGAGGACCAGCTGCGCAAGCCCGGCTCCTGCGGGCGCGCGGTGCTCAACGTGGAGACGCGCGTGGTGGACGACCGGCTGCAGGACGTGAAGCCCGGCGAGGTGGGCGAGATCGTGCACCGCAGCCCGCAGCTGCTCTCGGGCTACTTCCACGACGACGAGCGCACCGCGGCCGCCTTCGAAGGCGGCTGGTTCCATTCGGGCGACCTGGCGACGATCGACGACAAAGGCTTCATCACCGTCGTCGACCGCAAGAAGGACATGATCAAGACCGGCGGCGAGAACGTCGCCAGCCGCGAGGTGGAAGAGGCGATCTACAAGCTGGCCGGCGTGAGCGAGGTCGCGGTGGTCGGCCTGCCGCACCCGCGCTGGGTGGAGGCGGTGACCGCCATCGTGGTGCCCAAGGCCGGGGTCCCGCTCAGCGAGGCCGACGTGCTGGCCCACTGCAGCACGCTGCTGGCGCCCTTCAAGTGCCCCAAGCGCGTGGTGCTGGCCGAGACGCTGCCGAAGAACCCGAGCGGCAAGCTGCTCAAGCGCGAGCTGCGCCAGGCCCACCAGGGGCTGTTCGCCAGCTGAGCACGAAGGCGCGCTGCGCCTCGGTCTCGGGCGTGCGGCCGACGAAGGCGCTCTTGGCCATCGCGCGGAACTTGCGCTGCAGCAGGGCCAGCGCCTCTTCGGGCGCGAAGCCCTGCTCCACCAGCCAGCAGGCGGCCACCGTGCCGGTGCGGCCGATGCCGGCGCGGCAGTGCAGGTAGACCGCACCGCCACCGTCCAGCGCGGCGGCGATGGCGTCCAGCGTGCGCCGCATGCCCTGCGCCGTGGGGATGCCGAAGTCGGTGATGCCGTGCGCCAGGTGCTGCGCCGTCAGCGGCGTGTAGCCGCGCGGCGTCTCGGGCGTGACGGTGAGGTCGATGAAGTGGGTGATGCCGGCGGCTTCGATCTCGGCGATGTGGCCGGCCGGGTACTCGCCCGCGAGCACGCGCCCGGGCCACAGCCAGTAGCAGTTGGCATGCGGGCGCGGTGCGGCGTCGCCCGGGGTGTCATAGGGCTCGCGCGCCATCGCGTTTCAGTGATGCAGGATCTTGGCCAGGAAGTCGCGCGTGCGGTCGGCCTTCGGGTGGCCGAAGAATTCCGCCGGCGGCGCCTGCTCGACGATCTGGCCCTGGTCCATGAAGATCACGCGGTCGGCCACGCTCTTCGCAAAGCCCATTTCGTGCGTCACGCACAGCATGGTGATGCCCTGGCCGGCGAGTTCGATCATGACGTCGAGCACCTCGTTGATCATCTCCGGGTCGAGCGCCGAGGTGGGCTCGTCGAACAGCATGATCTTGGGCGTGAGGCACAGCGCGCGCGCGATCGCCACCCGCTGCTGCTGGCCACCGGAAAGCTGCATGGGGTACTTGCCCGCCTGCTCGGCGATGCGCACGCGCTTCAACTGCGCGAGCGCGCGTTCCTCGGCCTCGGCCTTCGCGACCCGGCTCACGTGGATGGGCGCCAGCGTCAGGTTCTCCAGCACCGTGAGGTGCGGGAACAGGTTGAACTGCTGGAACACCATGCCGACGTTGCGGCGCACCGCCTCGATCGCCTTCACGTCGTCGGTGAGTTCCACGCCATCGACCACCAGCCGGCCGGCCTGGTGCTCCTCCAGCCGGTTGACGCAGCGGATGAGCGTGCTCTTGCCGCTGCCCGAAGGGCCGCAGATGACGATGCGCTCGCCCTTCGCGACCGAGAGGTCGATGTCGCGCAGCACGTGGAAGTCGCCGTACCACTTGTTGACGCCGGCGAACTCGATGATGGGTGCGGTCATAGGCGGCGCATGCCGGTGTTGAGGTGCGCTTCCAGGAAGCGGCTGTAGCGGCTCATCGAGAAGCAGGCCACGAAGTAGAGCGCCGCCACGAAGAGCTGCCCTTCGAGGAAGAACTTGCGCCAGTCGGCGTCGCCCAGCGCCAGCTGCACCGCACCGGTGAGGTCGTACAGGCTCACGATGGTGATGAGCGAGGTGTCCTTGAAGGCGCCGATGAAGGTGTTCACCATCGCCGGCACCACCATGCGCAGCGCCTGCGGCAGCACCACCTTGCGCTGCGTCTGCCAGTAGGTCAGGCCGATCGACTGCGCCGCTTCCACCTGGCCCTTGGGCAGCGCCTGCAGGCCGCCGCGCACCACCTCGGCGAGGTACGCCGCGGTGAAGAGCGTCATGCCGATCAGCACCCGCGCCAGCACGTCGATCGTGCCGCCGTGCGGCATGAACAGCGGCAGGATGAAGGTGGCCATGAAGAGCACGCTCACCAGCGGCACGCCGCGGATCAGCTCCACGTAGAGCACGCACAGCGTGCGGATCGCCGGCAGGTGCGACTGCCGCCCGAGTGCCACCAGCACCGCGAGCGGGAACGCGACCACCAGGCTCACGCTCGAGAGCAGCAGCGTCAGCGGCAGGCCGCCCCAGCGCGCCGTCTCCACCGGCGAGAGGCCCAGCACGCCGCCCTTCATGAGCGCGAAGAAGAGCCAGATCACCACCGCCCAGGCCGCCACCAGCCAGGGCTTCCAGAATGCGCGCAGGCAGCTGGCGGCCAGCAGCGCGACGAGCAGCACGCTGGCGAGCAGGGCGCGCCACTGCTCCTCGTACGGGAAGCGGCCGAAGAGGATGAGGCGGCCCTTCTCGGCCACCACGCCCCAGCAGGCACCGCCGGGGTGGGCGGCGCGGCAGGCCGCGTTGTCGGCACGCGCCACCGCGTGCAGCACGCCCCAGTCGAAGAGGCGCGGCAGCACCGCCGCCGCCAGCGCCAGCACCAGCAGCGTCAGCACGGTGCTGGTCCAGCCGTCGAAGAGGTGGCGCTTCAGCACCTGCCAGGGGCCGCGCTGCGAGACCGGCGGCGGCCGCGGCGCGATCGGGCGGAACGCCGAGGCCTCGGCCACCTCAGCGCTCCTTCAGCCGCGCGCGGCGGTTGTAGACGCCCATCAGCGCCGAGGTCAGCAGCGACAGCGTCAGGTAGCAGGCCATCACGATGGCGATGCACTCGATGGCGCGCCCGGTCTGGTTGAGCGCGGTGGCGCTGATCGAAAACAGGTCCGGGTAGCCCACCGCGACCGCGAGCGACGAGTTCTTGGTCAGGTTGAGGTACTGGCTGGTGAGCGGCGGGATGATCACGCGCAGCGCCTGCGGCAGCTGCACCAGGCGCAGCGCCTGCCAGCGCGTGAGGCCGAGCGAGGCGCAGGCTTCGTGCTGGCCGATCGGCACCGACTGGATGCCGGCGCGCACCACCTCGGCGATGTAGCCGCTGGTGTAGACCGCCAGGCCCACCAGCACCGTCAGGTACTCGGGCGTCACCGCGCCGCCGCCGTTGACGGTGATCTCGGTCTTCTCCGGCCAGTCGAGGTGGAAGCCGCCTTCCCAGGAGAGCAGCGGGAACTGCAGCCCGTTCTTGCTGAAGAAGCAGCCGGGCAGCGGCTGCAGCGCGTCCTCGATCGGCGGCAGCAGCTCGGTGAGCGCGAAGTACCACATGAAGAGCTGCAGCAGCAGCGGCACGTTGCGCGTGACTTCCACGTAGGCACTGCA
Organism: uncultured Rubrivivax sp.; assembly: GCA_964454485.1. GTDB lineage: Bacteria > Pseudomonadota > Gammaproteobacteria > Burkholderiales > Burkholderiaceae_C > Rubrivivax. Next base: position 7,104 of record CAYVXO010000118.1, read on the forward strand.
CAGCGCGCGCACGAGCGTGTTGCGCGAGAGCTTGCCGATGCCCACCGCCGTGCCCAGCAGGGTGGCGGCGACGATGCCCACCACCGCCACCCGCAGCGTGTTGGCCAGGCCCACGGCGTAGGCCTTGCCGTAGCTGTCGGCCGAGTCGAACGGGATCAGGCTCTCGCCGATCGCGAAGCCCGCAGGCTCGGTGACGAAGTCGAAGCCGCTCTTGATGCCGCGCGCACGCATGTTCTCCAGCGTGTTGTTCAGCAGCAGCCCCGCCGCCGCCGCCAGCAGCAGCAGCGCCACGACCTGGTAGACCACGCCGCGGAAGGCCTGGCTGCGCCAGGTCCAGCGGCGGGTCTTGGGCGGCGGACGGCGTTCCACCGGTTCGCGTCAGCTCAACGCACGGGCGGGGCGTACATCAGGCCGCCCTTGTTCCACAGGTTGTTGGCGCCGCGCGGCAGCTTGAGCGCGCTCTTCGGGCCGACGTTGCGCTCGAAGATCTCGCCGTAGTTGCCGACCGCCTTGATGGCGCGCGCCGCCCAGTCCTTGTCCAGGCCCAGCAGCTTGCCCATGTCCTCGCTCGTGCCCAGGATGCGCTGCACCACGGGGTCCTTGCTGTCCTTGGCCAGCTGGTCGACGTTGGCCTGCGTGATGCCGTATTCCTCGGCCTCGATGAGGGCGAAGACCACCCACTTGGCGATGGTGAAGAACTCGTCGTCGCCGCGCCGCACGCTCGGGCCCAGCGGCTCCTTGCTGATGAGGTCGGGCAGGATGACGTGGTCGTCGGGGTTGTTCGCTTCCTTGTTGCGCACCGAGGCCAGGCCCGACGCGTCGGTGGTGTAGGCCTGGCAGCGGCCGGCGAAGTAGGCCTTGTTGGTCGCTTCCTGGGTGTCGAAGACCACGGGCTTGAGGTTCAGGTTCGCGGCCTTGGAGAAGTCGGTCAGGTTCTTCTCCGTCGTGGTGCCGCTCTGCACGCAGACGGTGGCGCCCTTCAACTGCTTGGCGCTCGTGACCTTCAGCTTCTTGGGCACCATGAAGCCCTGGCCGTCGTAGTAGGTGACGCCGGTGAATTCGAGCCCGAGCGAGGCGTCGCGCGTGAGCGTCCAGGTGGTGTTGCGCGAGAGGATGTCGATCTCGCCGGCCTGCAGCACCGCGAAGCGCTGCGAAGCGTTCAGCGGCACCCACTTCACCTTGCCCGCGTCGCCCAGGATGCTGGCGGCGATGGCCTTGCACACGTCGACGTCGAGGCCGGTCCAGTTGCCCTGGCTGTCGGCGGCAGCGAAGCCGGGCAGACTGGGGTTGGTGCCGCAGATGAGCTGGCCGCGCTGCTTGATGGCGTCCAGCGTCTTGCCGGCCATCGCCGGGGTGGCGGCCAGCGTGGCGGCGGCCATCAGGGCGCCGGCCGCGATTCGGGTGAAGGTCGTTGTCATGGCATCTCCAGGATCGAGAGTCGGGCAGGGCCTGCATCGGCAGGCGCGGACGACGGTATCGGCATCGTTGCCTTGCAGCAAGCGTGCCAATCCCTAGCTATGGCATGCTTGTGCCCCCGCCGCACGAGGATCTGCCCGCCATGAACAGCATGGACGTCGAAGTCATCCGCACCGCGATGGACTGGATGAACCGAGGCCACCGCGTGGTGCTGGGCACCGTGGTGCGCACCTGGGGCAGCAGCCCGCGCCCGCCGGGCAGCCTGATGGTGATCCGCGACGACGGCCAGGTGGCCGGCTCGGTCAGCGGCGGCTGCATCGAGGACGACCTGATCGACCGCGTCAAGCGCGGCGAACTCGCCCCACGCCTGCCTCAGAGCACCAGCTACGGCGTCAGCGCCGACGAGGCGCGGCGCTTCGGCCTGCCCTGCGGCGGCACGGTGCAGATCGTGCTGGAGCCGCTGGGCGCGCAGTCGCAGCTGCGCGAACTGCTGGCCGCGATCGAGCAGCACCGCGTGGTGCGGCGCCGGCTCGAGATGGCCACCGGCCTCGTCTCGCTGGGGCCGGCCGAAGACGGCGACACGCTGCGCTACGACGACCGCGTGCTGGAAACCGTGCACGGCCCGCGCCTGCGGCTGGTGATCATCGGCGCCGGCCAGATGAGCCGCTACCTCGCCACGCTGGCGGTGATGCTGGACTACCGCGTGACGGTGTGCGACCCGCGCGACGAATACCACGAAGGCTGGGAGGCGATGGAAGGCGTGACGCTCACGCGCACCATGCCTGACGACCTGGTGATCGCGATGAACCTGGACGCCAACAGCGCCGTCGTCGCCCTCACCCACGACCCCAAGCTCGACGACCTGGCGCTGATGGAAGCGCTCAAGACGCCGGCCTTCTACGTCGGCGCGCTCGGCTCGCGGCGCAACAACGACGCGCGCCGCAACCGCCTGAAGGAATTCGACGTCAGCGAGGCCGAGATTGCCCGCCTGCACGGCCCGGTGGGGCTGAACCTGGGCGGCAAGACGCCGCCGGAGATCGCGCTCGCCATCGTCGCCGAGATGACCGCGGTGCGGCGCGGCGTGGCGCTGGACGCGCCGCTCACCGAGTGGCGCCCTTCGGCGAGCGCCTGCAGCACGCTCACGGCCGGCTGATCAGCGCAGGTCCACCCGGTCCGGCAGTTCGTTCGGATTCGCTTCGCCCGGCGCGAGCGAGAAGTGCTGCGCCAGCAGCGTGTCCACCGCGTCCACCGCCTGCGCGAGGCCCTGTTCGAAGCGGCCGGCGCGGAAGTCCTCCTTCATCGCCGCCAGCAGCGTGGCCCATTCGGCCTGCGTGACGCGGCGCGAGAGCCCGCGGTCGGCCACGATCTCGATCGCGCGCTCGGCCAGCAGCAGGTAGATCAGCACGCCGTTGTTGTGCTCGGTGTCCCAGACGCGCAGCTTGCCGAACAGCGTGACCGCGCGGTCGCGCGCCTTCAGGCCGCGCCACAGGTACGACAGCGGCAGGCCGGCTTCGACGCAGAGGCGGATCTCGCCGCTGTGGCGCCGTTCGCTGGCCGCGACGCGTTCCTCGAGACGATCCAGCGCCGCGTCGCCGAGCGCGCGCCGGGCGTCGGTCTCGTCGAGCCAGCGGTGGCGCAGGATGCGGGCGAGCTTGTTCATCACCAGTCCCCCGAGGCGCCGCCGCCGCCGAAATCGCCGCCACCGCCGGAGGAGAAACCGCCTCCGCCACCACCGCCGCCGCCACCCCAGCCGCCGCCCCCGCCCCAGCCGCCGCCGATGCCGGGGCCGCCGCGGCCCAGGCCGCGCAAGGCCGAGCCCACGCTCATGAGGCCGACCGCGAACAGCGTGACCACCGCGGCGCCGGCGGCCAGCAGCAGGCTGGTCGTCAGCCACCAGGCCGCGGCGCCGGCGCCGCCGGCCGCCAGCAGCGTGCCCAGCTTGCGGCCGAAGACGCGCGTGAGCACGGTGCCGGCCATGAACACGGCCACGAAGAGGAAGACACCCAGGTCCTCGAACTGCAGTCCTTCCTGCGCCGCGGCGCGCGCCTTCGGCGCCGGCAGGTGTTCGCCACGGATGCGCTCGATCAGGCGGTCGACGGCCGCGTTGAGCCCGCCGGCGTAGTCGTCGGCGCGGAAGGCGGGGCGGATCGCGCTGTCGATGATCTGGCGCGCCGCGAGATCGGGGATCGCGCCTTCGAGCGCCTTCGCCACCTCGATGCGCACCTTGCGGTCGCCCTTGGCCACCACCACCAGCACGCCGTCGCCGACGTCGCGACGACCGATCTTCCACTGGTCGGCGACGCGCTGCGCGTAGGCGGCGATGTCCTCCGGCGCCGTCGTCGGCACCATCAGCAGCACGATCTGCGGCCCGGCCTGGGCCTCGAACGCGGCCAGCTTGGCGTCCAGCGCCTGCTGCTGCGCGGCCGAGAGGGTGGCGGTCTGGTCGATCACCCGGCCGCTCAAGGGCGGCACGGGCAGCACGTCCTGCGCCCAGGCGGCGGCCGCGAGCAGCCACGCGAGGGCCAGGACGAGCAGGCGGCGCATCTACGCAGGCGTCACTTCGACGCCGGCTTCTCGAAGCTGACCGCCGGCGGCGCGCTGATCTGCGCTTCGTTGGCGACCGTGAAGCTGGGCTTCACCGGGTAGCTGAAGACCATCGCCGTCAGGTTGGTCGGGAAGCTGCGCGCCAGCACGTTGTACTCGGCCACCGACTTGATGTAGCGGTTGCGCGCCACGGTGATGCGGTTCTCGGTGCCTTCGAGCTGCACGCGCAGGTCCTGGAAGCCCTGGTTGGCCTTCAGGTTGGGATAGTTCTCGCTCACCACCAGCAGGCGCGAAAGCGCGCTCGTGAGCTCGCCCTGCGCGGCCTGGAACTTCTGGAACGCCTCCGGGTTGTTGACGAGTTCGGGCGTGGCCTGGATCGACGTCGCCTTGGCGCGCGCCTCGACCACCTTGGTCAGCGTTTCCTGCTCGAAGTTGGCCTCGCCCTTGACGGTGGCCACGAGGTTGGGCACCAGGTCGGCGCGCCGCTGGTACTGGTTCAGCACCTCGGACCAGGCGGCCTTGGTCTGCTCGTCCAGGCGCTGGAAGTCGTTGTAGCCGCAACCCGAGAGCGCCAGAGCGGCGCCCAGCGCGGCCAGCCAGGTCTTCACACCCATCCTCGTCCCTTTCGTCTTCGTTGCGGGCGCCGGATGCTACCCGCGACGCGTTACGTGGGGACCGAGAATGGCGCTTCAAGACGATGGATGCATTGTGCCAGGCCATGCGCGGCGCGCTCTCGGGCGCGGCGGCCCCGCTGCGCCTGGAGCGCGCGCTGGTCGTCGGCGGCGGCGGCACGCTGGGCTCGGCGCTTCTGGGCGAGGCGCTGGTCGCCGGCCGCTTCCAGCAGGTGGCCGCGGTGGTGGCGGCGCCGCTGGCTTCGGCGGTGCGCGGTTTCGTGCCGGTGGAGCGGGCGGCGCTGGGCAGCGCGGCGGCGGCCGACGTCGCCTTCGTCGTCTTCGAACGCGAACGCCACAGCAACGGCCGCGACGACGCCTTCTGGCAGCCGCCGCCGGACGAGCTGGTCGCGATCGCGCGCACCCTGCGCGGCGCCGGCGTGCGGCGACTGCTGGTGGTGGTGCCGCACGCGCCGGCGCTGCTGCCGCATTCGCTGAAGCACGGCTTCGCCTCGCGCGCCGAAGGCGAGGTGGCGGCGCTCGGCTTCGAGCACCTGGTGCTGCTGCGCGCGGCGCAGGCGGCGGGGTCGAGTGCGGCCGGGTCGCGCGTCGAGCGCTTCGTGGCCTGGTGGCTGTCGCAGCTGCGCTGGATGGTGCCGCAGGCCGAGCAGCCGGTGCGCGCCGTCACGCTGGCGGCGCTGGCGGTGCAGCTGGCGCGCCTGCTGCCGGCGGCCGCGCCCGGCACGCGCGTGCTGCCGCCCGAGCTGCTGCAGCAGGCGGCCCAGGGCGACGCGGCGGCGGTGCTGGGCGCCTGGTTGGGCCGGCCATAATCCGCCGATGGCCCCGCCCCTGCGAAACGACCAGTTCCTGCGCGCCTGCCTGCGCCAGCCGACCGACTACACGCCGCTGTGGCTGATGCGCCAGGCCGGCCGCTACCTGCCGGAATACAACGCCACGCGCGCCAAGGCCGGCAGCTTCATGGGCCTGGCCACCAGCCCGGCCTACGCGACCGAGGTGACGCTGCAGCCGCTGGAGCGCTACGCGCTGGACGCCGCGATCCTGTTCTCCGACATCCTGACCGTGCCCGACGCGATGGGGCTGGGCCTCTCGTTCGCGCAGGGCGAAGGGCCGCGCTTCGCGAAGCCGGTGCGCGACGAGGCGGCGGTGGCCGCGCTCGCCGTGCCCGACCTCGACAAGCTGCGCTACGTGTTCGACGCCGTCAGCTCCATCCGCAAGGCGCTGGACGGCAAGGTGCCGCTGATCGGCTTCTCCGGCAGCCCCTGGACGCTGGCCTGCTACATGGTCGAAGGCGCGGGCAGCGACGACTACCGGCTCGTCAAGTCGATGCTCTACGCGCGGCCCGACCTGATGCACCGCATCCTGGCCGTCAATGCCGACGCGGTGGCCGCCTACCTGAACGCGCAGATCGACGCCGGCGCGCAGGCCGTGATGGTGTTCGACAGCTGGGGCGGCGTGCTCGCCGACGGCGCCTTCCAGCGCTTCAGCCTCGAATACACGAAGCGCGTGGTCGGCAAGCTCCGGCGCGAAGCCGATGGCGCGCGCGTGCCGGTGATCGTCTTCACCAAGGGCGGCGGGCCCTGGCTCGACGAGATCGCGGGCTGCGGCGCCGACGTCGTCGGCCTCGACTGGACCGTGAACCTGGGCGCCGCCCGCGCGCGCGTGGCCGACCGCGTGGCGCTGCAGGGCAACCTGGACCCGAACGTGCTGTTCGCGCCGCCCGAGGTGGTGGCGCGCGAGGCGCGCGCCGTGCTCGACAGCTTCGGCCCGCCCCAGCGCCCCGACGGCCAATGGGGCGGCCACGTGTTCAACCTGGGCCACGGCATCAGCCAGTTCACGCCGCCCGACCACGTGGCGGCGCTCGTCGAGGCCGTGCACGCTCACTCGCGGCGGCTGCGCCGGCCGGCGTGAATCGATCACGAACGGTGCACCTGCCGACACGATTGGAAGCAGGTCAGTGAGCGCTCAGGGCTTGACTTGTCCCCAGAAAAGGTGCTGCGGCGCAAAACGTCACCCGCCCTCCCGGTCGACCATCGGGACTTGCCCGCGACCGCTCTAAGTCATTGATTTTCTTGACTTGCCGCGCTTGCCGCGAAATCGGGCAGTAACAGGCCGTGCGTGACAAATCAACGACTTGGGAGCGCTCGCCGCAGCTTGGGCACAGAGTTGTCCACAGCATCTGTGGGCAGCCAGAAATCCCCTTGCCAATCATGCACTTGTCGGCGCACCTTGAGGTGAATCCGAGCTCGCACCGGCAAGGGGCGTCGTGAACGCGCCGCTGCGCGCCGCGGTGGCGGTCGAGACGCCGCAGCATGCCGGCGTCGGCGCCCTGCTGGACTATGCGTGCGAGCGGCCACTCGCTCCGGGCACCCTGCTGCGGGTGCCGCTGGGCCGGCGCGAGGTACCGGGCATCGTCTGGAACCGGGCGTCCGCGGAGGCTGCCGACGACACCCAGCTGCGGCCGGTGGCCGAAGTGCTGCAGGCGCTGCCGCCGCTGGCGCCGGCCTGGCTGCGGCTGGTCGACTTCGCGGCGGCCTACTACCAGCGCGGCGTCGGTGAACTGGCGCTGGCCGTGCTGCCGCCCGAACTGCGCAAGCTGGACGAGACCACGCTGGCGCGACGCGTCGCCCGGCTGAAGAAGCTGCCGGCCCTGCCGGCCGGAGACGCCCCGCCACGCCCCGCGCTCACCGCCGAGCAGGCGGCGGCGCTGGAGGCGCTGGCCGCTTCGCCGCAGCCGGCCCTGCTGCACGGCGTCACCGGCAGCGGCAAGACCGAGGTCTACCTGCGCGCCGCCGAGGCCACGCTGGCCGCCGGCCGCCAGGCGCTGGTGCTGGTGCCGGAGATCAACCTGACGCCGCAGCTGGAAGCGCGCTTCGCGGCCCGCTTCCCCGGCCGCCGCCTCGTCAGCCTGCACAGCGCGCTCACGCCGGCGCAGCGGCTGCGCCACTGGCTGCTGGCGCACCTGGGCGAAGCCGAACTGGTGCTGGGCACGCGGCTGGCGGTGTTTGCCTCGCTGCCGCGGCTGGGCCTGGTGATCGTCGACGAGGAGCACGACCCTTCGTTCAAGCAGCAGGAAGGCGCTCGCTACTCGGCACGCGACCTCGCGGTCTGGCGCGCGCACGACGCCAGCGTGCCGGTGCTGCTGGGCTCGGCCACGCCGTCGCTGGAGACCTGGCAGCGCGTGCAGGAAGGCCGCTACCGCCGGCTGGCGCTGGACGCACGCATCGGCGGCGGCGCGATGCCGCGCGTGCGCGTGTTCGACATGGGCCGGCTGCCCAAGGCCGCCGAGCCGCCGGCGCTGGCGCCGCCGCTGGTGGAGGCGATCCGCGTGCGCATCGAGCGCGGCGAGCAGAGCCTGGTGCTGCTCAACCGGCGCGGCTACGCGCCGGTGCTCCACTGCAGCGCCTGCGGCTGGAAGAGCGAGTGCCCGCATTGCAGCGCCTGGCGCGTGTTCCACAAGGCCGACCGCACGCTGCGCTGCCACCACTGCAGCCTTACCGAGCGCGTGCCGCGCGCCTGCCCCGACTGCGGCAACCTGGACATCGCCCCCGTCGGCCGCGGCACCGAGAAGCTGCAGGAACAGCTGGGCACGCTGCTGCCCGGCGCGCGCATCGCCCGCATCGACGCCGACAGCACGCGCGGCAAGGGTGCGCTCGAAGCGCAGCTGGCGGCGGTGCACGGCGGCGAGGTCGACGTGCTCGTCGGCACGCAGATGGTGGCCAAGGGCCACGACTTCCGCCGCATCACGCTGGTGGCGGCGGTGAACCCCGACGCCGCGCTCTTCTCTTCCGACTTCCGCGCGCCCGAGCGCCTGTTCGCGCTGCTCATGCAGGCCGCCGGCCGCGCCGGCCGCGACGCCGCCCAGGCCGCCGCGAGCGAGATGTGGGTGCAGACCTGGCACCCGCAGCACGCGCTCTTCGCCGCGCTCGCGCGCCACGACTACGCCGCCTTCGCCGCCAGCCAGCTGGCCGAGCGCCGCAACGCCGGCCTGCCCCCCTTCAGTCACCTGGCGCTGCTGCGTGCCGAGGCGAAGAGCGCCGCCGTCGCCGCCGCGTTCCTTCAGGACGCCGGCGCGCTGGCCGGAGGCGAGGAAGGGCTGACGCTCTATCCGCCGGTGCCGCCGGCGGTCTCGCGCGTGGCCGACGTCGAGCGCATGCAGATGCTGGTGGAATCCGCCTCGCGCCCGCTGCTGCAGCGCTTCCTGGCCGGCTGGCTGCCGCAGCTGCTGCCGCTGCGCGCGCAGCACAAGGGGCTGATCCGCTGGGCGGTCGACGTGGACCCGCTGGCGATCTGATCCGCTCAGCGCGGCGCCAGCAGCCCCGCCAGCCCCGAGAAGCTGACGAACGCCAGCACCGTGCTGGCCATGATGATGCGTGCGATGCGGCCGTTGTCGGCCTGGTAGCGCTCGGCCAGCAGCGAGACGCTGCTCGCGCTGGGCAGCGCCGCCGCCAGCACCAGCACGCCGAGCTGGAAGGCCGAGATCGGCCCGCCCAGCGCGTGCACCGCGCCGCCCAGCAGCGCCACCAGCAGCGGGTGCAGCAGCAGCTTGGTCAGCGCCACCGGCACGAAGTCGGGCCAGGGCGTGCGCGTGTGCACGTGCTGGCCGGCGCGCCAGAGCACGGCGCCGATGGTGAACAGCGCCACCGGCGTGGAGGCGTCGGCCAGCATGCGCACGATGGCGTCGACCGGGCCGGGGAGTTTCAGTCCGGTGAGCGAGAACAGCGCGCCGAGCGCGATCGACCACGGCAGCGGGTTCGACAGCGCGCCGCGCAGCGCGCGCAGCGCCGCCGTGCGCGCGCCATGCTCGGCCGCGCCGCCCGAATTGGCGAGCGCGATGCACAGCGAGCTGGTGATGAACAGGTCGGCCAGCATCGAGCAGATCACCGGCCCCGCCGCCGCCTGGCCCAGCAGCGCCACGAGCAGCGGCACGCCCATGAAGCCGGTGTTCGGGAACGAGGCCACGAGCGCGCCGAAGGCCGCGTCCTTCAGCCCCACGCGCTCGTTGAGCGAGGTGGCGACGGTGAAGAAGACGATCAGCAGCGCGGCCACGATCCAGGTCGCCAGCACGGCCGGGTTCAGCAGGTCGAAGATGGGCGTCGAAGCGCCGAAGCGGAACAGCAGGCAGGGCAGCGCGAAGTAGAGGACGAAGGCGTTGAGGCCGGGGATCGCGCTCTCGGGCAGCACGTGGCGGCGGCCGGCCAGGTAGCCGGCCAGCACGAGGGCGAAGAAGGGAACGGTGACTTCGAGGATCGCGCGCATGGCAAGGAGCGGCGAGTATCGCCGCGGATCGCGTAGGCTCCGGGCCGCGGCCCCCTGGCCGCATGAGGAAACCGCACCATGCCGCGCTCGGTCCCCCGCCGCCTGTTCGACGCCCTGGCCTGGGTCTGGCGCGTGCTGGACGCCACCCGCCGCGGCATCGCCAACCTGCTGCTGCTGGCGCTGCTGGCCGCGTTCGCGTTCTGGTGGTGGCACCGCGGCCCGCCGCCGCTGCAGGAGCGCACGACGCTGGTGGTGGCGCCCGGCGGCCCGCTGCGCGAGCAGTTCGCCGGCAACCTGCGCGAGGACGCGCTCTCGCAGCTGCGCGGCAACCCGGTCGCGGTGACGCGCCTGCGCGACCTGCTGGCGGTGCTGGACGGCGCCGCGGCCGACCCGAAGATCGAACGCGTGCTGCTGCTGCTGGACGACTTCGGCGGCGCCGGCCTGCCCGCGATGCGCGAGGCGGCACGCGCCCTCGAGCGCGTAAAGGCGGCCGGCAAGCCGGTGATCGCCTGGGCTTCCGGCTACGACCAGCGCCAGTACTTCCTGGCCGCGCATGCGAGCGAAGTCTGGCTGCACCCGATGGGCAGCGTGCTCGTCACCGGCTACGCCGCCCAGCGCAGCTACCTGAAGGACGCGCTCGACAAGCTGGGGGTCCAAGCCCATGTGCTGCGCGCCGGCCAGTACAAGAACGCGGGCGAGACCTTCACCGCCAGCGCCCCTTCGCCGCAGACGCAGGAAGCCGACCGCGCCCTCTACGACGGCCTGTGGGCCAGCTACGCCGGCGCGGTGGAGAAGGCGCGCAAGCTGCCCGCCGGCGCGCTGTCGAGGAGCCTGGACGCGCTGCCGGAATCGCTCGTCGCCGCCGGCGGCGACGCCGCGAAGCTGGCGCTGCAGGAGAAATGGGTCGACGCGCTCAAGACCCGCGACGAGATGCGCCAGGCGCTCGTCGAAGCCGGCGTGAAGGACGGCAAGACCTTCCGCCAGATCTCCGCCGGCGCCTTCCTGGCGCGCGTGCAGGCGCCGCGCGGCGCCGACGCGCTGGCGGTGGTGGTGGCCGAAGGGCCCATCGTCGACGGCAAGGCGCCTTCGGGCGTGATCGGCGGGCTCTCGACGGCCGAGCTGATCCGCGCCGCGCGCGAGGACGAGAAGGTCAAGGCGCTGGTGCTGCGCGTCGATTCGCCCGGCGGCAGCGCCTTCGGCGCCGAACTCGTGCGGCGCGAGCTGGAGCTCACGCGCAAGGCCGGCAAGCCGGTGGTGGTGTCGATGGGCGACGTGGCGGCCTCGGGCGGCTACTGGATCTCGATGGCGGCCGACGAGGTGATCGCCGACGAGGCCACCATCACCGGCTCGATCGGCGTCGTCGCGCTGCTGCCAAGCGCCGAGAAGGGCCTGGCCACGCTGGGCGTGCACACCGAGGGTTACGCCACGCACTGGCTGGCGCAGGGCTACGACCCACGCAGCGGCATGGACCCGCGCTTCGCGCGCGTGGTGCAGAGCGCGATCGACCACATCTACGCCGACTTCACCGGCAAGGCCGCCGCGGCGCGCAAGACCGAGGTGGCGAAGATCGACGCCGTGGCGCAGGGCCGCGTGTGGACCGGCGCGCAGGCGAAGGAGCGCGGCCTGGTGGACCGGCTCGGCGGCTTCGGCGACGCGCTCGCCGCGGCCGCGAAGCGCGGCGGCCTCGCCGAAGGCCACCGCGTGGTCTACCTGGAACGCGAGCCGGGCCGGCTGGAGCGGCTGATCGCCTATCTCGGCGCCGAAGTCGGTGCCGCGCTGCCGGCCCCGACCTGGCCGCCGGCGCTGCCGGCCCCGCTGGCCGGGCTGCGCGAACAGGCCGCCTG